>JAKLFG010000078.1 GCA_022711315.1 bacterium | reverse complement strand
CTTTGGAAAACGCCTGCCGGGACAATACCTGTCGTAAGAGATATCGCTTGTTACTGTGAAAAAGAAGGGGTGTGTCCGTTCGAGGAGTTGAAGTGAACCGTCCGTCGGCCGCCGCGATGCGGCCCCGCCCCGCATGACCATGCACCCGCCCCAAAAAAACTTGATTTTGGGTCGTTTGGTCATATAGTGCAACGCGCTACACGGGGTGTAGCTCAGTTGGCTAGAGTGCTTGCTTTGGGAGCAAGTGGCCGGAGGTTCAAGTCCTCTCACCCCGACCACTGTGCCCGTAGCTCAGTTGGATAGAGCAACTGACTTCTAATCAGTAGGCCAGAGGTTCGATTCCTCTCGGGCACGCCAGGTTGTTTTTTCACATCGCGAGTATGGTGGGTGTAGTTCAATGGTAGAGCACCGGATTGTGGTTCCGGCTGTTGTGGGTTCGAGTCCCATTACCCACCCCATTTTTGGTGGGCCCTTAGCTCAGTTGGTAGAGCAACTGACTCTTAATCAGTGGGTCGAAGGTTCGAATCCTTCAGGGCCTACCATCTTATATCCGCAATGGTTTTTGCATGACCGGTATACCCCAAAGGTCTTCAAGCGCGAGAGTGGCGGAATTGGCAGACGCACTGGACTTAGGATCCAGCGGGCAACCGTGGGGGTTCGAATCCCCCCCCTCGCACCAGAGGCGCCCATCGGGACACCGCGGCATACCGCTTCACTGAAACAACGGTCACGAGGAACGACATGGAGCACACGATCAAGCATCTGAACGCGACCGAGAAAGAGATCTCGATCGCCTTCCCCGCCTCCGAGGTCGACGAACGGCTCCGGAGCACCTTCAAACGCCTCGCCCTGACGGTCACCATTCCCGGCTTCCGCCCCGGCAAGATACCGGCGGCGGTCATCCAGCAACGCTACGGCAAGGCCGTGCGAGAAGAGACCGAACAGCACCTGCTGGAAAGCGGCCTGCAGGAGGTCGCCGAAAAGGAAAAACTGCGCCCGTTCCGCTACGCTGACATCAATAAGACCGGCCCGCTTGCCGACGGCGCGCCGTTCTCGTTCTCGTGCCGCGTCGAGGTGTTCCCCGACACCGGCGCGACGGCGCAGGAATACATGGTAGAGTGGACCCCCATCCCGCTTCGCGAACACCTCATCGACGACGAACTCGAAGCGTTCCGCCGGCGTCAGGTCTCCTTCACGGCGGCCGACCGGCCGGCGCAGGAGAAGGACCGCACGACCATCACCTTCGAGGGCAGCGTGGAGGGAGAGAAACGGCCCGGGCTCTCCGGCGCCGATGTGCCGGTGCTGCTGGGCGAGAAGAATTTCCTCCCCGAGATAGAGGCGGCGCTCGCGGGACGCCGCGCCGGTGACAAATTCGATCTGACGGTCAATTTCCCGGAGACCTTCCACGCCAAGGACCTCGCCGGCAAGGCGGTCGATTTCTCCATCGAGGTCCGGAGCGTCGAGGAGCCGCGCCTGCCGGAACTCACCGATGAACTCGTCGCCCAGCACGAACCGAAGGCGAAGACGGTGGCCGAACTCCGCGACCAGATACGGCGCGACATAGAACGCTACCTCGACGAACTGAATCTCGAGCAGAAACGACATCTTACCCTCGACCGCTATCTGAAGGAACATCCGTTCGACCTGCCGCCGTCGCTCCTGAGTTCCGAGGTCGCGGTCCGCGAGAAGGAACATCTCGAAAAGAACCCCGGCGGCGCCCTTTCGGATGAAGATAAGCAGAAGATAGCGCGCGACGCCGAGACCGCGATACGCCGCTTCATTCTGCTCTCGCAACTGGCCGAGACCCTTTCGGTCACCGTGTCGGAGCGCGAGGTGGAACGCGAGATAGAAAAGGAGGCGGCCCGTTACCATATCCCCGTCGAGCACTACAAGCGCTACCTCGATCAGGGCCGCTGGGAACAAAAACGGCTCGCCCTGCGTGACGAGCGGGTCATCGACAAACTCGTCGAGAAGGCGCGCTTTATCGAAAAGCCGCTGGACGAGAGCAAAAAAGAACAACCGTGAGGATACCCATGAAACACCGACCTTTGTCATCGCTCGTCCCGATCGTCGTCGAACGGGAGGGCCAGTCGGAGCGCGCGTATGACATCTACTCACGCCTGCTCAAGGATCGCATCATCTTCATCAGCGGCGAGATAACCAACGACCTCGCCGACCTCGTCGTCGCCGAACTGCTGTTCCTCGAATCGCAGGACCCGGCGCAGGACATCCAACTGTACATCAACAGCCCCGGCGGGCTCGTCACGGCGGGCTTCGCCATCTACGACACCATGCAGTATGTCAAACCGCCGGTCACCACCATCTGCATCGGGCAGGCGGCCAGCATGGGGGCGCTCCTGCTCGCGAGCGGCACCGCCGGCAAACGGTTCGCGCTTCCCAACGCCCGCATCATGATACACCAGCCGCTCGGCGGCTTTCAGGGACAGGCGACCGACATCGAGATACACGCCAAGGAGATACTCTCCATCAAGGAGCGCATCATCGATATCATGGCCAAACACACCGGCGCCGACAAGAAGAATCTGCGTCGCGACATGGAGCGCGACCATTTCCTGTCGCCCGAGGAGGCAAAGGCCTATGGCATCATCGATCAGGTCATAACGAAGAAATGACCTCGCGCAACCGTCGGGACACCCCCATCCGCTGTTCCTTCTGCGGCAAACCTCAGGAGGAACTCATGCCCAACGGCCGCATCATCGCAGGGCCGGGCGGCGTATTCATCTGCAGCGACTGTGTGACGCTCTGCGGCGAGATCGTGCGCGACGAGGCGGCCGATCCGTCGACCGAGGGCCGCGCGCACCTGCCGCTCCCCTCCGAGATAAAGAGGGAACTCGACCTCCATGTGATCGGACAGGAATACGCCAAGAAGGTCCTGTCGGTCGCGGTATATAACCATTACAAGCGGATACAGCGCGGCGCCGCGGCGCAGGACGAGGTCGAGATACAGAAGAGCAATATCCTGCTCGCCGGCCCCACCGGTTGCGGCAAGACCCTGCTCGCCCGAACGCTCGCCCGGACGCTCAATGTGCCGTTCGCCATCGCCGACGCCACGACGCTCACCGAGGCAGGGTATGTCGGCGAGGATGTCGAGAACATCCTGCTCCTGCTCCTGCAGAACTGCGGGTTCGATGTCGACCGGGCGTCGCGCGGCATCGTTTACATCGACGAGGTCGACAAGATAGCGCGCAAGTCCGATAGCCCCTCGATAACCCGCGATGTGTCGGGCGAAGGGGTCCAGCAGGCGCTTCTCAAGATCATCGAGGGGACCGTCGCCAGCGTCCCACCCGCGGGCGGCCGCAAGCACCCCCAGCAGGAATACATCAAGATAGATACGAGCAATATCCTGTTCATAGCCGGCGGCGCCTTCGTCGGGCTCGACCAGATCATCTCGCGACGCATCGGCGGCTCGCAACTCGGGTTCGGGCGAACGGCGAAGAGAAAGGCGGTCGCCGACCGCGACATCCTCGCCCAACTTCAGCCGGAGGACCTGCTCAAGTTCGGGCTCATCCCCGAGTTCATCGGACGATTCCCGGTCGTCGGCCACTTGCACGAACTGGACGAACGGGACCTCCTGCGCATACTCACCGAACCCAAGGACGCGCTCGTCAAGCAGTTCCGCGCGCTCCTGAAGATGGATGACATCACGCTCACCGTCCACGACGAGGCCCTGCAGGAGATCGTGCGGCAGACCGTGACTCTGAAGACCGGCGCGCGCGGCCTGCGACGCGTCATGGAGAAGATGATGCTCGACATCATGTACGCGGCGCCCGAAGAGAAGGACCGCGTGAAGGAGATCGTCATCACCAAGGCGGTCGTCGAGTCGGGCGAACCGCCACTCAAGATACTCAGACAGTCAACCAAAAAGAGAGAGGAAGGCGCCTAGCCACCCTGTTCCGACCGGTGAAAAAAACACTGAAAATACTTGACAGACGGCGTTCCCGCTATACGATGACACCCGTACTTACGGCGTATCTCCATAGGTTCACCCCAAACGGCAACAAACCGAACGGTGCCTTGAACACACATGCCAGCAAGCAAAGTGTTAAGAACGCATGACGAGAACAACCAACATACCTGACAAGGTAAGGAGCATTGCATGAATCTTCAAGAACTCAAGAACCTCAAGAACGATGCCATCGTGAAGATGGCGGATGATCTCGGCATCGAGAACGCGTCATCCAAACGGTCTCAGGAACTCATTTTCGAGATCCTCCAGAAACTTGCCGACCGCAATGAGGCGATCACCGCCGACGGCGTCCTGCAGATACTGCCCGACGGCTTCGGTTTCCTGCGCTCACCGCGCTACAACTATCTTCCGGGTCCCGACGACATCTATGTCCCGCCGGCAATGATCAAGCGCTACTACCTGCGCACCGGCATGACGGTCGAGGGCGACATCCGCAGTCCGAAAGAGGGCGAACGCTACTTTGCCCTGCAGAAGATAAACAGCATCTTCGACGAGACCGAACTCGACAAGATAAAGCATGTCCCCCTGTTCGACAACCTGACCCCCTTTTACCCCACCGAAAAGATACATCTCGAGACGCGGAAGGGCTCGGTCATGTCGATGCGCATCATGGACCTGCTCGTGCCGATCGGCAAAGGTCAGCGTGGCCTCATCGTCGCGCCGCCCCGCACCGGTAAGACGGTACTCCTGCAGGACATCGCCCACAGCGTCACCGCGAACCATCCCGAGGTGAAACTCATCGTGCTCCTCATCGACGAGCGGCCCGAAGAGGTCACCGATATGATGCGGTCGGTCGCGGCCGAGGTCGTCTCCTCGACCTTCGACGAGCCGGCCACCCGCCATGTGCAGGTCGCCGAGATGGTACTTGAAAAGGCCAAACGGATGGTCGAATTCAAGTACGATGTGGTGATACTGCTCGATTCGGTCACCCGTCTCGCCCGCGCCTACAACACCGTCGTCCCGCCGTCGGGCAAGATCCTGTCGGGTGGCGTCGATGCCAACGCCCTGCATAAGCCCAAACGATTCTTCGGCGCCGCGCGCAACATCGAGGAGGGCGGCTCGCTGACCATCATCGCGACCGCGCTCATCGATACCGGCTCGCGCATGGACGAGGTCATCTTCGAGGAGTTCAAGGGGACCGGCAACATGGAGATCCACCTCGACCGGAAACTGATGGAAAAGCGCATATTCCCGTGCCTCGACATCAACAAGTCGGCCACGAGAAAAGAGGAACTCCTGCTCGAAAAGGAGATCCTCAACCGCGTGTGGATACTGCGCAAACTGCTCCACCCGCTCAATGTCATCGATTCGATGGAATTCCTGCTCGACAAGATGGGCCGGACCAAGACCAACGACGATTTCCTGAAGGCGATGAACGCCTGAAGGACCTCTATCTCCGGGCCGGCAGATCCCTCCGGAACTGTCGGCTCTCGGCGAACGACGCCCGCGGCTCAAGATGCAACAGCAGATTATTGGTCACGCTTTCGGGAAAGGTGGCGAGCGCCCGATTGTAGGCCAGCACCGCGTCGTTGTAACGGTCGCGCGCCGCGAGCGCCCGTTCGTTGCCCGCGAGGACGCGGTCGATCAGCGCCGCCACCACCGGGTCCTCACCGACCGGACCTTTACGCAGAGAGCGCAACGATTCGGCATGATACCCCCACTCCCGGTACCGTTTCCCGGCCCGGCCGACCGCATCGCGATCATTTTCCGCCGGACGCTCTCCTTTTCCCTCCGCGTCCTCTTCACGGATCGACCGCTCGACCGCGCCACACAGCGATGTCGCCTCTTTCGGGGCGGTCGGACAGAGATCCCGCGTGAGTTCCCGCATGAGCGTGATCCGCTCCCCGGCGCGATCCCAAAGTTCCCCCCATGCCGCGGTCGCCGCGCGGTCGGCGGCATCTATCCCCTCGCGACCGCACCCGGCGAGCAGGACCAGCGTCAGGAGCCAGAACGAACGGCGCATATCGGACCTCCATAAAAAGAACGCGCCCATGGTACCGCCACGCTCCGATAAGGTCAAGAAAGTGCTCCTCCTGCGGACCGAGGCCGCCGTTTCTTTGACTTTTTGTTTTTTCTATTCATATAATGGGGTCCGTTATGGAGGTTAGCGTCCCATGAAGATAGAGCGACTCATCGACCTGCGGCTCAGCATGGAGCGGGTCATCGCCCACTATGTCGCCCGCATGAGCGAGGAATACATAGAGGACGAAAAGGGACTCCATGTCATCTCGCCCGCCGTAGACAGTTATCTCGACGGCGATCGCCAGATACTGTTTCTCGAGACCCCGGCCCTCGATGCCTCCACCATAGAGGTATCACACCACAACGGGATGCTCGTCTTCCGCGGCGCCAAGAAACAGCCCGACCGGCGCGGCCGCCGCTACCTCCACATGGAGCGCGCGACCGGCGATTACCTCAAGGTGATACCGATCGAGGGAAAGGAGGATGCCATCGCCGACATCGAGCATTCCTATCGTTTCGGCGTCGTCAAGATCGTCGTCACCTTCTCGGAGGCGGCATGAGATCCGTCGCGCCTCTTTTCCCGGTCCTTTTCTTTTGCCTGATCATATCGGCCGAGGGAAAGGATCCGAAAACGGAAAAACCGGCCGAAGCGACGGTGCGTTTCGAGAAGAAGGAGGGCGGTGTCGATTACACCATCGCGATACAGCCGCCGTTCAAGATGAACCGCGAGGCCCCCTTCAAGTTCGAACTGCGTCGCGACGCGAACGACACCCTGAAGAAGGTCGCGCTCGACGAGTTCGCGAAGGACGGTAAAAGCGAGACCTACCGGTACCGCTCCGTCATGAACGAGAAACAGATGTATTATTGGTTCATCGCCTGCAAATACAAGGGCGAGGAAGTGGTCGCCTGCAAGACCTTCTCGGCAAAACAGGATCTGCCGTGAACGGCGCAGCCACCCGCGAGACATTATAAGCCTACCCCATACGAGGTGAAAGCATGGGCATTTTGAAAGCGATCTCCGAAGCAGTGAAGGAAAAGGCGAAGGAGGAGATCATCCGGTACCTGAAAAAGGTCGCCGACGAGAACGGATCGAGACCGCCTCACCCCCGCGACCGGCAATCGGAACGACCCGACCGTCACGCGGAACCCCGGCGCGAGGAGCGTCCCTACCCTCCCAAAGAACGGCAGGATCGCACCGAACGGAATGACCGTCCCGAGCGGAATAATGATAGATACGACCGTCAGGACCGTCAGGACCAGCCCCGTTCCGACCGCCGCCCCGACCAGTTCGAACGCCCCCCGCAACGCGATCGCCTCGACCATGCCGACCGGAACGACCGCCAGCCCGAACGGAACGACCACCGTCCCCCGCGCACCGATCGGAACGACCGGTACGATGCCCCTCCGCAAGAGCACCGCTCGTGGGACCGCGACCGCGAGAGGGAAAAGGAGCGGCAACAACAGCACCACCAGCCGCCCGTACAGAGACCGGCTCCCCAGCCCGAACCCCGTCCCGACATTCGCCCCCCGGCGCCCGTCGAGCAGAAAAAGGCCGAGCCGCCCATCACGCCGCCACCCGCCCCCGCGCCCCAGCCGGTCATCGCCAAACCCCAGCCGGTCAAGGAAGAATGGATAGCGCCGCTCATCGAGGAGCCGATAGAGAAGATACAGGTCACGGTCATCACGCAAGACATCGTCATCCCGCATGAATTCGCCCGTACCCTTCAACCGCTCCCGCTGAACGAATATACCCTCTACATCAAACTGCTCCTCTACTCCTTCAGCATCCACAAGAACTACGGCTATCTCGGCGCGGGACTCAAGAAGAGCGTCGGCCTCGACGAACTGGCTCAGGAAGAGTTCTCGCGCCTGCTCGACCGCATCTGCAAACGGGGGCTCGCGATCGTCGAGAAGATATCGGAGTATCAGAGCACCTACACGCTCTATCTCCCCTTCGATCCCGAAACCATGAAGAAGGTCGATGAGAAGAAGAAGGACGAACCGGAAGCGGAGCCGGAAAAGGCGCCCCGCGCCAAGGAGAAGGAGCCCGCGAAGCCGGCGCCCCAGAAACAGCCGGACAAACAGACAGGCAGACCGCGCGGCGGCAAGAAGGAGGAACCGAAGAAAGGTAAGGAGGCCGGACGCGACGAAAAGAAAGCGAAAGAGCCGGAGAAGAAACAGCCGCCGAAGGGGCGCGGCCGTCCCGCGGCGAAAGAGAGGCCAGCTCCCGTAGAAGAACCCGTCGAGGAGATGATCCCCGGCCGGACGGCGATACATCTGGACGACGACGGCCTGATGAAGGCGTACCGCACCTTCGTCTCAATGGAGATAGACAAGGCGAAGATGCGGGTCGGTCGCTCGAATTTCGACAAGATCTACATGGAAGCGGTCAAATATATCGACAAGAAACACGGCTTCAAGGTGCTCTCGGATCAGGAACGGTTCCGCGAATACCTGACCCAGTACTACATCTCGGCCTTCGACATCCCCGATTTCGAGGCGTGGAAGAAAGCGAAGGGCTAAGATGGACATCCGCATCTTCATGAAATCGCTGAACGACATAGACATCAAACTGATGCTCTGCAAAAGCAACTTCCAGTGGAAACTCCTCGCCGAGAAATACGACGAGGCGGAACGGAAGATACAGGAATTCTACGGCGCGAAGATACCGAACGAACTGACCGACGCCCTCGGCCGCGTCCGACTGCAACTCGTGGAGAAAAAAGGGCACCTGCCGCCGGAGGACATTTTAGTGTGATCATAGGAAAGAGGGCACGGCCATGAACAAACTGTTGAACATCTCGGAACGGGTCAACATCGCGATCCACGCGCTCGCCTACATCGCGGCCTCCGATCGGAACGCATCGGTCAAACGGATGGCGAAGGACCTCAAGGTGTCGGAGACCTACCTCGCGAAGGTACTCCAGCCGCTCGTCAAGGAAAAACTCCTTCATTCGAAGCGCGGCGCGCGCGGCGGGTTCACGCTCGCCAAGAAGCCGAGCGACATAACCGCCTACGATCTTGTCACCATCATCGAGGGACCGCTCCCGACCAACACCTGCCTGTTCCTCGAACCGATCTGCCACGACGAGCACTGCCGGTTCCGCTCGCTGACCGGCGAAGTGCGCGCACTCCTCGAAGTGTCGCTCCGCAAGATACGGGTGAGCGATATCATGAAGAATTTCGAAGAATTGAAGAAGTAGCGCTCGGGTCCGGGCAAAAAATTCATTGACAATCGGGGCTTCCCCCCTACAATGCCCCCGCTATCCGTTTTTTAGTAACCGAATGTATCACCAAGGGGGAACGACATGGTGAAGAAGATCGATTTTCTGACCGAGTATGTGCGACAGGAGGGGGCCCGCTATTACCGTGAGATATCGGTGGACGGCGGATTCTGGCAGGTACTCAGCGACACCGGGCTCATCGCCTTTTCGAACCTCGGCGGGTTCGACGAAACGGTGTTCGTGCTCAATCTCGGCAAAGCGGAGGTCACGGCGCACATCACCGTCGACAAGGACCTGTCGGCCAAGGCGAAATTCAAGGACATGAGCGGCGGCCCCCAGAAGACTTATCCGGTCAAGGAGCAGGACGGCCGCTGTTTCGTCACCATCACGATGAAACCGGGCTACGGCGCGGTGCTCGTCAAGAAATAGGCGGTTCTCCCGTACCTTCCCAAAATTCTTGCCTTAACCGGGTTCCCTGCTAGACTCGCTTCGTTCCGTGTTCAATAACCGTTTGAAAGGAGTCGAGTCATGGGATGTTGTTGCGACAAGAACTGCAAAGAGCCGAAGAAACTCACCTCGCGCGAACTCATCGAGATGGAGCATCACTACGGGGCGCATAACTACCACCCGCTCGAAGTGGTCATCAGCCGCGCCGAGGGTGCATGGGTCTGGGATCCGGAAGGGAAGAAATACCTTGATTGCCTGTCGGCCTATTCGGCGGTCAATCAGGGGCACCGTCACCCCGCCATCATCAAGGCGCTCAAGGAACAGGCCGATGTGCTGACGCTCACGAGCCGCGCTTTCTTCAACGACAAGTGGCCCGTGTTCGCCAAACGGCTCTGCGAATACACCGGCAAGGATATGGTCCTGCCGATGAACACCGGCGCCGAGGCGGTCGAAACAGCCATCAAACTCACCCGACGCTGGGGCTACGAGATCAAGAAGGTCGAAAAGGACAAGGCCGAGATCATCGTCATGCGCGAGAATTTCCACGGCCGCACCACCACCATCGTCGGCTTCTCGACCGATCCCGACGCCTACAACAACTACGGTCCCTTCACGCCGGGCTTCGTCCATGTCGACTACAATGACACCGACGCGGTCGAGAAGGCGATCACGAAGAACACCGTCGGCGTGCTCGTGGAACCCATTCAGGGCGAGGCTGGCGTCTTTGTCCCGAACGACGGCTACATGAAGAAACTGCGCGAGATCTGCACCAAACATAATGTCCTGCTCGTCGCCGACGAGGTGCAGACCGGCTTCGGCCGTACCGGCAAGAAATTCTGCTTCATGCACGACGGAATCGAGCCCGATGTCATCATCATGGGCAAGGCGCTCGGCGGCGGCGTGTTCCCCGTCTCGGCGGTAGCGGCCAACAAGAACATCATGGGCGTTTTCACCCCCGGCTCCCACGGCTCGACCTTCGGCGGCAACCCGCTCGGCTGTGCC
>JAKLFG010000077.1 GCA_022711315.1 bacterium | reverse complement strand
CAACGACCACCACCTCAAGGTCGCGCAGGTGGTCGGCGAGCAGGCTCTCGATGGCGGCGCGGATGTAGCGTTCGCCGTTGTAGACGGCGACGACGGCCGACACGAGCGGTGTTGTCATGACGCGAAACTCCGCAGAAGCGCTATCTCTTCAGCCCATTTCGACTCGTCGTGCGTTTCGAGTATGAGCGGAATGCCGTCGAGCCGGTCGTCGCGCATGAGACGGCGGAAAAAGTCGATCCCGAGCGTCCCCGCGCCAAGGTGGTCGTGCCGGTCCACGCGGGTCGCGAGCGCCTTTTTCGAGTCGTTGATGTGCATGCCGCGCAGGTAGCGGAGCCCGACGATGCGGTCGAGATCGCGCCACATCCGCTCGTAGCCCTCCGCCTCGCGGATGTCGTAGCCGGCGGCGTAGGTGTGGGCGGTGTCGATGCAGACGCCGACCCGCGTTTTGTCGGCGATCCGGTCGATGATCGCGGCGATATGTTCGAACCGGTGGCCGATGTTGGTCCCCTGCCCTGCGGTGTTCTCGATGACGGTCGTCACCCCCGGCACCCGTTCATGGGCGATGTTCAGCGACTCCGCGATACGGGCGATGCATTCGTCTTCCGTTATTTTGCCGAGATGACTGCCGGGATGGAAATTGAGAAGTTCGATGCCGAGCAGTTGGCACCGCTTCATCTCGTCGAGGAACGCGGCGCGCGACTTTTCGAGGCCCTCTTCCTCGGGATGACCGAGATTAATGAGATAGCCGTCGTGCGCCAGTATCTGATCGGGGCCATAGCCGAGTTCGACGCAGGCCGCTCTGAACGCCGCGATGTTCTCCGCCGTCAGCGGCTTGGGGCTCCACTGCTTCTGGTTGCGCGTGAAGAGGGCGAAGGCGGTCGCGCCGATGGCGTGGGCGTTGCGCGGCGCCATCTCGACGCCGCCGGAGGCGCTGACATGGGCGCCGATGAATTTGGTCATTTTTCACCTATGATGCAGATCACCTCTTGTTCATCTTGGTCGATGAACACATTCATCGCACCACCTTTTGTTCGAAGGTTGTTTTCAAAGAATCGAATGTGCCAATAATTCTTTCCTAGCAACCATTGACCCCATTTTCCCCTTTCAACATCATAACAATCTTTGCTAGTTGAATTCCTCATCTTTTCTTTTGATATTGTCTCTGCAAAAATCTCCTTGTTTGCATAATCTACATATATAAAACCATCATCATCGCGGATCGTGTCCAGATATTCTTTTGCTACTTTGACGGCGTCAACCTCTTCCAGAGGCCGGGCGTTCTTCATGGATTGGCAGGCGCTAGAAATGAGGGGAAGCAGACAAAGTGATAGGAATGCCACGCCGATTTTCAACCTCACCCCAGCCCTCTCCGGTGCGGAGAGGGAGTAGCGCGGAAGGAGCGGTGTCTTCTGCAACCTCACCCCAGCCCTCTCCGGTGCGGAGAGGGGGTCCGATGTAGCCCTCTCCACTCTGGAGAGGGCGACCGCGTAGCGGTGGGTGAGGTTTGAGTTGGTGGCGGCCGCGTAGCGGTGGGTGAGTTTTGTGTAGACAACGCACAGCGGCATCATTTCGTCACCTCATGGAGCGCATTCTTGACCGTCTCCAGCTCTTCAAATATCTGATTGTTCGTGAACCGCACTACAGCAAAACCCTGTGTGCGCAGGTGCTCTTCCCGTGCTGAATCATATTCTTTTTTAAAGGCATGGATGTCACCGTCGATCTCGATGATGAGCTTCAGTTCCGAACAGAAGAAGTCAACAACAAAGCCATCTATGACCTGTTGCCTCCTGAACTTTCTGCCGTTCACCTGACCGTTGCGGATCAGATGCCATATTTTCTCTTCGGCAGGCGTCATCTCCTTTCGTAAGTTTCTGGCGAGTTCTTTCTTCTCCGGCATGACCTTCTGTGCGCGAACTATCGATTTCATGCGGAAAGTCCGCCAAGAAGTTCAACCTCACCCCAACCCTCTCCGGTGCGAAGAGGGAGGAAAAGGAAAAGGGCGTCTTTTTGCAACCTCACCCCAACCCTCTCCGGTGCGGAGAGGGGGTCCGCTGTAGCCCTCGCCACTCTGGAGAGGGCGGCTGCGCAGCGGCGGGTGAGGTTTTGAGTGGCGATGACACATAAAAACGAACGAGGGACCAACTGTAGCAACCTCACCCCACCCCTCTCCGGTGCGGAGAGGGGGTCCGCTGTAGCCCTCGCCACTCTGGAGAGGGCAGCCGCGCAGCGGCGGGTGAGGTTTGAGTGCGCACCGAGGTATTTCATCGTTTCGCCCCGTTCCGTTCTTCGCGGACACAGCGCACCGCGTTGAGGTTGTTGCGTTCGTCGTATCCGACCGCCCCTTTGAGGAAATTGACGCGCCACGAACTTCCGGGGCAGTCATCGCGCCCGGTGGCCGACCAGAAACGGCTCTCCGCGCCGCGCCAGACGCCGGCCGCCTGATACCTGCCCCCCTCGCCGGGCCCCTTTCCTTCGGCGCAGGCACAGTTGTTCTTGTCGTAACATTTCGAGTGAAGGCACCCGTCGCCGCCGCACCCGCCGCTCCCCTCGTCGACCGGACAGGCGCCGCCGGGGCGGCTCCCCGCGCAACCGACGATGAGCGTCCGCAACTCGGCGAGGTCGGGCAGGCGCCAGTCGTCGCGGCCTTCGAGCGACAGGTCGCGGCAGTACCGTTCCGCATCGCGATAGGTCATCGGACGGTCGGCCGTGCCGCGCTGCCACCGGAGCCCGGTCGCGCGGTCGAGCGCGGTGCCGTCGGTCAGGTCATAGGAGGTATCGGCGGCCGCGAGGAAAAGCGGCGCGAGCAGGAGGAGCAGGAACGGCCGCATCGGTCCCTACCCTTTGCGCAACTGTTTGTAGGCGTTTATGAGCCCCAGCGTCGAGCAATCGTGGCCGGTGACCGGCTCGTCGCCCTCGAGTTCGGGCAGTATCCGGTTCGCCAGTTGTTTGCCGAGTTCGACCCCCCACTGGTCGAAACTGTAGATGTTCCAGATGACCCCCTGCGTAAATATCTTGTGTTCGTACATCGCTATCAGGATGCCGAGCGTCCGCGGGTCGATCTTGTGACACAGTATCGAGTTGGTGGGCCGGTTGCCCGAAAAAACGCGGAACGGCAGGACCCGCTCGATCTCCTCAGCGCTCTTCCCCGCCCGCTCCATCTCGGCGCGCACCTCGTCGGCCGTCTTGCCCATCATGAGCGCCTCGGTCTGCGCGAAGAAGTTCGCGAGCAGTTTACGGTGGTGGTCGCCGACCGGGTTGTGGCTGATAGCGGGGGCGATGAAGTCGCACGGTATGAGCCGCGTTCCCTGATGGATGAGTTGATAGAAGGCGTGCTGGCCGTTGGTCCCCGGCTCGCCCCAGATGATCGGCCCGGTCTCGTAGGTCACCGGCAGACCGTTGCGGTCTATGGATTTGCCGTTCGATTCCATGTTGCCCTGCTGGAAATAGGCGGCGAACCGGTGCAGATACTGGTCGTAGGGCAGTATCGCCTCGCTGTGCGCGCCGAAGAAATTGTTGTACCAGACGCCGAGCAGAGCGAGGATGACCGGGATATTGCGCTCGAACGGCTCCACGCGGAAATGTTCGTCCATGGCGTGGGCGCCGGCGAGCAGTTCCTCGAACCGGTCGGCCCCTATCGTGCAGGCGATGGACAGACCGATGGCCGACCAGAGCGAATAACGGCCGCCGACCCAGTCCCAGAACTCGAACATATTGGCGGTATCTATCCCGAACTTCGCGACCTCCTTCGCATTGGTCGAAACGGCGACGAAATGCCGGGCGACCGACTTTTCATCCTTTGCCTTGTCGAGCAGCCAGCGGCGCGCCGTTTCGGCGTTGGTCATCGTCTCCTGCGTCGTGAAGGTCTTCGAGGCGACGATGAAGAGCGTCGTCTCGGGATTCAGCCCATTCAGCGTCTCAACGATATGGGTGCCGTCGATGTTCGATACGAAATGGGGCGTGATGCCCCCCTTCCAGTAAGGCCGGAGCGCCGCGCAGACCATCACCGGGCCGAGATCCGACCCGCCGATGCCGAGGTTCACGATATCGGTGATGCACCGGCCGGAGTAGCCTTTCCACGCGCCGCCGATGACCTGTTCGGAAAAATCGCGCATCTGGCCGAGCACGCGTTTTACCGCGGGCATGACATCGACGCCGTCCACCGTCATCGGGCGGTCCGACCGGTTCCGCAGGGCGACATGGAGCACCGCGCGGCCTTCGGTCTCGTTTATCAGTTCTCCCGCGAACATCGCGTCCCGGGCCTCCTTCACGCCGCATTCGGCGGCGAGCGCGCAGAGCAGGCGCAGGGTCTCGTCGGTGATGATGTTCTTAGAGCAGTCCACGACGATGTCCTCCAGCCAGCGCGAGAAGCGGCCGGCGCGGGACGGGTCGTCGACGAACAGGTCGCGCAGGGAGACCGTGCTCATCGTGGCGGCGTGGGCCTCCAAGTCGCGCCATGCGGCGGTCAGGCGGGGATTGCTACGCGGGAACATGGGTGTCTCCTCCACAAATGGTCGGTCACTGACGCACTACTATAGCGAGAAAGGGACGACGGGTCAATGGAAGCGCCGCTTCTTTGTCACGCGGACCGTTTTCTTGACTTTTTACGCCCCTTTTCGCTAAAGTTGCGGCGGTTTGGAAGAAACCATTCTTGCACTATGGAGGATATCCCATGAGACGGCTCGCTACGATGTTGACGATGTTCCTGATCCCGCTCCTCGCGACGGCGAGCGAGGCGGACCTTGTGATCCCGAACCTGTCGGCCGCGCAGAACAACCTGCTCCTGCTCGGGTTCGTCGTCTGTTTCCTCGGCCTCGGGTTCGGCCTGTGGCAGTACCTCAAGGTCAAGAACATCCGCGCCCACAAGGCGATGCTGGATGTCTCCCAGACCATCTTCGAGACCTGCAAGACCTACCTGCTCCAGCAGGGCAAGTTCCTCATCATCCTCGAAGTGCTCATCGCGGTCTGCATCGCGTTCTATTTCGGCTATCTCCAGCACAACGGCTTCGGCACCGTCCTCATGATACTCCTCTGGTCGGTGGTCGGCATACTCGGGTCGTACGGCGTCGCGTGGTTCGGCATCCGGATGAACACGCTCGCCAATTCCCGCATGGCGTTCTCGTCGCTCGAGCGCAAGCCGATAAAACTGCTCAATATCCCGCTTGACGCCGGCATGTCCATCGGCGTCGTGCTCGTCTGCGTCGAACTCATCATGATGCTCATCATCCTGCTGTTCGTGTCGCGTGAAGCGGCGGGGGCCTGCTTCATCGGCTTCGCCATCGGCGAATCGCTCGGCGCCTCGGCGCTCCGCGTCGCGGGCGGCATCTTCACCAAGATCGCAGACATCGGGTCCGACCTCATGAAGATCGTCTTCAAGATAAAAGAGGACGACCCGCGCAACCCCGGCGTCATTGCCGACTGCACCGGCGACAACGCGGGCGATTCGGTCGGCCCGACCGCCGACGGCTTCGAGACCTACGGCGTCACCGGCGTCGCGCTCATATCGTTCATCGTGCTCGCCGTGTCGAGCGTCGAGCATCAGGCGACCCTGCTGACCTGGATATTCGTGATGCGCATCCTGATGGTCATCACCTCGGTGGTCGCTTTCTGGCTGAACCGCGCGATAACCGCGGCGACCTACGCCGGCAAGGACGATATGGATTTCGAGCACCCGCTCACCGTGCTCGTCTGGATCACTTCGATCGTCTCGATACTCGTCACCTTCGCGGCGAGTTATGTGATGATCGGCGACCTGCCGAACAACCTCTGGATAACGCTATCGGTCATCATATCCTGCGGCACGCTCGCGGCGGCCATCATTCCCGAGTTCACCAAGATCTTCACGAGCCCCAAATCGAAGCATGTCCTTGAGACGGTCAACGCCTCCCGCGAAGGCGGCGCGTCGCTCAATGTCCTGTCGGGCCTCGTGGCCGGCAACTTCAGCGCCTTCTGGCAGGGCATGGTCTTCTGCGGGCTCATGTTCGCCGCCTACTACGCGAGCGGCTTCGGGCTCTCCGAACTCATGATATTCCCCTCCATCTTCGCGTTCGGCCTCGTCGCGTTCGGCATGCTCGGCATGGGGCCGGTCACGATAGCGGTCGATTCCTACGGCCCGGTGACCGACAACGCCCAGTCGGTCTACGAATTGTCGCTCATCGAGACCATGCCGAATATCGATAAGGAGATAGAGAAGGATTTCGGCTTCAAGCCCGATTTCGAAAAGGCGAAATACTATCTTGAGGCGAACGACGGCGCGGGCAACACCTTCAAGGCGACCGCCAAGCCGGTCCTCATCGGCACGGCGGTGGTCGGCGCGACCACGATGATCTTCTCGCTCATACTCGTCATCCGGAACACGCTCGGCATAGACCCGCAGATCATCCTTTCGGAACTCAATCCCTACACCATCCTCGGCTTCCTCTGCGGCGGCGCGGTCATCTACTGGTTCACCGGCGCCTCCATACAGGCGGTCGTCGCGGGGGCCTACAAGGCGGTCGAATACATCAAGAAGAACATCGATCTCGACCCGAACGCCGACCTCAAGGCCTCCACCGAGAAATCGAAGGAGGTCGTCAGGATCTGCACCCAGTACGCGCAGGCCGGCATGTTCAACATCTTCATCGCGATATTCTCGTTCGCCCTCGCCTTCGCCTTCCTCTCCTCTCCCACCAGCGGCAACGAGGCGGTGTCCTTCTTTGTGAGTTACCTCCTTTCGATAGCGCTGTTCGGCCTGTTCCAAGCGATATTCATGGCGAACGCCGGCGGCTGCTGGGACAACGCCAAGAAGGTGGTCGAGGTCGACCTGAAAGAGAAGGGATCGACCCTGCACGAGGCGTGCGTGGTCGGCGACACGGTCGGCGACCCGTTCAAGGACACCTCGTCGGTCGCGATGAACCCCATCATCAAGTTCACGACCCTGTTCGGCCTGCTCGCGATGGAGATAGCGATAGCGCCCGATTTCCGGACCATAGCGCCCTATGTCGGGATATTCTTCCTGATCGTCGCCTTCGTCTTCGTGTGGCGTTCGTTCTACAAGATGCGCATCAAGTAGCGCCGTTCCCGCCCTCGTCCTTTTTTTCCCTCTCCAGCGACGCGATAGACACATGGTTGCGCCAGAGCCATATGATGCCGATGATGGTCACCGGCACGATCTGGGCCATGTGGAGCACGAGCGCCACCGCCATGCCGAGCGTCGTCATGACGGCGAATATCTCCAGCGACTTGACGACGGCGAACTGAAAGACGCCGAGTCCGCCCGGGGTCGAGGGGATGAGCATCCCCATGTTGACCGTCACGAGCATGAGCAGGTAGGCGATGACCGGCATCTGCACGCCGAACGCCTTGACGATGAGCACATAGACGCCCAGTTCCACGCTCCAGACGGCGAACGACAGGAGCAGCACCATGGCGAGTTGCCCCAGCGATTCGATCGCCCGTGTCCCCCGCATGAACTTTTCGAGCAGGCCGAGCGGCAGGGCGAGCCAGCGGGGCACCCGTTCTGACATCGCGCGGATGAACCGCACCGGGAGGTCGGAGAACGAACTGAACAGGACGAACAGGAACAGCGACACGAACAGTATCCCCGCCGTCTCGGCAAGCACCCGCACCCATCCGGGGAACGGATAGGTGAACAGGAGCGCCGCGAGTATCAGGAACACCGTGAGCCCGTCAAAGACCCGTTCGACGAATATCGAGGCGAAGGCGGCGGTGCGCGATATGCCGTTACGGTTGCCCGCGAGGTAGGCGCGCGTGAACTCGCCGATGCGTCCCGGCAGGACATTGTTGACCGCGTAGCCGGCCATCACGAGCCGTATCGCCTCGGGAAGCGGCACCTTTTTCAGGTGGCCGAGCAGGACCCGCCACCGGAGGCCGCGCACGATGAAGGAGAAAAGGTACAGGACCACGCCGGCAAGCACATAGGACCACCGGCTCTCGGCGAGATACCGCAGGAACAGGAGAACATCCACCTGCCGGAACAGGAGCCAGAACAGGATAACGGTGACGACAAGCCCCAGCAGGGCCTTGATGTTGTTGCTCGCGCTCATCGCCCCTCCCGCAGGGTGTCGCGATAGGCCGCTATGACCCCTGCGGCCCGTTCGAACTCCGCCGCGACCGCCGCCGCGAGCGCCGGGCATTCGGAGCCCCGCCCTTCGGCCGCCGCCTTTTCGAGCAGGGACGCCGCCTCGCGCAGGCGTGGCGCCCCGATGTTGCCGCAGGAGCCCTTGACGGTGTGCGCCTCGAGTCGCAGGGCGGCGGGGTCGCCGCCGTCGTGGACCAGTTCCCCTATCCGCGTCACGCGCTGGGCGGTGTCGTCGAGGAATAGCGCGAGCAGGGCGCGTTCGAAAACGGTGTCGCCTTCCGCCGCGCGGCGGACGACCGCCGGGTCGAACACCGCGAGGTCAGACGCTGAGTGTGTGAGGTCTTTTCTTTCCATCGGCGCACTCTATAACAGATACCGCCCGGTTTGGCAAACAAAAAGCGGCCTCCCCCGGCGGCCCGTTCCTTGACATCGCATCCGGAGGGACTAGAATCGCCCCTGTTCTCATTCCCCGTAACGGAGGGCCCCATGATCGCCGCGAAGATGAAGACCCCGTTCGACGCCGTCGTCGCCGAACTTTCGCTCGTCGAGAAGTATCGCTCGCTCGCCCATCTGTCGCACCACAACACCCCGATGCCTTCGGTCGATACGCTCGCCGAGATCGTCGAGATGCTCCGACAGGTGCTGTTCCCCGGCTACTACGGCGAATCGGACCTCACCCAGCAGAACCTCAAATACTACATCGGCGCGAAACTCGACCGCGCCTACGCGCTCCTCGCCGAGGAGATAAAGCGCGGCCAGTGCTTCTCGTGCGATATAGGCGACGAGACCGAGTGCCGCCACTGCGAAACCACCTCGCGTGAGAAGGCAACGCGGTTCATCGAACGGCTCCCCGAGGTGCGGCGCCTGCTCGCGACCGATGTCGAGGCGGCCTACGAGGGCGACCCGGCGGCCACCAGCCACGGCGAGACGATATACTGCTACCCCTCCATCTACGCGATGACCAACTTCCGCATCGCCCACGAACTGCATGAACTCGAGGTTCCGCTCATCCCGCGCATCATCACCGAGATAGCCCACTCGAAGACCGGCATCGACCTCCATCCCGGCGCGCAGATAGGCGAGAAGTTCTTCATGGATCACGGCACCGGCATCGTGGTCGGCGGCACCTCCGTCATCGGCAGGGGCGTCAAGATATATCAGGGGGTCACGCTCGGCGCGAAATCGTTCCCGCTCGACAAGGACGGCAACCCCATCAAGGGGGTCCCGCGCCACCCGATAGTCGAGGATAATGTCATCATCTACTCGAACGCGACCATCCTCGGCCGCATCACGATAGGACACGACTCGGTCATTGGCGGCAACACCTGGACCATGCAGGATGTCCCGCCGAACACCAAGGTGCTGAACAAGTAAGTTCTTCTGTTAAATATCGGACAGGAAAACATCGTCGTCGGGAAGTTCGTCCGGCTCTGAGTCAGTAACGGGAAGGCACCTCCCACCGCACCCGTTTTCCTCGGCGCTGAAACAACGAAGACCCGAGGCGGCACAATCTTTTTCGAATTTCTGAGACCCGCGCCAGCAGGGATCGGTCGGGACTCTGCAGTAAAGAAGGACATCTCCGACACATTTGCTGGCGGTTGTGGGGTCGCCGCAGGCGCCGCCAAGGCTACAATCATTGTATATTATCCCGTCAGGACACGCATCTTCATTTGTCCCGTCGTCTTTGCACCCCACAACGACTATCAGCAGGGCGGCAAAGATGAAAAAGTATCTGATCATGGGCGTCTACCAGCAATAATCTTGAGTTTTAACGAAAAAAACTCCGCTCCCCTGCGACAGGTCAAGCGTCCCCGACCAGATGATCCTTTCGCCGGGATCTTCCGTTCTCGCGTCGTCGGATACGATGTACTCCAGAAAATGCTGCACCACGGCCATTGTCAGCGTGCCGGGCGCAATATCCTTCAGCGTCGTCTCATAGTCGAAGCGGCACATGCAGTTAGCGGTCAGTTCGGGCCGCGACCACTCGACTATTTTATATTTTCCTTCATCTTTAACCACTTCAACATCCCCCGCTCCCTCCGCGCCGCAGTTAAGGATGACATCGCTATTTAGCAAGGTTAGTGTTCGGCCCGCCTTATCGTAGGTCCATGTCAGCATCTCGTCGCACTCTTCAACCGCGAACAGGCGAACAGTGGGGGCATCGAATCCGCCGCAATCACTCACGCGGGAGAGGTAGAACGCCGCTCCTTCCCCTTCGCATCCGACGATCGTCGCCAGCAGGGCGGCAAAGATGAAAAGATATCTGGTCATGGGCGCCTCCTCGGATTCCTCTCTATGGTAACAAAGACATAGACCTTTTATTATCCGGCATCGTTCCGGTCCATCAGTTTCTTCATCGCCTTATCGTGGAGTTTGCTCATGAAGAGGACGGCGACCGTCGCGCCGATGGTGGCGTAGAGCATGTCGGACTGGGTGTCCCATACATACCCCTGCGTCCCGAGGAAGGCGTCGGCCGCCTCGCCGGTCGCCACCGCGACGCCCCACTCAAGGAACTCGTAGAAGACGCTGATGGTAGCGCATAGTGACACGACGATAACGCCAAGCCAACCGCGCCCCTTCACCACCTCTAGTCGCACCAGCAGTTCGCGGGCGATGAGCGCCGGGACGAAACCTTGAAAGAAATGGCCCAATTTGTCGTAGTTATTGCGCGACTGGCCGAAGGTGTCGCGAA
>JAKLFG010000076.1 GCA_022711315.1 bacterium | reverse complement strand
GGCGGGCTGAAGAACTGCACCGAGATAGACCCGATGAAGTACAAAGCGGGCAAGGCGGCCTGTCTGGACAGCTGTCTTGGCTGGGACACGGTGACCTGCGAGGAATACGAATACGACTGCGGCGACGGCGATGTCGATTTCCCCGAGGTGTGCGACACCGAGGAACTCACCGATTGCGTCGATATAGATCCGGGGAAGTACAAGGCGGGTAAGGCCTACTGTCTTGACACCTGTCTCGGTTATGACACCGCTACCTGCGAAGAACTTGTCGCCGATGACGACACGACCTACCCCGACACGGCCGATGTGCAGCCCGACCCGGATGTGGTCGATGACTGGATACCCGACACGACCGATGTGCAGCCTGACCTCGATACGGTCGATATCGATAATGCCGAGGCCGATATCCTTCCCGACAACGATATCGTTCAACCGTGCGGCTCGGTGCGGCTCGACGGTTCGACCGGCTATGTCGAAGTGGCCCACAACGCCCTGCTCAACTTGACCGGCAACTGGACCATCGAGGCATGGGTCAATCAGGATACAGGCACCGCTCAGTCGGCGATCATCCGTAAGGGAGGGACGACAAGTTACCCCGCCTACTACCTGTACGGCGCTAATTATGGCGTCCCGTACGGTGGGTACTACTACAACGCCGGTTCTTTTTACTCTGCTTCTGCCGTCACGGAACCGGCTAACGGCGAATGGTACCATGTCGCGCTCGTCAGGAACGGGTCTTCGCTCACTACCTTCATCAACGGGGTGTCGGGTTCGTCGACGACCGCATCGAGCGAGTCCTACGCGAACAGCGAGAACCTCTTCTTCGGTTCGCGCCGGTCGAGTACGCCGAGTTATTTCGATGGACTGATCGACGAGATACGGATATCGAGCGTGGCGCGTTATACCGGCTCGTTCACGCCGGCCAAGCGGCTGAGCAATGAATCGAACACCATCGGTCTCTGGCATTTTGAAGAGGGAATGAACAACATCGCCATCAACTCGGCGGGGGCGACACTTGACGGTCTGCTCGTCGGAGGTGTTACTTGGGAGGCCGCCTGTGCGGCGCATGAAGTGATCGTGGTCCCGGATGACGATGTGGTGCCCGATGAAGACACCGCGGGGGCGGTCATCGATACCGTCGGGAGCACCGAACCCATGACCGGTGGCACAAGTCGCATGCGTGGCAATTTCTATTCCTGCGCCACTTCTCGTCTCCTGACCGAGATAGAGGTATACCTGACCTACACCGGTACCCCGACGATCTACTTTGAGGTCTACGAATCGACCACGCTTGACGGAACCTACTACCCGCTCGAAAGCGTGACTGCGACCCCTAGCATGTCCGGTGGTGCTTTCTACTCATCAGGCGACCTTTCGGTCCCCTTGACCGCCGGGAATTATTACTATGTCGGCGTGCGCTGGGGATCCTCCTACAGCGTCGGTTATGCGGCCGATACCGCCCCCGCCGTCGGCGATTATCCCACGGCCTTCGGTACTTGGGAGGACGGTATGCTTTATGACGGCATTACCGGTGCTCCTGCCAGTTTCCTCTACGATGATGTTTCCTATGGCTATGCTTACTATCAGCGGCTGACAACGCAGTGAGGCGGAGCGGACCATGGAAGTTAAGCGTGCGCCCATAGATCTTAAGAAGTTCGTCGTGCCGTCGGTGCGCCTCGAGACCATCCCGGTGCCACCCGACCGCAAAGAAAAGAAACTGCCCCCGTTGCCGCTCGACCTCGACTTCAATGTCTTTGCGGTACCTAACGAGCCGCGGCTGTTGCGGATCGTGGTGCGGATACTAGCCAATGGTCAGGGGAAACTGCCCGGTTATCGGTTCGAGATAGTTGCCGAGGGCCTTTTCGAGTTCGCGACCGAGCCATCTGCTACCGATGAGTTGAAACGCGAAGAGACCGTTTTCTTTGCGCTTCCGCTCCTTATTCACTCGACACGGGCCTATCTGCTGAACCTCACTGCGGCGGGCCCTTATGGCCCCTTCGCGCTTCCGATGCCCGATGTGAAGGATCTTCTCGAGAAGAAACGGGCGGCCGATGCTGCCACCAAGGCGAAGGATTCTTCGGCCTGACACCCCCAAGATACCGCTTGCATTCTCGCACGAAAGTGTTATACTGAAATTGGATTCGATTAACGACCCCTCCGCTCTTTGCCACTCGATGGTATGGATCTCCGCGCTCGCCGCCCTCGTCCGTCAGGACCAACGGTGGTTCCTTCTCAGCGTTTGGATGGCTACTCCACGGTAAGAATCTGCCCCTGTTCCGACACTCCCACTCCTCGAGAAAAGCGCGGTCTTTACTCACTGGTGAGAAGGAGGAGGTCATGTGCCGTCATCTTGTTGGGATCAGCGTGACACGGACATTGGCGAGGATGTTCCTCGTCGTTGTCTTGTGTGCCATTCCTCTCCGATCGGTGTCGTCGGGCGAGGTGAGGACCTTCGTATTGAACGATGCGGTCCGGCTCTATGCGGCCGGCGAGTATCCGCAGGCGCTCGCCGAGATCGAGAAGGTCAAGAAATTGCTGGAAGGCACCTCGATGGCCGACGAGGCGGTGTTGCTGCGCGCGCAGATCGTCGCCTTCAGCAAGACGCTTGAAAAGGTCCATGAAGCGGTGCGTGCCGGAGAAGGCGAGTGGTTGCTACGATCTCTCGCGAACGCCGACATGATCGATGCCATCATCGCGCCGCGTGGGAGCATTTGGCGGGGTCAAAGCAAGGCCATACGCGCGTGGGGTTATTATCTGTCGGCGGTCCGGGCAGAAAAACGGGGCCGCTACGGCGAGGCCGACGGGTGGTACCAGAAGTGCTTCGCCGAGGACCCCGACCGGATGGAATGCGCCGTCTGGATGCTCGAAAAGCCGAAACTGGTGCAAAAACTATTTCTGAAGGCGCAACTCTATCAGGATTATGATCCGGGCCGCGCGTCCGAACTGTACCGCGACATCTGCCGGATGACCGAGTTGACCGACGATTTCAACAAAAAGGCGCAGAGGGCGCTTGCGATCTCTGAAGAACACAGGTGAGACGCCTCGTTGAAGCGGTCCCGCGGATTCTTTGACAGTCCACGCCCGGCAGGTACAATGCCGACTCATGCAGTCGAAAGAACATGGTGAGACATGCGACTCTACCTCGCTCCCATGGCGGAGATAAGCACCGCCGCCTTTCGTGAGATATGCTACCGGAACGGCGCTGATGTCTGCTACAGTGAGATGATATCGGCAAAGGCGGTGATGTTCAACAACAAGAAGACCATCAAGATGGCGATGGTGCGTCCCGAGGAGCCGCGGACCTTCGTCCAGATATTCGGTTCGGACCCCGACGACATCGCCGGTGCGATACGGCGCATAGAGGAACTGTGCCCGCCTTACGGGTTCGACATCAATATGGGGTGCCCCATGAAAAAGGTCATCAAGGGGCGTAACGGCGCCTTCCTGATGACCGATCCCGACAAGGTGCGGCGCATCGTCCGGGCCGCGCGGGCGGCGACAAAAAAACCGCTTTCGGTAAAGATCCGCAAGGGCTACATTCACGAGAACGGCTCGGAGGTGGCGGCCATCATCGAAGAGGAGGGGGCCGACCTGCTCGTTATCCATCCGCGTCTCAAGACGCAAATGTTCCTCCCCGGTACCTGTGATCCCGATTTTTCCATCCGGCTTGCGGCCGAGCGGAAGATACCGGTCATTCATTCGGGAGATGTCACCGGACCGAAGGATCTCGAACGGTTCGCCGATTCGCGCGTGGCCGGCGTCATGATCGGACGCGGGACCTTTGGTCGTCCGTGGATATTTGATGAGATACGGCATGGTGTCGCGAAGAATGCGGAGGAAAGAAAAGCCATCATGAAATTGCATTTCAACGCCATTCGGATATACTCGCGACAGTTGTCCGAGAAGGCGATGATGAGCGAGATCAAGAAGAATGCGGTGTGGTATTCGCGGGTACGAAGGTGCCGCCGAGTTCCGCAACCGTGTCTATCAGACCGTATGGGCAGAATCTGAGTTGATGCGGTTCGTCGGGGATTTCTTCGGGATGGAACTTGCATGATAGCCGGTATCAGTCACGCCACCGAGGCGATGCGTCGCTTCGTCACCAAGGTCCAGCCCGGCAAGCCGATACTCATCGGTGGTGAACCGGGTGTCGGCAAGTACCATCTCGCCCGCAAGATAGTGAACACCTACTACAAGAACGACGGTATCCGTTCGCGTTACGCCCGCATTGTGAAAGCCGAATTCGGTCTGCCCGACCCCTTGACCGACGAGGTGGTGCTCGTCGAGGATGTCGCGCAGTTCGAGGAGCTTTCGGCCCGCATCCCGCAGGCGCTCTGGATACCGCCGCTCAGAGAACGGCTGGAGGACATCCCGCCGCTCCTCGAATGTTTCGTTACCCGGAGCGATGACTATGATTTCTGGTGTCTTCCCGAGAATCTCGCGCACCTGCTCGCCTACTGGTGGCCTTACAATGTCGCGGAATTGCGGCGCGTGGTCACGACCAAGGAGGGGCGTGAGAACCTCCCGCACGCACGGACGCGAGAGATCCTCTCCCACCTGCCGGCCAATCAACTCATTTCGATGAAGATGGAGAGTTTCTGGGAGAACATCGGCAAGAACGCCCGCCCGGGGAAATTCTTCCAACTTTTCCTCGATTCGGTGGAGCGGGAATTCATCAAGACCGCCTTGTCGCGCTGTGAATGGTCGGTCGGCGAGACGGCGCGTCTTCTCGATATGCATCGCAATACCCTGAACCAGAAGATGCGCAAATTCCGCATCGTGAAGAAAAAGTGACGCGCCGGACGGTATATCCCATCGTCGGCGCCGTGCCCGAAGAGCTTGGCAATATGCTGCGTATCCTGCGGCCCGCTTTTCTGCAACTGCGTATGAAGGGAGCGTCCGACGAGGATGTCGTGGCCGCAGCTCTTTCGATGCGGGAGAGCATCCGCAGGTCCGGTGCCGGCACTCGGCTGGTGATGAACGATCGTCCCGATATCGCCGTGCGTTGCGGTGTCTCGGTGGTGCATGTCGGTGACGAGGATATGCCGCCGTCGCAGGTCCGGCGCCGTTACCCCGATCTCGCGGTCGGCTGGTCGGCCCACACGCTCGACGATATCGAGCGCGCCAACTCCTTCGATCTGATCTATGTCGCCTTCGGCCCCGTGTTCCCCAGCGCCACCAAGGTCACCGGTCGGGCTCCGGTCCTTGCGCTGGTTCCGGAGGCGCTCCGTCTTTCGCGTCATCCGCTGGTCTTCATCGGGGGTATCGCTCCGGACAATATCGAACAGTTGCCCTTCCGCCACGACACGCAGGCGGCGGTCATCGGTGCGCTTCAGGATTTTATGGAGCAGTATCGCCATGACTGAACAGGGGCGCCGTTTCACCATCTTAGCCGTCGATGATTCCGAGATGTCGCTTGCGCACCTGCGGAACCTGCTCTCCAAGGACGGGTATGTCGTGGAGACGGCTTCAGGTGGCGAAGAGGCGCTCGCCTTCGTCGAACAGCGGGTGCCCGACCTGATACTGTTGGACATCGTCATGCCGCGGGTGAGCGGGTTCGATGTGATGCGAAAACTCAAGACGATGCCCCGTGCCGCGCAGGTGCCGGTCATATTCCTGACCAGCAATGAGGACGAGGGTTCGAAGATGACCGCGTTCTCGCTCGGGGCGTTCGATTATGTCGTCAAGCCGTTCAATCCGCAGGAGGTCAGGGCGCGGGTTCGCGTCCACCTGAAGATCGCCGTCGCCCTGCAGGAGGCGGTGGAATCTCAGGCGGATAAGATCCGGCAGATACAGGAGGCGCAACGGTCGCTCTTTATCCGGCCGGAGGATCTGCGTGAAGCGCGCTTTTCGGTCTATTGCCGTTCGGTCGTCGAGGCGGGCGGGGATTTTTACGATATCGTCGATCCGGCGGAGGGAATATTCTCCTATCTGGTCGCCGATGTCTCGGGGCACGATATCGCCACCAGTTACATACACCCGGCGCTCAAGGCGTTGTTCCGTCAGAATAGTTCGCCGCTCTACACGCTCGCCGAGACGGCGACCATGATGAATAAGGTGCTGGAGAGGATACTGCCGCCCGAGCGCTATCTTTCGGCTTTTTTCCTATCGGTCAACCGTAACGCCGGCAGGGTGTCGTGGATAGCGGCCGGTCACCCCCCGGCGCTCTTCATACCGGTCGAGGGAGAACCCTTCTTCCTCGAGGGTGAGGATGAACTCATCGGCGTCAACGGGACCTCGCTGTATCATACGAGCGAACGACCGGTCCGCGAGGGGGACCGCATTATCCTGTACACGGACGGGCTGGTCGAGTGCGGGACGGGAGCATCGGTCTGGGGGGCCGAATATCGGGCGCTTATGCAGTTCGCGCCGGGCCTGCGGGGCATACCCCTTGGCGATGTGCCGCGACTTCTTGTCGAACGCTCGGTGCCTGATGTCGAAAAAGCCGATGATGACATCATAGTTCTGTGTGTGGATGTTTGAATAAAAGTGGTGGAGCTGACCGGGATCGAACCGGTGGCCTCTAGAGTGCGATTCTAGCGCGCTCCCAACTGCGCTACAGCCCCGACCGGCCCCTTTTATAGCGACAAAAGAGGATTTGTCAAACATTCTTGGCGGCCGTCATTTTTTTTGACATCATCCTGCCTTTTGTATATGGTGGGGCGCGTATTTTAGTTAAGAACGCGCGTGTTCTTCCAACAGAAGGAGGCTTCCTTGAGAAATGCGGGTCGCTGGTTCATCGCGCTGTGCGTCATGCTTGTTTCCGGCATGCTTTGCGCGAAATCGCTCTCGGTCTTCCCCACGGCATGGAAAAAGGCGGGTGACCGTTCGTTCGCCGAAAGCCTTGATGAGAACTTCCTGCTCATGATCGAGAAGGTGAAGGGCGTCGATGCCTCGGGTGCGGATGCTCTTTCAAGCGACATAAAGAAACAGGTGAAGAAGTGCGACGGCAAGATCGCCTGCATAGAACGGGCGGCAAAGGCGCAGACCGACGCCGATCTCGCGGCCATCCTTTCCTACGGTGGCGGTCGCATAGAGGTGACGATCTTCAATAAAAAGGGCAAGAAGGTCGGTGAAAGCGCCGTCGATGTCGCTGAGGACGATGAGCCTGAGGATGTCGTCGGCGGTCTATTGGGCGCCGTCAATAAACTGCTCTCCAAGGTGCAGGACGATACCGACGACGGTGGATCGTCGTCCTCGGCGGACGAGGAAGGCTCTTCCTCCGCTTCTTCGGGGCCGGCTAAGAGCCTTTCAGCCAGCGAGAAAAAAGAGGTCCGCCGTAAAGGGTTCAAGGCCTATCAGGGGGCGGATTATAAGGGCGCGGTATCCTCTTTCCGTTCCGCCGACGACACGGAACTTGCCGACATGACCGAGGACATAAATAAGTTGCTGGGTAAGGCGAAAGATGCGGTACAGTCGCAGGATTGGGCGGCTGCGCTGGATAACCTCGATCGGGCCGGCGAAAAGGACGATCAGGTCCGCGCCGCCGGCTATAAGGCGATCGTCTATACCAAGGAGAGTTCGGAACGCTGGAAATATTCCGATACCGCTGGCGACGACACTTCGTCGTTCAAGAAGTTCTACAACGAATTCAAAGGCGAGATAGCGGCCCACAAACAGTGGCGTGAAGAACAGTTGCGAAAACTCGAGGAGGAGTTGGGGACCCTCGCCAAGCTCAAGGACACCATCACCCGCAAGTTCGAGTCGGATGAAAAGGATTTCCGCCGCAAGGAGAAGGAGTACGAGGAAAAGAACGCCGCCGACATACAGTCCGCCCGCAAGGACCTCGAAGGTGGGCTCGATGAGAAGTACGAGAAGAAGATACAGGCTCTCGACAAGAAATTGAGCAAGAAAAGTGAAGAGTACGGCAACGACAAGGGCTACGAAGAGACCTACCGTGAGGCCATAGACAAAGAGGTCCGCGCGGTGGAAAAGAAATACGAGGCCATGCGCAAGGAGTCGGAAAAGGAGAAGGAGGCGCTACTCAAGGGGCAGGAGAAAGATGCGCGCCGGCTCGAAAAGGAGACCGAGAAGCAGATGGCCGATCTTGAGAAAAAAGGTAAGGAGATAGAAAAGCAGATCGAGGCGCTGAATAAGGAGATCGTCAAGGACAGCGAGAAATTCGACCGCGCCGAAGGCAAACTGCAGGAAGAGCGCGACAAGGGCATGGGGAAGGACGAAGCGCAGGACCGCAAGGACATGGAGGCGCTCGAAAAGGAGACGCAGAAGAAGATAGACGATCTCAATAATCAGATGGCCGATCTTGATAAGAACGAAGAGGCCGAATCGAAGACGCTGGAGAAGGTCCAGCAGGAACTCGACCAGTTTCTTGAAAAACAGGAGCAACGGCTTTCGAAGATACAGGAAAAGGCCGACAAGGAGCGTGAAAAGATAGATCGTGAGGCCGACGAGAAGCGCCGGAAGGCCGAGGAAACTGCCGACAAGGAGTTTGAGTCGACGGCGCAGAAACTTCAGAAGGATGTCGAGGCGGTCGAGGCGGATATGCGGAAGTTCGAGGAGAAATACAACAACTACGAGAAAAAGACCGACTACAAGGACCTGCAGAAGAAGTTGGCTTCGGCCAACAAGGCATTGCAGAACTTCGAAAAAGGCCGGGAATCGTTCATAAAGGCGAAGATCGATCCGGTCGATAAGGAGATATCCTCGTTGAACAAAAGTCTCGACACCTCCTTCAAGGAAACGAAGGGTAAGATAGATAAGGAGACCGCGGAGTTCAAGGCCAAGAAAGACGGCGAGCGCAAGGAGATAGAAAAGAAAATAGCGAATATCCAGAAACAGAAGAAGGATTTCCAGAAAAAGTTCGACTCCATGCAGAAAGCGGTCATGGCCGATCGCGACAAGAAGGTGAAACAGATAGAGGGCCGCCAGAAGGCCCGCGACGACCAGTGGGCAGCCGAGGGTAAAAAACGGCGCGCTGCGTTCGAGGCCGAACTCGACAAGAAGAAAAAACAGCTCGCCGCGCTCGAAAAACAGATGAGCGACGGAGCGAAGCAGTCCGACAAACTGCGAGAGGGGCTGGGTAAAAAGATCGAGCAACTCAAGATCGACGCCGAGAAGAAGGTCCGCAAGATCGAGGAGGATTCGGTCAAGAAGGCCCAGCAGATGGATGTGCAGCAGGAAAAGGATCGGCAGGCCGTCTATGCCAGATACGAAGGGCTGTATAAACAGGATCGCGCCAAGATCGAGAAAGAGATGAAGGACATCGAGGCGGAGATGAAGCGACTGGTGAAAGAACGCGACGGCGAGCAGGTCCGTCTGAAGACGACGATAGAGAAGCTTGAAAAGGATATCGTCGAGAAACGCGACCAGTGGGAAAAGGCGGCGAAGGGCCGGCAGGCGAGTTTCGAAGGCGAACTTGCCAAGGCGGGGTCGCGCGAAGCGGCCGCGAAGAAGGAATATGAAAAACGGAAGAGCCAGATAGAACGCGATTTTCTTGCTCGCCTCGACGGGACCGCCAAGAAGGTCGTCGACAAGTCGGCGAACTCCTCGAAGAAGGAGTACGATATCGAACGTAACCGCGATGTCGAGTCGACCGCCGTGACCAAGGAGATCAATAGTCTGCGCATAACGGTGTATGCGGAGCGTGCCAAAGGCAAGATGACCGACGGCGATTTCAAGGAGGCGCGGAAGCTCCTGTACAAGGCGCTGTACTATGACCGGGAGAATGCACAGTTGAAAGCGGCGTTCGCCGAGATGGGCAAGGCGGTCGCGACGATGTTCGCCGACGCGAGTCGCCTGATGACCGACGACCCCGATCAGGCGAAGAGCATCCTGCGCAAACTCACCAAGAACCTTCCCGCCAGCGACGCATACTTCATCAAGGCGAAGTTCCTTCTGCTCGATGAAGAATAGCGTCCTTCTCCGCGGGGTCCTCCCTGTGCTTCGGATACTCCTGCTGTGCGTGATGGTGTCGGTGAGCGGCTGTATCGCGTTCAAAAAAGATGTCGACCTCGCGAAGGCCGAATGCCTTGCCGAGAACTCGGCGAAGCAGAAGATCGTTGAGGAACGGTTGCGTGTCGATATCGCCGCGTTGACCGATCGCCTGCGTAAGGTGGAAGAGAAACTGAACCTTGAGAAGACCGTGCAGGAGAACAAGATAAACCTTTCGTTCTCGACCCTCGACGAGTTGAAAGGGACCATCCGGGACATCAGCAACCGTATCGATGCGATAGATGTCGGGGCGAACCGTTCGGCGGCGGATCTCGCCGCAACGGTGAAGCGCGTGACCGAACAGAGTGACACGCTGGCAAAGGAGGTGGCGCTCCTTAAGGCCGAGTGGGAGGACCAGCGTCCGGTGGAGCATGTCACGATCGATAAGAACGGCCGTGTCCGTCTTCCCGAGGATGCCGAACGCGCCTTCAACGAACTCGCCAAAATGAGCACCGATGCCGCGTTGGCGGTCGCGGTGCGCGACGGGTGGGCCACCTATCTGCGGAAGTTTCCGGGTCGCCATGACTGCGAAGCGGTCTTTTTCATCGGAGAGACCTATGTCGCGGAGAAGTCGTGGAACCTCGCCATAGAGCAGTTCCGCCGTATCGATACCGATCACAAGGGCTGTCCCAAGCACGAACTGAGTTATATCCGCGTGGCACAGGCGCTGCTCGCTCTGAACAAAAAGGATTATGCCCGGAAGATCGTGTTGGGAATGCGCGAGATATTCCCGACCACCGAATACCCCAAGCAGGTGGCCGAACTTGAGAAGAAGTTGGGCCTGCCGCCGAGGGACGCGAAGAAAAACGATAAGAAAGAAAACCAGCAGGAAAAAAAGAAATGAGACCGATGCCTCTCTTGATCGCGGCCTCCCTAATCCTTGCTCTCGTGACGGGGGCGGGATGCGCCGCGCAGATAGACCGCGAGGTGCCGCCCGAGGATGCGATATTCTCGGTGAGCGACATGAAACTCCTCGACGGTGGCCGTTATCTGTTGCTCCTTTCGA
>JAKLFG010000075.1 GCA_022711315.1 bacterium | reverse complement strand
CCCGTTCCCTTCTTGATGGCGCGGGTGATGTTGTCGACCGGCATGCTCGCGGCGCGGGCGTTCTGGACCGCCGTGCGCAGGCGCGGGTTGCCGTTCGGATCGCCGCCGCCCGCCTTGGCGGCAATGGTGATCTCCTTGATGAGCTTTGTGAACAGTTTGCCACGCTTGGCGTCCGCAGCACCTTTCTTATGCTTGATGCTGCTCCACTTGTTATGGCCTGACATGAACCCTCCGTTTAAGAAGATATTGACGGGCCGACGCTAGCATAAAGTCGCGAGTTACGCAATTTTTTTCGGTGTCTTCCGAGAGCAGGAGGGCGGGAGAGGCGACCCCTTCAAAAAGTTGACTCCGATAGCATCCGTTGGTATACACATTCGTTCTTTTCACCCTGTACTACCGACGGCGCGACTGGGAAATGTCGAAATGGGGTTTATGCCGTTGAGGTTGATTTCGGGAAAGCAGCTTACGAGTTGATCCTACAGCGTGTGGAGATGCCGATGGTCTCGCAGTTGACAAAAAGATTCCACTTCAAGAAGAGCCATGGCGAGCAGTGGCTCACATTGATCTGCGGGCATCCCAGCGTGTTCGATCTGGAATTCCAGGTCCTGAACTGGGTGCTCATGATGAACGCGATGATGGGGGTCCTGCTGACTGCGGAAAACATCATTCTCCACATCCCGTTCCCCGCTGCGGAAGCCACCCTCGGCGTGACCGTTTTCTCTCTCATCGGCTACTATATCGTCCGCATCAGAAAAAAATTCTTGCGCATCATAGCGCCCCTCATCTATGCGGTCTTCCTTCTGCCGACGACCTTCATCTGGTTTGATAGCGCTGGGCTTGAGGGGGGCGTACCATACCTCTACATCGTGCCCATACTGGCAGGGGTATCGATCATGCGCGGTCGGACGCAGATGATCGTCCTATCCATAACCGTAATTCATCTGTTCGCCCTTATCGTGATAGAGTCGATATGCCCGCAGTTGGTCTCTCCTTACCCGTCGGAATTCGCGCGGTGGCTCGATACGCTGATCATCATCGTTTACACAGTGGTGTACGGACTGGGTTACACCAGTATCCTGATGTATAATCTGGAGCAACGACGAGAACTGACAGAACAATTGCTGCTCAACATCCTTCCCAAGCCGATCGCGGAGAGACTCAAGTATGCGCCGAACGAGATCGTGGCCGAGAGCCACGACTATGTGACGGTACTGTTCGCTGATCTGGTCAATTTCACCGCCATGTCGGCCCAGATGTCTCCCGTGGACCTGGTCAATCTTCTCAACAAGGTGTTCACTGAATTCGATCGGGTGGCTGAGAAATACGGGATCGAGAAGATCAAGACCATTGGCGATTGTTACATGGTTGCTGGCGGCGTTCCCCTTCCTCGGGTCGACCATGCCCAAGCGATAACGCAGTTCGCTCTTGAGATACGAAACTTTGTCGCGAACAATGAATTTGATGGTAAGAAATTGGATTTTCGTTTCGGTATCAGCTCCGGTCCGTTGGTTGGAGGAGTGATCGGTCAGAAGAAATTCGCCTACGATCTGTGGGGTGATACGGTCAACACCGCGAGCCGCATGGAGTCGACCGGCAAAGCGAATACCATTCAGATCACGGAAGAGACCTACCGGTTGATCAAAGACGATTTTGTTTGCGTATCGCAGGAAAAGATACGCGTGAAGGGTAAAGGTGAAATAGCCGTTTGGTATGTTGAGAGTGCCAAATGAGGATGCGAGATGATGTCCGTGCGACCCCTTCAAAAAGTTGACTCGGGGGCCGTTTGTTGCTATACCGTCGCTTGGTCTTTTTCCTTATTTAAGAGGGCATGGATCCGGTGAAGGTGCTTATCGCTTCTTCAGAGATTTACCCGTTCACCCGGGCCGGTGCGCTTTCCGAGACGGTCGGCGCGCTCGCCAAGGCGTTGGCGGGCCGGTGCGAGGTCGCGATGGTCATGCCCTTCTACGCCCTCATAGACAGCGAGCGGTTCGGCATCGAGCGGACGCCGCACCGTTTCCCGATACCGGTGTCCGACCGCGAGGAGCCGGCCGAGATATGGCAGGGGACCCTGCCGGGGAGCGAGGTGCCGGTCTATTTCGTCGCGAGCCACTATTTCGAGCGGGACGCCCTGTACGGCACCGCGACCGGCGATTACCCCGACAACTCGGAGCGGTTCGTCTTTTTCTCGCGGGCGGTGGTCGAGGTGGCCGAGAACATCGTGCGGCCCGACATCATCCACTGCAACGATTGGCAGACGGCGCTCGTGCCGGTGTACCTCAAAGAGGCCTACATGCCCTACGGCCGCATGACCAATGTGCGGACGGTACTCACCATCCACAACATCGCCTATCAGGGCAAGTTCTGGATGTACGACCTGCACATCCTCAACCTCGGGTGGGGGGTGTTCAGCCCCGATAAGTTGGAGTTTTATAATCATATCAATTACTTGAAGGGCGGCATCGTCTATACCGATGCTCTCACGACCGTGAGCCACCGGTATGCCGAGGAGACACGGACCGCTGAATTCGGTCACGGGCTGGACGGGCTCATGCGGCAGATGGCCCATAAGATGACGCCGGTCCGCAACGGTATCGACGCCGACCACTGGGACCCCGAGAACGACATCCACCTGCCAGTTCGCTATGCCGCGCCCGACGCCGACGGACGGTCGGCCTGCCGCAAGGCCTTGCTCGCCGAGTTCGGACTCGACCGCGACACCGAACTGCCGCTGTTCGGCATGGTGACCCACATCAATATCGATAAGGGGGTGGACCTCCTCGTGCGGATGCTGGGCGAAACGGCGGCGCGGGGCGACGCGTTCTTCGCGATACTGGGCGACGGCGAGAAGCTGCTGACCGACGCCCTGCGCAATCTCGCCGAACGGTTCTCCGACCGCATCGTGCTGAAGACCGCCTATGATGAACGGCTGTCGCACCTCATCCACGCCGGGAGCGATTTCTATCTCATGCCGTCGCGCCACGAGCCGTGCGGGCTCAACCAGATGTACGCGATGCGCTACGGGACGGTGCCGGTCGTCCGGGCGGTCGGCGGGCTCGACGAGACGGTCATCGATATGGACGAACATCCGGCCCACGGGACGGGGCTCAAGTTCCGCGACTACACGCCGGAGGCGCTCCAGCGGCGCGTCGCCGACGCGGTCGCCCTGTTCCGCGACGATCGCGACCGGTATCGCCTCATGGCCCGGCGGTGCATGACGGCCGACCTCGGCTGGCGCGAGCCGGCCGGCCGGTACCTTGCGGTCTATGAACGGGTGCTGGCGGAGAAATAATGAAGTATTCTTCGAATAATAGGGTGATCGAGAGGTCTATGGTGATCGCGGATTTTTTTAAGGAGAACGCCATGGTGCGGATGATGTCCTTTTTGACGGTGCTGGCTTTTCTCGGGGGGCTCTTGACGGCGCAGGAAGCCGACAAGAGCGATGCGGTACAGGATGTGCCGAGCGGGAAGATAAACTGGACCAAGCAGTATGTGTACGCGACCGGCAGCGGCGCCCCCGACCTCAAGGCGCCTAATGTGGCGGTCGCGCGTCTCGGGGCTGAACGGGTGGCCAAGGCCGACGCATACCGCAACCTGCTCGAGGCGATCAAGGGGGTGACGGTCGTCGGGACCACGACCATGAAGAACTCGATGGAGGAATCCATGGAGGTCAAGACCTCGGTCGAGGGGCTCGTCAAGGGCGCCGAGATCGTCACGACGAAGTATTACTCCGACGGCGGGGTGGATGTCGTGATACGGGTCCCGCTCTCCTCGCTGTACGATAAGGCGGCCGCGACCGGCGCCGCCGACAAGGAACTGGCGTCCAAAGAGTCGGTGAAGGCGGGCGCCGTCGCCCCGGCGGCCGACGCCAAGAAGACGCTTGTGTTCGATGCGCGCGGCCTCAAGTTCGCGCCGACGATGTTCCCGGCGGTCTACACCGACGACGGCAAGATCGTATACAGCAAGAAGCAGGTCAAGGACGAGGCGCTCAAGACGAACGGCGTGGCGCGCTATGTCAAGAACGATCTCGACGCGGTGGCGGCGCTATACGGCGACGCCGCGACCCTGCTCGTGGTGAAGGCGTCGAAACTCAAGAACAAGTCCGACCTTGTCGTCGGCGCCGCCGAAGTGACGGCGATACAAACGAAACTCGTCCCCGATGCGCTGAGCGAGGGTCGGGTGGTCATTCTGTACTGACGGGAGGGCGTGTCATGAAAAGAGCTTTTGTTCTGTTTTCCTGTGTGATGGCGCTGATGTTCGGTACGGCCGAGGCATCCGAGAAGAAGGTTACGGTCGAAGGGTTCGGCGCCGTGGTGAACGGCAATGTCGAACTGGCCAAGAAGGAGGCGACCGAAGATGCCCTGCGGCGCGCACTCGAGATGGTCATGGGGGCGGTGGTGTCGGCCGAGACGGTCGTCGAGAATTATCAACTCGTTTCCGACAAGATAATCTCCAAGGTGAACGGGTACATCAAGGCCTACAAGGTGCTCGAATCGAAGGAGGCGCAGGGGGTCGTGACGGCGAAGGTCGAGGTGACCGTGAAAGAGAGCGACCTCAAGAACGACCTCGAACTCCTGCAGACGACGCTCGAACGGATGAATTATCCCAAGGTCGTCGTCATGATGGCCGAGCAGAATGTCGGCGCGACCGTGTTCTCGTTCTGGTGGGGCGGCGCGACCGCCCAGACGATGCAGAGCGACATCGGCGCGGCCGAACAGGCGCTCACCGCGGCCCTGCTCGAAAAGAACTTCCGCATCGTCGACCGCAACACGCTCGCGACCGGCGCCAAGGTGAAGCCGGCCTTTCAGGTGGTCGACATCAGCAATCAGGATGTCCTGCAACTCACCAAGGGCATAGACGCCGACATCGTGATAGTCGGCAAGGCGATGGCCCGCTCGCTCGGATCGATCGCCGGCTCGACGATGACCTCGAATCAGGCCAATGTGACGATGCGCGCCATCAACCTCAAGGACGGCAAGGTGCTCGGCTCCTCGGCGGGGCAGGCGGCGCAGGCCCACATCGACCCGGTGACCGGCGGCACCATGGCGATAGACAAGGCGGCCAAGAACGCGTCGCAGAAACTGGTGACCGACATGGTGAAGTCGTGGACCCAGACGCTCAACAACGGCGAGGAGTTCACGCTCGTGGTCGGTAAACTGCCCGACTCGGTCGCGATGTTCAAGGCGGAACAGGCGGTGCGCGCGAACAAACTGGTGACCGGCGTGGTGGTGCAGTCCTTCGCAGGCGGCACGGCGACCTTCCGCGTCATGTTCCGCGGCGATGCCAACGGGCTCGCGCAGTCGCTGGGCGACAAATTCAAGGCGACCGGCATCGACGGGAAAAAAGTTGTGGTCGAGCCCAAATAACCTATCATGGTGTCGAAGGTTTTCCTGAAGGAGGGGATCGTGCGGAATATGTTCCTTGTTTCCCTGTGTGTCGCCTTTGCCCTCTGCGCCTCGACGCTTGGCGCGGCGGAATGCGGTGCGACCGGCGCCGTGAAGGTGGACAAACTGGAAGGGACGGCGAAGTCCTCGCCCGACCAGCAGGCATGGGCGCCCCTCAAGTCGGGGCAGGAGGTGCCGGCCTCCCATTTCGTCAAGACCGAGGCGGCATCCCGCCTGATGCTGATATTCCCCGACGGCTCGGCGCTGAAGGTGGGTGAGAACTCGCTCGTCAGTCTGACCGAGATAGTGTCCAACTCCTCCTGTGAGCGGGAAAGTTACAAGATGAAGGTCTTTTTCGGCAAGATATGGTCGAATGTGAAGAAACTGGTCAGCAAGAACGAGGCGGGCGGGTTCGTCGTCGAGTCGAAGAACGCCGTCGCGGGGGTGCGCGGCACCAGTTTCGGCTTCGTGGTCGAGACGAACGGCGCCGGAGCGCTCATGGTCGAGAATGGCAAGGTCGAGATCGCGGTGCCGGCCAAAGCGGCCGAACCGAAGAAAATGAACATACAGGAATGGAAGAAGAACCGCTCGAAACAGGAGGTCGCCGGACCGAAGGAGATAGGGGTGCAGGAGTGGGAAAAGATCGTGGTCGAGGCGATGCAGATGGTCAAGTTCTCCGCCGACGGTACGCTTTCCAAGCCCATCCCCATCGGGGCGGCCAACGCTGATGCGTGGTACCGCGAGAATGCGCCGGTGAAGTGATATGATACAAGAGAAGATATACGCGTTTTTTATCGAGCGCAAGGGCTGGATACCGCTCGGCTTTTTTCTGATATTCCTCTTCATTCTCATACTCCTGCCGCACATCAGCGCCATACTGCTCGCCGCCTTCTTCACCGCCTATGCCGTATCGCCGCTTGTCGCCTTCATGAACAACCGGATGCGCCTGCCGCGTAGCGTGGCGACGATCCTGCTCATGATATTGGCGCTCCTGTTCCTCGCGCTCCTTGTCTTCGTGATACTTCCTGCCATATTCGCGCAACTCGCCGATGCGGTGAAGCGACTGCCGCTGCTCGCCGTATCGACCGTCAATTGGATATACGAGAAGGCGTACGAGAACGGCATCAACATCAGCGAGTACCAGAACCTCACCGAAGAGGCGCTGCTCGAACGGCTCGGCGCGGTGGTGCCGAGTTTCGAATCGATGCCCCAGTTTATGGGGACGGTGTTCCGCCAGACCTTCTCGGCGCTCTTCTTCCTCGTCGATCTGCTCATCTACGCCGTGGTGACCTTCTTTGTGAGCACCCGGCTCCCGGCGGTCTATGATGCGCTTGTTTCCCTGTTCCCTCCGGCCCGGAAGGAAGAGATGGTCGAGTGGCTCCATAAGTTCGACCGGGTGCTCGCCGGGTTCATCCGCGGGCAACTCGGCGTCTGCTTCGTGCTCGGTTCGCTCTACGCCTTCGGGCTCACGGTCATCGGCCTGCCCGACGGCGCCTCGCTCGGCATCCTCATCGGCACGCTCTGCTTCGTGCCCTACATCGGCATCATCACCGGCGTCATCGTCGCATCGTTATTGGCGCTCAGCGCCGGTGGTCCCCTGCTTTTCGTCAAGGTGCTTATCGTGTTCGTTGTCATCCAGGTGACCGACATGATCGCGATAACCCCGAACATCGTCGGGCGCAATGTGGGCATCAGCCCGGTCTTCGTCATCATCGCGCTCTTCGCCGGCGCCGAACTGGCCGGTTTCCTCGGCGTGCTCGTCGCGGTGCCGACCTTCGCGATACTTAAACTCATCGGGACCTACTTCGTCGAGAAATACAAGGCGAGCGCCATCTACAACGCGCCGCCCGATACTCCCGTTAATGCCAAACCGTCGTAACGCTTTCATCGTTCTCTTCGTCACCCTGCTCGTGACGGGAGTGCTCTCTTATCACGAGATCGGGTGCGACGATCACTGGTGGCATGTCGCCACAGGGCGCCTGATAAGGGCCGAGATGCGTGTGCCCGATGTGGATGTGTTCAGTTTTACTTACGCGGGTTCATCGTGGCATAATCACGAGTGGGGTTTCAGTCTCTTCATCTCACTCGTGTGGGATTACGCCGGGCCGGTCGGTTTCTTCCTGTACCGGTGGCTGGTATTATTCGGGATAGTGGCCTTTCTATGGGGCGCGGTTCGAGAGAATCGAGTTCGCGCCGGAGCTTCTCCTCCTTCGCTTTCCCTTTCTTTTTCCCTGCTATTTTTCATCTTGCTCGTTATACAGATACGCATAGCCATTAGACCGCATCTTCTAGGGTATCTTTTCCTTTCGGCGCTCGTGTGGCGGCTACAGCGTCCCCTTGTCTGGAAGGATCGCTGGTTACTACTTGGTCAGTCTCTTTTATTTTTCGCGGCGTGGTCTTTTTTCCACTATTCATGGGTGCTTGGCGCCGTTGCGGTGGTGACGACGATAGGGGACCGATACCTGCGATGGAAGTGGGGCGACGGGATCCGCTTTCTGAAAGATATGCTGCGTATCGCCAGAAAGTACCGATGGCGGGTGATAGCAATTTCCTCTTCCCTTTTGACCCTGATGACCTTGCTTCTTTTTTATGGGCCGCTTTCTTTCGTTTTATCTCACTTTTTTGTGCTTGACAACAATGAGTGGAAATCCTATCTGTACTGGCTCTCGTTCCATCCCTTCTTTGCGGTGACGATCCCTTACTATCTACTTCTGATACTTTTTTTTGGGAGGATCCTCCGGACAGAACCTTTTTACGGTTTCTTGGTTTTTGTCGTAGCGATTCTCCCGTTCAGGAGCAGTCGCTTCATGACGGAATTCCTCATTGTTTCCTTACCGATCATGATCCATTATTTGTCCGAATTCTTGTTTGATCGCGACCTTCGATTGTTGCGTCGGATCCCTGCTGTCATGCTTAACGCAATTCTTGCGGCTGCTCTGGCGGGAAGCACGGTGCTTATGTATCGAGATTGGGGGGTCGGCGTAAGTGCCCGAAAGAACCCGGTATGGTTGGCTGACTTCATAGAAGAAAACGGTCTTGCCGGCAATTTGTATGCGACCAATCTTTCTTTCCATGCCTACTTCATGTTTCGCTCCTGGCCGGGAATAAAAGTATTTTTCGATGGTCGGGACATGCAGGTCTATCCTGTTTCTTTTATAAAAGATTATCTGTCACTGTCTTTTTCTGAGATCGTCACGAAATATCCGGTAGATTACATAGTGAAAGACATTGCTATTAGTGGTCTTGATCGACATGACGCCGAGTTTCTTGCGGCTGCCCCTTCACAGTATGAACTGGTCTATTTCGACCAGCACTGGGCCCTGTTCATGAAGGCAGAGACCATTGCGCGGTATCCGGTAATACGACCGTTCCGGATGCTCTACCCCATCAATATAGCCAGCGAACGGCTCATGCTGCAGGTGGTCGAGAAGGGTAATCTGCCCATCCTTCGGGCCGAAATCGCTTACTATCGGACGCTGGTAAGGGAGCCGGAACAACAACAACTCTATGACCTCATGCGTGCCGAGATCGCGAAGTACGGGCCTGTTGACTAATCGCCGTTCTCTGGTATAACTGACCGTCACGGTTTTTTTTCCCACAGGGGGCGTCCCATGTCATACCTCTTGCTGAAGGACCTTTTCAAACGCCATGGCGAATGCATGAACTCCACCGTCTCGGTCGCCGGCTGGGTCCGTACCCTGCGCGTTTCCAAGAACCTCGGCTTCATCGAACTGAACGACGGGTCGTTCTTTTCGGGCGTCCAGATCGTGTTTCAGGATACGCTCTCCAACTTCGAGGCGGTCTCGAAACTCGGTACCGGCAGCGCCATCGCCGTCACCGGCACGGTGGTCGCGAGTCCCGGCAAGGAGCAGGCCTTCGAGATAGCGGCCGCCGCCATCGAGATCATCGGCGCCTGCGACGCCGATTATCCGCTCCAGAAAAAGCGCCACTCCTTCGAGTATCTGCGGACCATCGCCCACCTGCGCCCCCGCAGCAACACCTTCTCGGCGGTCTTCCGGGTGCGCAGTCTGCTCGCCCACGCCATCCATTCATTCTTTCAGGACCGTGGGTTCGTCTATGTCCATACCCCCATCATCACCGGCTCCGACTGCGAAGGGGCCGGGGAGATGTTCCGCGTGACGACGCTCGACCCGAAATCGCCGCCGCTCACCGACGCCGGGAAGGTGGACTTCTCGAAGGACTTTTTCGGCAAGGAGACCAATCTGACGGTGTCGGGGCAACTCGCCGTCGAGAACTTCTGCATGGCCTTTCGCAATGTCTATACCTTCGGGCCGACCTTTCGCGCCGAGAACTCCAACACGCCGCGCCATGCCTCGGAATTCTGGATGATAGAGCCGGAGATCGCCTTCGCGGGGATCGAAGAGGATATGCAGTTGGCCGAAGACATGACCAAATTCATCATCCGTTTCGTGTTGGATCGGGCGCCGGAGGAGATGAAGTTCTTCAACGCGATGATCGACAAAGGATTGCTTGAACGGCTCGAACAGGTCGCATCGTCCGATTTCGGCCGCGTGACTTACACCGAGGCGGTAGACCTGCTCAAGAAGTCGGGGCGCACCTTCGAGTATCCCGTGGAGTGGGGAAAGGACCTTCAGACCGAACATGAACGCTACCTCACTGAAGATGTCTTCAAGAAGCCGGTATTCGTCATCAACTATCCGAAGGAGATAAAGGCCTTCTACATGCGGCAGAACGACGACGGCAAGACGGTCGCCGCGATGGACATGCTCGTCCCCGGCATCGGCGAACTCATCGGTGGCTCGCAACGCGAAGAACGGCACGATGTTCTTACCCGGCGGATAGAAGAACTCGGCCTCAAGAGGGAAGATTACTGGTGGTACCTCGATATCCGCCGGTTCGGCGGCTGTCCCCACGCCGGGTTCGGACTGGGCTTCGAACGGGCCGTCATGTACCTGACCGGCATGGCCAACATCCGCGATGTCCAACCGTTCCCCCGGACGCCCAAGAATGCAGAGTTCTGACGGGAAGAGGCCTTTCCTTCAGTATCTCCTTCTCGGCACGGCTTTTCTTTTGTTCTGTGCGGTGTTGACGATATATCTTATACCGAACTGCGATTTCTGGGTCCATCTCGCGCAGGGGTTGGACATGCTGGAACATAGCCGGATACCTGATGTCGATATGTTCAGTTTTACCCATGCCGGACAGCCGTGGGTCAACTGGGAATGGGCGCACAATATCCTTTCGGCCTTGCTGTGGACGCACCTCGGCCCTGCCAGTATCATCTTTTTTCGCCTCCTCGTCGCTTTTTCGCTGTGCATGGTGCTTTTTGCTTTGTTCCGTCGTCTTTCGGGCGGTGACCTCTTCCTTTCCTTTTCTTCCGTCCTTTCGGTGTTTCTTTTGGTTCAACAGCGCGTCAGCGACCGGCCCCAATTCCTCGCCTATCTGTTAATCGCCGTAGCCATTTATCTCGTGATGACCCTGCAGGATATCAGGTCGGGCCGCGCTGTCGTACTCTTGGTGATCCTTGTCTTTCTCCGCAACGCTCATCCCTCTTGGGTGCTGGCGGTGCTTCTTGTCGCGGTGTCGGTGGCAGACCGATGGCTTTCCCGCGAAACACGCTTGACGGGAAAGGAGACCGCACTCCTGTTGCTCGGGCTCATTTCCGTGGCCTTCGCGACCCCGCAGCCGCTGGTCGCGGGTCATTATCTCTCGCTACAGTTCTCGGTTCACCCGCTTCATGAGTGGAGTCCTATCTTTTCGCTGGGACCTCTCCGGTACAGCCAGTACTATATCCTGTTCTA
>JAKLFG010000074.1 GCA_022711315.1 bacterium | reverse complement strand
AGCCGCCCGGGGCCACGGTCGTATCTGTTGAAGAGATGTCGAGAATGAAGTTCTCGGTGTCGTCAAGGGTGATCGCGTCGATGTGCAGATCCTCGCCACCGATATTCTCTATGAGGAATTCGTAGGTCGGCGTGTCGACCGCTATGCGGGCACCGCCGAAGTCGAATACGGCACCATTGTTCGGGTAAACGGTGTCGTTCTGCGAAACGACCATCTCGGCCGGTCCGGTGAGCGGGTCATCGTCCGGCGTGTTATCAACGGGAAGTTCATCGGTGGTCACATCGTCGGTGGTCACATCGTCGGTGGCCACATCGTCGGTGGCCACATCGTCGGTGGCCACATCGTCGGTGGCCACATCGTCGGTGGCCACATCGTCGGTGGTCACATTATCGGTGGTCACATCATCGGTGGTCACATCATCGGTGGTCACATCATCGGTGGTCACATCATCGGTGGCCACATCGTCGGTGGTCACATCATCGGTCACTGTTTCATCCGCGATCGGTTCATCCTCATCCACCGGCGGAACGATGTCCTCGTCCGAGGCGGCGCCGTCATCCTTGATGCCGTCCTTGTCGGCGGGCAGGTCGGCGTCTGTCTTGGTGTCGGTGATGACCGGTTCGTCCTCGTCAACCAGATCGTCGGTGAACAGGTCTTCGTCGATCAGGGCGTCGCTCGCGGTGCCGTCGGAGTCGTTCACATTACTCGACGATGATTCGCAGGCCGCGAACAGGAAGAGGAAAACGGCGAGCGACAGGAAAGCGGACAAGTGCTTTTTCATGGTACGATCCTCACTTTATTGTGGTTCAGGATACACCGGCGAAACATCGACAAGCTCCTTTCCAAAAGGGGAGGCGCGGGCCTTTCGACACCGTGCCCTGTCGGCCCGTCCCCATACCTTTCCGGCTTCAGGGGTTTCGGGCTCGGAGTCGGCCGTCTTATAGTCGGATAGAGGGATCATTGCAAGTTTTATCTCAACATTGACAACTCTCCCGGAAAAGGTAATTTGGGTCGAACGGAGGTCAGGAGTCCTGCATGAAGCGATATCCCAAGTTGCTGCTCATCGGCGCGACCGCCAAGGACTCGGGGAAAACGACCCTGTGCGAACGGCTCATCGCCCGTTTCTCGAAACAGATCGACCTCTATGCCGTCAAGGTCACCATCATGCACGGCGAATGCGCCGAATCCCATTTCTCGGTGACCGAAGAGACCCGGGACGACGGGAAACACGACACCGGCCGCATGTTGATCGCCGGCGCCCGGAAGGTCTTCTGGGTCCGTTGCGACGAAAAGACGATAGCCCCGGCGCTGGAGGATCTGTTCTCGCGCATCCCGCCAGATGTGCCGGTCATCTGTGAATCGAATTCGGTCCGCAACTACCTGATACCCGACCTTTTTCTCATGGTGAGCCGTGAAGGGGAGGGGGAACTCAAACAGAGCGCCGCCACCCTGCTGTCGTTGGTCGATCACCGGATACTTTTCCGCGAGACGGACGGGGGACCGGTCTTTTCTCCCGATATCGAGACGGCGCTTGTCTTTGAGAACGGCGCCTGGTCCTCTCATCTTCCCAAGGAGCGATGAATGATCCCTTATGAGAAGGCGTTCTCGATCGTCATGGCGCAGGCGCGCCGGACCTCCGCGACCGAGACCTGCGCGCTGACGGACGCCGTCGGTCGGATCCTTGCCGAAGATATCGTCGCGTCGCGCGATATTCCCCCGTTCGATCGGGTCGCCGTTGACGGCTACGCTTGTCGCCGCGCCGACATCGGGGACGAACTCGAGATAGCCGGTATCCTAGCCGCCGGTCACGAGCCGGTGGGAGCCGTCAGCGCCGGGAGATGCATCAAGGTGATGACCGGGGCGATCCTCCCCGCCGGGGCCGACATGGTCTTCATGGTGGAGGATGCGCGCGAGTCGTCCGACGGCCGCAGGGTCAGGTTCACGGGTGATGAGCGGGCATCGCGCCGCACCAATTACGCGCCGCGAGGGGAGGACCGGAAGAAGGGGGCCGTCGTTCTCGGGAACGGGACGCGGATAGCGGCGCGCCATATCACGATACTCGCTTCTCTGGGGCTGGCGCAGGTGCCGGTGAGGGTCCGTCCGCTGGTGGGTGTCCTCGCGACCGGCGACGAACTGGTCGAACCGGGTGCCGATCCGCTGCCGCATCAGATAATGAACTCGAACGCCTATCAGCTCATGGCGCAACTGCGCGACTGCGGCGTTCTTTCCCGTTATTTCGGCATCGTGAAGGATGACCGGGAAAGCCTTACCCGCGCCATCGGCGAGGCGCGCGACGCGTGCGATCTGATCATACTTTCGGGCGGCGTCTCGGCGGGTGATTTCGATCTGGTGCCGCAGGCCTTTGCGGCGAACGGCTATGCGACCCTCTTCGATCGGGTCGCCATCAAACCGGGGAAGCCGACCACCTTCGCCGTCGCCGGAGAGCGGGCGCTGTTCGGCCTGCCGGGCAATCCCGTGTCGGTCTTCATCACCTTCGAACTGCTGGTGCGTCCTTTTCTGTCTGTGCTGACGGGCGCGCCGTTCGAACCGCGCATCTGGCGTCTTCCGCTCGGCGAGGCGACCAAGAGGGCCGACGCGGAGCGCGACACGATGGTGCTGGTGCGCCTCGCGGAGGGGCAGGTCTTCCCGATACCGAACAACGGCTCGGGCGACTACACCACGCTCGCCGCGGCCGATGGCCTCATCCGTTTGCCGGCGGGTTCGCCGCCACTGACCAAGGGGACGCCGGTCGATGTTAGATCCTTTTAGTCGCAAGATAGATTACCTGCGTATCTCGGTCACCGACCGGTGCAATCTGCGGTGTCGCTACTGTATGCCGGAGGAGGGGGTCCACTGGCTGCCGCACGAAAGCATCCTTTCCTTTGAGGAGATCGTCGCTTTCACCCGGACCGCCGTCGGCATGGGGGTCGCGAAGGTGCGGCTCACGGGCGGCGAACCGTTGGTGCGCAAAGGGATCGTGTCGCTCGTCGCGCAACTCGCCGCCATCGACGGGATCAAGGACCTCGCCATGACCACCAACGGCCTGTTGCTGGCCGAATATGCCGATGAGTTGCGACGGGCGGGGCTCATGCGGATCAATGTCAGCCTCGACACCGTCGACCGCGACCGTTTCCGGGAGATCGCCCGCCGCGATGCGCTCGATGCGGTGTTCACGGGGATAGCGGCGGCGCGGCGCGCAGGGTTCCCGCTCAAGATCAATACCGTCATCGAGCGGTCGCCCGAAGAGCCCGACGCGGCGGCGGTCGCCGCATGGGCGGCGGCCGAAGGTCTGCCGATCCGCTTCATCCGGCAGATGGACCTCGCCCGCGGCGAATTCTACGGCGTCATCGGCGGCATGGGCGGCGACTGCGCTCATTGCAACCGGATCCGCCTGCTCGCGAACGGACTGGTGAAACCGTGTCTATTCTCCGAACTCGGCTTCAGTGTCCGCGCACTCGGCGCGGAAGAGGCGATACGGCGGGCGATAGCGGCGAAACCGGAGAAAGGGACCTGCGACACCAAGGGCGGTTTCTACAACATCGGAGGATAGCGGCATGAACGGGAAGATCGTCGGCATACACATTTCGGAAAACAAAGGCACCGAGAAGCGACCGGTCGAAAAGATCGAGATCACTCCGCTCGGGCTTGCGGGCGACGCCCACGCCGGAAAGTGGCACCGCCAGATCAGTCTGCTCGATGTCGATGCGGCGAGGCGATTCACCGAAGCGGCGGGTATCGCCGTCGCGCCGGGCGAATTTGCCGAGAACCTCCTTCTGGAAGGGATCGATCTGACGCAGGCCGCACCGCTCGACCGTCTCGTGATCGGTAATGTCGAGATGGAGATCACGCAGATCGGCAAAGAGTGTCACGGCGCCGGATGTGCCGTCTTTCGGCGGGTCGGCGAGTGCCTCATGCCCAAACAGGGGCTCTTCGCCCGCGTCATAAAGCCGGGGACCATCAGCGTCGGCATGCCGGTCACCTGCATCGAACGGCCGCTGACGATACGGGTAATCACCCTCAGCGACCGCGCCTTCGAAGGGGTTTACGAGGACCGCTCCGGCGCGGAGATCGTTCAAATGCTCGACGGCCATTTCGGGGGCACCCGCTGGCATCATCGCATCGAGAAGACACTGATACCCGACGCCGCCGCGGCGCTCAAAGAACTCCTGACCGCGGCGCGCGACGGCGGTGTCGACCTGGTCTTCACCACCGGCGGCACCGGCATCGGGCCGCGCGACATCACCCCCGACACGGTCCTGTCGCTTGCCGACCGGGAGATACCGGGCATCATGGACCACATCCGGATCAAATACGGCGCGGAACTGCCCAGCGCCCTCATCAGCCGGTCGGTCGCCGTCGTGATGGGGGGCACGCTGGTGTTCGCCCTGCCGGGTAGCGTCAAGGCGGTGAAGGAATACCTGACCGAGATACTCAAGAACACCGAACATCTGCTCCTGATGCTTCACGGACTGGGCCATTAGGCCTCTCCGCGCCTGCTCCGCACAAAATCCTTGAAAAAGATATTTTCCCCGATTATACTCGCCCGGTGTCCGCAGTCCCCGCGCCTACCGCCCGACGGCCACGGCGAGGGACCGGTAGGATCATCCTTGAAAAGGGGTGGTCTCCCAGTTTCGGAACGGACGGCAGCAGTAACGAGCGCATGATAAGGGAGCATGGCATGAACATCGGCGAGATCAAGGCGGCGCACAAGCAGGTCACGCGCTGGGAATACCAACCCGGCCGCATCGACAAGGGCTACAACGACCGCACCCTCCACATCGACCTCACCACCAACAAGATCACCGAAAAACCGGTGACCGCGCTGATGAAGGACAAGTTCGTCGGCGGCAAAGGCTTCGGACTCTATCTGCTCTGGCACGCGACCAGACCGCAGACCAAATGGAACGACCCCGAGAACGAGATCATCATCAGCCCCGGCCCCTGCGCCGGCATCACCCAGTACGCGGGCGCCGGGAAATCGCTGGTCGTGTCGATATCGCCGCAGACCGGCGGCATCATGGACAGCAATGTCGGCGGCTATTTTGGCCCCTACATGAAGTTCTCCGGCTTCGACGCGATCGAACTGCAGGGTAAGGCGCGGGAGGATGTCATCATCGTCATCGACGGCACCACCAACTCGGTCACCATCGAGACGGCGCCCAAGGAGGCGATAGATTCGCATGTGCTCGCCGAACAACTCACCGAGATGTACGCGAAGGACGAAAAGGACAAGATGAATGTCGCGGTCGTTTCGGCCGGGACCGCCGCCGACCATTCGCTCATCGGCATGCTCAACTTCAGTTTCTGGGACCCGCGCCGCAAGGTGGCGCGCCTCAAACAGGCGGGCCGCGGCGGCATCGGCACGGTGTTCCGCGACAAGCGCATCAAGGCGGTCGTCTGCAAGACCACCGGCATCAAGCCGAACTGGAACAATGTCGTCGATCTGAACGCCATTGTCGAGCGCGGCCAGCGGTTCCAGAAAGAGATAAAGGAACTCGACGACAAACAGTGCGAGATGCGCGACAAGGGGACGGCGCACCTCATGGAGATCATGGACGCCTACGATCTTCTGCCGACCACCAACTTCCGCTTCGGCAAGGCGGCCGACATCGGCGAGGACATCAATAAGATACATTCCAATGTACTCAAGAGCCTCTTCAACCTCAAATGGCGCGACCTCGACGGCTGCTGGTTCGGCTGCGCGATGTCGTGCTGCAAGGCGGTCGACGGCTTCGAACTGAAGACCGGCCCCTACAAGGGCCACAAGGTCACCGTCGACGGCCCCGAATACGAGACGGCGGCGGGGCTCGGCTCGAACTGCGGCATCTTCGACCCGCTGCACATCATCGAGGCGAACTTCTACTGCGACACCTACGGCATCTGCACCATCACCGTCGGCACGATAACGGCCTTCGTGATGGAGTGCTACGAGGCGGGGATACTCAATAAGGACCGGACCGGCGGGCTCGAACTCAAGTTCGGCAACTCGGCGGCGGCGCTCGAACTCATCCACCAGATGGCGCGCGGCGAGGGTTTCGGCGCGATAGCCGGGCGCGGCGCCGAGTACATGAAGAAGTACTTCGCCGATCAGGGGTGGGGCGACCGCCAGTTCCTGAGCGACATCGCAATGGTCAACAAGGGGCTCGAATACTCGCAGTACATGTCGAAAGAATCGCTCGCCCAGCAGGGCGGCTACGCGATGACCAACAAGGGGCCGCAGCACGACGAGGCGTGGCTCATCTTCATGGACATGGTCAACAACCAGATACCGTCGTTCGAGGACAAGGCCGAGGCGCTCTACTACTTCCCGATGTTCCGCACCTGGTTCGGCCTGTGCGGCTTCTGCAAACTGCCGTGGAACGATGTCGAGCCGGAGAACAACCGCGAGAAGTACCCGCCCAAGGAGGCGGCCAAGGTCCCCGAGCATGTCGACAACTACCTGACGGTCTTCAAGGCGGTCACCGGCCGTGACCTCGACCGCGACGGCCTGATACGGATGTCGGCCCGCGTCTACAACTTCCAGCGCATCTTCAATATCCGTCGCGGCTACGGCCTGCGGGCGAACGACGCCCAGCCGTATCGCGCCTGCGGCCCGGTCACCAAACGCGAATACGAATCGCGGCAGGAACGCTACGACAAACAACTCGTCGACTGGATGGGTATGACCCCCGAGGCGGTCGCCAAGATGACCATCGAGGAGAAGATGGCGGCCCACCGGACATACCGCACCGACCGCTACGAAAAACTGCTTGACGCCGTCTACAAGCGGCGCGGCTGGACCCGCAACGGCGTCCCGACCATCGCGTGGCTCAAGGAACTCGGCATGGACCTGCCCGAACTTCTCGAGGTCGTCACGCCGCTACAGTAAGGGTGTCATGAAGGGCAAGATAACGGTCAACGATCAGGTCATCGACTGGCGCGACGGGATGACCGTCTCCGATGTCCTCACGGTGATGAACTACACCTTCAAACTGCTCGTCATCCAGATAGACGGGAAGAATGTCAAGCGGGACGACTGGCCGACCGCGACGGTGCCGGAAGGGGCCGATGTCAAGGTCATCCATCTGATGAGCGGCGGCTAGCCGGCTGTTCTTACCTCTGCTCCCCCGCGGATCGTTTTCTCCGCAGAACTCTTTATGGTCGTGCAAGCAGACGGTCAAGCCCCGCAGCGAATCGCTGTTTGTCCTTCACTGAATAGGGGGCCGGGCCACCGGTGTTGATGCCCGATCCTCGCATCTCATCCATCGCATTGCGGATCGAGAGCCGCTCGCCGATGTTCGACGCGGTCAGCAGGTGTCCTTTCGGCGTGATGACGAGCGCTCCCTTCGAGATGGAGCGATCGGCGAGCGGGATGTCGGCGGTGACGACGATGTCCCCCGGCGCGGACATCTCGACGATGCGGTCATCGGCGACATCGGGTCCCTGGGGAACGACAATGGCGGAGACAAGATCGCTTTTGGGCGGTTCGGGCCAGCGGTTCGCGACGAGCACGACGGCGATGCCTCGCCGCGCCGAGGCTCGGAAGAGTATCTCGCGGACCGGGCCGGGGCAGGCATCCGCATCGACGATGATGCGCCGGGGAGTGGTCATTGAAAAGACATCCGAAGCCTGCGGGTCTTATTCCGTCGTGATGCCGACGAAGCGGGTGAGCGGTCCCTTGTCGGCCGGTTCGGTGAAGGTGGTCGACACCTCCTTGAATATCGCGCCGCTGCCGCGCAGAGTAGTGCTGGTGCCGGTGTAGAGGCGCGGTGTGAGGCCGAACCCGGCCCCTTCGAAGCCGAACGGTCCGGTCTCCTCGTTGAGGAACAGCGCGATATGCCAGTTGATAAGGAAGTCGCTCATCGTGAGCCCCGGCGCGACATGCTCCTTGATCGCCTCTTCGACGCAGAGGTAATTGTTGCTCTGGCTCTCTATGATCTCGCGGAACATCGCGGTGTCCTTGCCGCCCTGCGCATAAAGATACTGGAATAAGAGGTAGGCGAGCGCGTAGTTGCCGTAGACCTTGACATTGTCGTTGTATTCCCAGTAGGTGAGCGACTGGCCTTCGGCTATCGCGGCGACCTGATTGTAGGCCGCTATCCAGTTGTTCTGCACGCCGTTGTAGAGGTGCATGGCGGTCATGGAGAGTCCCTCGTTGATCCAGAGGTTGCCCATGTCGTTGGCGCTCTGCATGTCGCCTTCGTAGAGGACATTGCGATTATTGTTCACGAGGTGCTGGAACTCGTGGGTGATGGCGGCGTATGCGTTCGGGTCGCCCGGGGAATATTGGGTGGTGACGAATATCATGTCGCGCTCGTTCGATGAGGGATACTGCTCTTTGGAATAGAGATCGCCGGGGCTGAAGTAGCCCGCCATGAGCGATCCGAGATCGGTGAACAGGAGGGTGATGGTCCCGTCCTCGTTCACATCGCTCGGTTCATAGAAATTATCGGTGACGATCGGGTATATGACCGTGTCGAACTCGCCGGCTATCGCGGCTATCTCCTCCTCGGTCGCCCATTCCGGCTCGCTCGTCCATATCTGGACATGCTCGCCTATCTTCATGAGCGTCGCGGTGACCTGCGTCATCTGACCGGAATCGTTCGAGACATAGAACGACTGGGTGTCGCCCTCGGCCGGCGCGAGCGGCAGTACCGGCCGGAAGAGGTCCGCGTTGGTCAACCCCTCGGGGATACCGAAATGCGGATTGATGAAAAGATCGAGTCCGGTGCCCGATGTCGCCGGCATGACCGAGCGAAGGGCTAACATGGTCGGCAGGGTGCCGGTCGCCGACATCGTGTCGCCGTTCGGGGAGACATTGATCGCCATCACGATGTCGCCTTCGTAGTCGGGTCCGGTGAAGTCGAACCGGTCGCCGTACTCGATGAGGCACTGATCCGAACAGCCGTCGCCGTTGATCGTGTTGCCGTCGTCGCATTTTTCGGGGCTTTCAAGGGTGCCGTTGGGACAGATGCCGGGCGTTTCAGCGGCGCACTCGGGCGAACAGCCGTCACCCGCCGACAGGTTGCCATCGTCACAGCCCTCGCCCGGCTCGGTTATCCCGTTGCCACAGACGATCCCTTCGTCGTTGCGGCAGGCCTGATAGAGCGGGCGGCAGAAGACATTGACGCACTGGCTGAGTTGGGTGGCCGCGACGCCGTCGCAGTTCTGTTCGATGCATTCCTGCAACGGGTCGAACAGCGTCTGCGAGTTTGGCCCGCCGGCCTCCACGCACATCGTGATGCAGGTCTCGTCGCTCTCGCAGGTCCGGTAGCACTGGAATATCTCGTTGCAGGTGACATATTCGCCCAGTTCGCGGCATTCGGTCGAACCGTAGGTGCTGAAGCAGAGGAGATCACCGTCGGCGCAGTCCTCTATCTCCGACCACTCGTTGTCATAACACTCTTCGATGAGGTTGGCGTTGCAGCGCAGTTGGCCGTTCTCGCAGGAGCGGACGCAATCGGTGGTGTTGTAGCGCGCGCAATCCTCGATGCATTCGGCCGTGCCGCTGATATAGCGTTCCGGGTCTATCTCATTGCATTCGGCGGGCCCGTCACAGGTCTCGCCTTCCTCGATGACGCCGTTGCCGCACCCGGGCGTGACCGGCTCGTCGCTGTCGGACAACAGTTCGTCGCCGTCGGGGAGCAATTCGTCGCCGGTCAATGCGTCGCTGTCGGCGATGGCCGTCTCGTCGCCGGCGGTGTCGCCGTCCTGCGGGGCGATGGTCTTTTTGCCGTCATCGCAGGCCGCGAGGAAGAGTAGCGCCGTCAAAAGCCAGACCGATCTTTTCATGGTGACCTCCGTCAGGTTGGTGCCGGGACCGTTGTCCCCGGCGGGACTTGATCATTCAGATATAATAAATATCCGTTCCTTGTCAAAATATCGGGCGTAGCAGACATTCTTCCAGTCGCCCGGATCGGCGGTTATGTCGCGGAAAAAGATGCTCGGCGGCGGGTCGGCCACCTCCGGGACCGTGCAGGGGCCTGCGGCGGGACAGTCGGCGATGAAACGGTATCGTGCCGTCAGGGTGCGGTCATAGCGGAGGGCGCGGAGGGTGACGAGGTCGGAAAAGGCGTCCGTCAGGTTGTTCCTCGCGTAGTGGGAAAGGAGATAGGCGACGGCGCGGGAGGGCTCAGCGAGGTATTGTTCGATGTCGTGGCTCCATTCCTTCTGTCGGGGTATGGATGCTATCAGGACCGAATACAGGATGAAAAAGGTCAGCGCGACGAGGATGGCCCGACCGTAAAAGCGGGGATGCATGGGGAATTTGGCCGTGATCCACGGAAGCATGACCGTTTCAAGAAGGTAGAGCCAGAAAAGCAGGAAGATCGCATAGGTGATGTTGAGATGTCTCCCGGATGGAGGAACGCCGGCGGCCCAGAAGGAGGGGAACACCGTGCCCGCCATGAGGACGAGGAACAGGATAGCCATAGGTATGCGCCGGTGGGCCGGTAATGTCAGGGCCGGGGCCCCGGTGGCGCGCCACCAAAGATAGAGAGCGGAACATATCCACAGAAGGGGGTTGATGAGCCAGAGCGGGACGAGGAACAAGAGCAGGGCGGTCGTGGCGCCTGCTGAGAACAGGAGGTCGTGGTGGTGGGTGAAGGAGAGCGACCGCGCCGCGTTGCCGGGGGCGAGTATGACGCCGAGCGAGAACAGCACCGCAAGGCCTAAGAGGAGGGCGCTCCGCCGGTCGACCCGTCCCGACCGCAGGGAACGGAAGAGCGTCGCCGCCGCGAGGATAAGGATAAGGAGGAGCATCGATATCTCGTTCGATCCCGCAATGATGAGGATGCAGAACGCGAGTAGGAAGTGATCGACCCGTTCGTGCAGTATCGTGCGAGGTGAGAGGAGCGCCCCGACGATGATGAGCGAGAGCGATGTCGAGAAATGGTACATCTCGGCGCCGCCCATCCAGTAGGCCGCCTCGACGAGACTCGGCGTCCCGGCAAAGAAAAGGGCGGAGAATATGATGGCGGCGGCGATCGGCGTGCGCCGTGGCGTGTCACTGGGCAGGAGTCTCTCGAAGAGGAAAAAACAGGAAAAGACGGAAAAAAGGAAAAGAAAGGCGTGAACAAGGCGGTACAGGGGCACAGAGTCTGTCCACCAGAGAAAGAAAATGATCAGGGAGGAGGAGTAGCGGCCCGACCAGTTGCGGTATATCTCGGATTGCGCCGGCCAGAAACCGAGATC
>JAKLFG010000073.1 GCA_022711315.1 bacterium | reverse complement strand
CATGGCGGTCAAGACCTTGAGGCCGGGCGACAAGGTGCTCATCGCCGAAAGTTGCACTCACCACCCGATGGAGGACGATATCGGCCGGCTCAAGATACCGCGCTGGCTGGCGGAGTATGTCGGCGGGCCGCTCGATGTCCATGTCGTCCCCGGTTACGATTTCCCCGACGACCTTTCCACCTATAAACTGGTCGTCCACTGCGGCGGCTGTACGCTCAACCGGCGCGAAGTGCTGCGCCGCCAGTCGATACCGGCGAAGATCAATGTCCCGATGACCAACTACGGCGTCCTCATCGCCTTCCTGAAAGGGGCATTCCCGCGCGCCCTCAAGCCCTTCCCCGAGGTCGCCGACCTTATACCTGCCTAGGTCAACCTGGCGTTTTGTCAGCCTCGGTCGCGTGTACCCATTCTAGATAAGAAGGGAAAATTTGACTTTGTCCGTCCCCTTATACTAGGGTGGCTCGTTCGGTCGTTTTTGGCTGACATGAGAGTCTAGTTGGATATACGGTAGGTTACCGTAACGAGAAACAGAGAAAGGAGGTTTTCAATGTCTCAGCAGAATCCCGGCAATCGTTGGCTCATCGCCATCATGGGTACCACGCTCCAGTTGGTGCTCGGCACCGTCTATGCGTGGAGTTTCTTCCAGAAACCGATCATGGCCGCCTACGGCTGGAACAATGTGCAGGTCATGTGGATCTTCAGTATCGCCATCTGTTTCCTCGGCATCGGCGCCACCATCGGCGGCCTGAATCTTGCCAAGTTCGGCCCGCGGAAACTGGCGACCACCGGCGCGATCATGTGGGGCGCGGGCTGGCTCATCGGCGCTTTTGCGATGTCGATCCAGAATCTTCCGCTGTTCTACCTCGGCTATGGTGTGATCGGCGGTCTCGGCCTCGGTCTCGGGTACGTGACCCCCGTCGCCACGGCGGCCAAGTGGTTCCCCGACCGCAAGGGCTTCATCACCGGCATGGTCGTCATGGGCTTCGGCCTCGGCGCCCTGCTGATGTCGAAGGTCGTTGCGCCGCTTATCATGGGCTCGGTCAACAATGACCTTCCCACTGCGTTCCTCTACATCGGCATCGTCCTGCTTGCGATGGGCATTCCCGCGGGCCTGATCATGAAGAACCCTCCGGCCGGGTTTGTTCCCGCCGGCTGGACGCCGCCGGCGACCACCGCCGCATCGCAGGGTCATCAGGACGACCTCACCGTCAAGACCTGCATCACCTCCAGCAAGTTCATCAGAATGTGGATCATCTTCTTCCTCAACATCGCCGCCGGCATCATGTTCATCGGTCTTCAGTCGCCGATGTTGCAGGATCTTCTGAAGATCGGCGATCCGGCCATGGAAGTGGCCGCTCTGGCCGCCGCGGGCGCGACGCTCATCGGTATCAGTTCGCTCTTCAACGGTATCGGCCGTTTTTTCTGGGGCGGGCTTTCCGACAAGATCGGCCGCGTACAGGCGTTTCGCCTGATCCTCGGCTCCCAGTTGATAGTTTTCCTGACCCTGACGGTCGTCACCAATCCGTGGATATTCGGCGCGCTGGTGTGCTATGTCCTTCTCTGCTACGGCGGCGGCTTCGGTACGATGCCTTCGTTCGTGCTTGATGTCTTCCACGCCCGTCTGATGCCCATCGTCTACGGCATCATCCTGACCGCGTGGTCGACCGCCGGTATCGTCGGTCCCCAGATCGCCGCGTACCTCAAGGACAACTTCGGTGCTCAGGCGTCGACCTACACCTTCATCGCCGGCGCGATCATGCTGGGCACCGGCCTGCTGGTCGCCTTCACGCTGAACAACAAGTCCATCACTGACAAGAGCTGATCTCTTTTTGCTCCGTGTTCCCGTAAGGACATCCCCATGAAGGCTTTCGGGACCGCCGCGATCCTCGCCGGGGGGAAAGGTGTCCGCATGGGGTTCGACAAGCAACTCCTCGAGATAGGGGGGAAGCGGGTCGTCGAAACGATCATCGCCGCGCTCAAGGATGATTTCGAGGATGTGCTCGTCATATCCTATCGCCCCGAACTCTACGAAGGACTCGGCGTGAGGGTGCTCCCCGATATCCTGCCCGACAATGGACTGCTCGGCGGCATCCATGCGGCGCTCTTTCACGCGCAGAGCCGCTACACCTACATCGTTGCCTGCGACATGCCGCATCTCAACCCCTTCTTCATCCATCACATGAGAACGGAACTTGAGCGGACCGGCGCCTCGATCTGTCTCGCCTCGAACGGGGAATGGATAGAGTCGATGAACGCCTTCTACTCGAAGGAACTGGTCCCTGCCATCGAACGGCATCTGGCCGGCGGCGAGCGGTCGGTCTATTCCTTTGTGATGGGGCAGAACACCCACTATATCGCCGAGGCGGTCGCGCGCAGATTCTGCCCCGACTACCGGATGTTCCTCAACCTGAACACCGAGGATGACCTGCGGAAGTATCGCGAACGCGTCGCGGCCGGGGCGATGCCCGCCGCGACGATGGGCCGCCGGATGAAGAAATACCGCGACGGCGCGGCGCAGTGGGTCGAGGACCCGGTGGTGACCGAATACGGCCTGACCATCCGCCTCAACGGACATGAGTTCGTGATGCTTTTGTGTACTCCCGCCGCACTGAGGGAACTGGTGGTCGGGTATCTTTTTTCGGAGGGGATCATCGATACGGTCGCCGACATCGCGGAACTTGCGTTGGACGAGGCGAAGGGTATCGCCTCGGTCGCGGTCGCGGGCGATCGGGCGGAACGCTTCCTGAACGGTGGCATGAAGCGCCGGACGGTGACCAGCGGTTGTAGCGGCGGGATCACGACGCTCGATCCGTTGGAGCGTACCGTTCCCGACACCGGCGCGGCTGAGCGGATGCGCATCGATCCGGAACGGCTCGCGGCGCTCATGGGCGATTTCAACCGCCGCTCTGAGATATTTATCGAGACCGGCGGCGTTCACAGTTGCGCCCTCGCGGAAGAGGATGGCATCCTGCTTTTCCGGGAGGATATCGGGCGGCACAACGCGCTCGATAAGGTGGCGGGGGAGGCCTTGTTGCGCGGCATACCGCTGGCCGGGAAACTGGTGTTGACGAGCGGCAGGATATCGTCCGAGATCGTCGCGAAGGTAGCGCGGCATCGCCCGGCCGCCATCGTGTCGCGCTCGGCGCCGACCGCGACGGCCATCACGCGGGCGGCGGAACGAGGTATCGGTCTTGTCGGTTTCGCCCGGGGGAAAAACATGAATATCTATACAAGATACGACATGTTCCCCGTCGAGCGCTCATAGTACAGCCGCCCGACTTGACAAGCAAAATTGCTCAAATATAGTGCCGCCCATGAACCGGGTGTTCTTGAAAAACCGGGCCGCCATACCATTCGACGACCTGCCTAGCATATCGTATGAGGCCGTGGGCGATATCGTTGCCGGCTCTCCATTCGGGGGCATGCGCCTCGTGACGCTGTTCGGCGTGCCGGAGGAGCGGGATGTCGTGCGGCTCGTCGCGCTGTTCGCCGACGATGCGCAAGGGACGCTCGCGGTGACCGGCGTCCGCACCTCCCGCGGCGCGACGCTCCCCTCGCTCACGCCGAAGATGCCGGTGTTCCACCTGTTCGAGCGGCAGGCGCGGGAGGAGTTCGGCATCCTGTTCGACGGCCATCCGTGGCCGAAACCGGTCCGTTACCCGCACGATGCCCATACGCCGCGCCGCATCGAGGAGTGCTATCCTTATTTCTCGATGGAAGGGGATGAGACGCACGAGGTCGCGGTGGGGCCGGTCCATGCCGGCGTCATCGAGCCGGGACATTTCCGGTTCCTCTGCGACGGCGAACGGGTGGATCATCTTGAGATACAGCTCGGCTACCAGCACCGCGGCGTCGAGAAACTTTTCCGCGAAGGTCCGCTCGCGCTCAAAAGCGCGCTCGCCGAATCGGTGAGCGGCGACGCGGCGGTGGCCCACGCGACCGCCCATGCGGGGATCGTCGAGACGCTCGGTGACACGGTGATACCGGATCGCGCCGCGCTTTTGCGGGCTATCGGGCTCGAACTCGAACGGGCCGGGGTGCACCTCGGCGATCTCTCGGCGCTCTGCAACGACATCGGCTATCTTCCCGGCACGCAGATGTTCGCGGTGATGCGCACCGAGATCATCAATACTTCTCTCGCCCTGTGCGGGTGCCGTTTCGGACGCGGTCTCATCACGCCGGGCGGTGTCAATTACGATATCGACGATCGGAAAAAGGACCGCATCGCGCGCACGGTCATCCGTGTCCGCGACAACGCGGGCCTGCTCGCCGCGGCCGTATTCGACGACCAAAGCGTGCTTGCCCGTTTCGAGAAGACCGGCACGGTCGATACCGCGACGGCACGCGCCATCGGGCTTGTCGGGCCGGCGGGCCGGGCATCGGGACTTTCCTGCGATATCCGCCTGACCCATCCGACCGATGCCTATGCGCGTCATCGTTTCGCCAAACGGCCGCTCCGCAACGGCGACGGGAGAGTGGCGGTGAGCGGCGATGTCTACGCCCGCGCCTTCATCCGTCATCAGGAGATACAGGATTCGCTGCGCTATGTGCTGGAACTGATCGGACACCTTGCCGCGGCGAAAGATGGCATCGCGGTGTCGGTCGCCGCTCCGCGCCCCGGCATGATCGCCTTCTCGATCACCGAAGGGTGGCGCGGCGAGACGCTCCACGCGGCGGTGACCGACGACGACGGCGCGACGCGGCGCTATCATGTAAAGGACGCGTCGTTCCACAACTGGTTCGGTCTCGCGCTGGCGGTGCGCGACAACGGTGTCAGCGATTTCCCCCTCTGCAACAAGAGTTTCAACCTTTCGTACTGCGGCTTTGATCTGTAAGGAGGAACGGTGGTCTTCAGGCTTCTGAGAGCGCGCTGGCGGCACGGATGGCAGGCGGTCCCCGACCCGGTGACCGCGCAGGTCGACCCGATGTTCCGTGGTTTTCCCGAGATCGCAAAAGAAGGGACATTGTCGACCGAGACGATCGCCGCATGCCCCGGTGCGGCGCTGTCGGTGAACCCCGTGGCTATAGATCTCGGCAAGTGCCACCTCTGCGGTTCCTGCGCCCGCGCCGTGAACTCGCCGATACGGCTCACCAACCGCCATCACCTCGGCCAGACGCGGCGCGATGCACTTGTCGTCACCGCCGAGACCACCTTTGAAGAATATCACGCCCGCGCCGAGAAAGGGCGCGACGAGATACGGCGGCTTTTCGGCCGGTCGCTCAAACTGCGGTCGGTGTCGGCCGCCGGTTGCAACGCCTGCGAGATGGAACTGAACGCCACCACCAACGCCAACTTCGATATGTTGCGCTACGGCATCGACATCGTCGCCTCGCCGCGCCACGCCGACGCGGTCATCGTCACCGGGCCGGTGAGCGCCAATATGGCCGATGCTCTGGAAGATACATGGAACGCGACGCCCGCGCCGAAACTGCTCATCCTGATGGGGGCCTGCGCGATATCGGGGGGCCTCTTCGCCGCGTCGCCCGCGCTCGATCGCCGCTTTTTCAATGACCACACGCCCGACATCTATATCCCCGGTTGTCCGCCCCATCCGCTCACCGTGGTCAACGCGATACTCCACTATCTGGGGCGCGGGCTATGACGCTCTTTCTTGCGGGCATAGCGACCATCCTTACCGCCGCGGTGGCGCAGGCGCTCTTCCCGCGCCGCACCCGCGTGGCGTTCTTCGCCTTTGTCACGGTCGCGGGGCTTCTGCTTGCGGGGGGCGGGGCGTTGATGACGCTCCTGAACGGTACCGAAAGCGTGCTTTTCGCCTTTCCGTTCCCGTTCGAGCGGGTAACGCTCGAACTCGACGCGCTGTCGGCCTTCTTTGCGCTGGTCATCGCCTTCGGCGGCCTCGCCGGGACGATCTACGGCGCCGGGTATCTCGGCGGTTACCCCGACCGACCGCTGCGGGGACATCTGTTCGCGTTCGCGCTCTTCCTCATATCGATGCTACTGGTGGTGACATCGCGCGAGGTCCTGCCGTTCCTCTTCGCGTGGGAACTGATGTCGCTCTTTTCGCTCGTACTCGTCTTTTTCGACCGGGGCAACGACGAGGTGCGTGACGCCACCGTCAACTACTTCGTCGCGATGCATGTCGCCTTCGCTCTCATCCTCACCGGTTTCCTGCTGTTCATGGCGCGGAGCGGTTCGGGAGAATTCTCGAGTTTCGCCGCCGCTATGAGCGACCCCGCCTTCGCCGAGGCGGCGCTCCTGATCCTCTTCGCCGGCTTTGCGATAAAGGCGGGCTTCATCCCGTTCCACAGTTGGCTCCCCAAGGCGCACCCGGCGGCGCCGAGCCATGTGTCGGGGCTCATGTCGGGCGTGATGATAAAGACCGGCATCTACGGCATCCTGCGCTTCACCCTCATCGTCGGCGTCCCGACCACGCGGCTCGCGCTCATCGTGCTCGCGGTAGCCGTCCTTTCGGCGGTCGTCGGCGTCCTCTACGCGCTCGCCCAGCATGATCTCAAGCGGCTGCTGGCCTACCACAGCGTCGAGAACATCGGCATCATCGGCATCGGCATCGGGCTCGCGATGCTCGGCCTGCGCATCGGGAACGGCCCGCTGATACTGCTCGGGATGGCCGGGGCGCTTCTGCATGTCCTCAACCACGCCCTATTCAAGGGGCTCCTCTTCTACGGCGCCGGCGCCGTCTACCGCGCGGCCCACACCCGCGACATCGAGAAACTCGGCGGTCTCATCGCGAAGATGCCGGCGACCGCCGCGCTCTTCATCCTCGGATCGGTCGCGATATCGGGCCTGCCGCCGCTCAACGGCTTCATCAGCGAATTCGTACTCTATCTGGCGATGCTCGCCGGCGCGCCGCTGGCGGCGGGCGCCTTCGGGGCGGTCGTGGTGCTCACCGCCGGGGCGCTCGCGCTCACCGGGATACTGGCCCTCTACTGCTTCACCAAGGCGTGCGGCATCGTGTTCCTCGGAACACCTCGCAGTGACGCCGCCGATAAAGCGCATGACCCGGGAGGTGCGATGATCGCCGGGATGACGCTCCTCGCTCTCGCCATCGTCGCCGTCGGGATCGTTCCCGCCCCCTTCTTCGCGGCCGCCGCGAAGGTCGCCGCGACCTATCCCTTCCCCGGCGACCCCGCCGCGCAGGCGGCGCCGGTCATCGGAACGCTCGGGACCGTGTCGCGGGTGCTGGTGCTGTTCCTTTCACTTTTCGCCCTCCTCTACTATGTGCGGTCGCGGCTCATCGTCCGCAACGGCGGGACCGCCTCAGACGCTACCTGGGGCTGCGGCTACCGTCACGCGACGGCGCGGATGCAGTACACCGCCTCGTCGTATGTGTCGCCGCTCATGGCGCTCGCGGGCCGGCTGCTTGGCCTTCGCACCCACCTCGAACGGCCGGAGGGGCTCTTCCCGGCGCGGACCGAGTTCCGGTCCCATCCGCACGATCTGGTCGATGCGTACCTCATCGCCCCCGGCGCGAAACTCATCCGCTACCTCTTCTCTCTTTTCCGCTGGGTGCAGAGTGGCGATATGGCGCAGTACATCCTCTACGGCGTACTCTTTCTCGCCGCGGCGCTCATCTGGATCATGGGAGGGACGCGATGACCGCGCGGGCACTGAATGTCCTGTTCCTTCTGATCATCCCGTTCCTGATGGCGGGCGTCATCAACCGCGTCAAGGCGCTTGCGGGCGGTCGCAAGGGACCGCCGCTCCTCCAACCGTTCTTCGATACGCTGAAACTCCTGCGCAAGGGGGCGGTGGTGAGCCGCGTCACCTCGTGGGTCTTCGCTGTGGCCCCGGCGCTCGTGCTCGCGGCGACGGCGACGGCGCTCCTCCTCGCGCCGGGCGTCGGTCGCGTACAGACGATCGCCTTCGATGGCGATATCGTGCTGTGCCTGTACCTGCTGGGTCTCGCGAAGTTCTTCCAACTCATCTCCGCGCTCGACACCGGCAGCGCCTTCGAAGGGATGGGGGCGAGCCGCGAGGCGCTCTTCTCGGTGATCGTCGAGCCATCGCTGTTCCTCTTTGCCGGGACGCTCGCGCTTGTTTCGGGTACGACCTCGTTCGGCGGTCTGTTCACGCTTGTCGGAAGCGGCGCGTGGCCCGCGGTCGCCGCGACGACCGGGACACTGCTCTTCTTCATGCTGATGCTCACCGAGGGCTGTCGCATACCGGTCGACGATCCGAACACCCATCTGGAACTCACCATGATCCACGAGGTGATGATACTCGATAATTCGGGTCCCGACCTCGCCTTCCTGCAGTACGCCGCGGCGCTCAAGATGTACCTGTTCGCCCTGCTCATCGCGGCGCTCGTCCTTCCGGTGGACATCGCTCCGTTCCAGGCCGCGGTCGTCCTGCCGCTCGTTGCGCTTTTGTGCGCTCTTCTCGCAGGGATCGTCGAATCGCTCGTCGCCCGCTTCCGCATATCGCATGTGCCGCAGTTCCTCTTCCTCACCGTCGCCCTCGCGCTCATCGCGCTGGCGGCGGCGGTCTATTTCCGCGGAGGGGCCGTATGAGCCAGATACTGACGATACTGTTCGGCGTCGGCATCCTCTACCTCGCGCTCACCAGCCGGATGCGGACCTACATACAGGTGATCGCCCTGCAGGGCTTCATCCTGTTCCTGCTGATCGCGCGCGACTTCGGGAAACTCGACTGGTTCACCTTCTTCTTCCTCTCCTTCGAGACGCTCGCCTTCAAAACGATCATCGTTCCGGCGGTGCTCTGGCGCATCGTCGAGCGGACCCATGTGGCGCGCGAGACCGATCCGCACATCCCGCAGTTCGGCTCGGTCGTTATCGGCACCGCCGTCTTTCTCGCGGGTTTCGCGGTGACCGACTGGGTGTCGCGCATCGATCCCTCGGTCGACGCGCTCCCCTTCGGCATCGCCGTCTCGACGCTCATCATCGCCTTCTTCATCATCCTTTCACGCAAGAAACTCATCACGCAGGTGATGGGCTATATGCTGATGCAGAACGCCGTGTCGCTCCTCATGATCGCGATGGCGGTGGAACTGCCGCTGCTCGTGAATCTCGGGGTGTTGCTCGACATCTTCACGCTGCTTTTCCTCTTCCTGTTGTTCCTCGGGAAACTCCATTCGACCTACGAGGAGACCTCGCGCGAGAAACTGACGAGCCTGAGGGATCAGCCATGATACTGCCGATACTCCTCATCTTCCCGTTGCTCGCCGCGGTGCCGCTCTTCTCGCTTCGTTCGCGCCGGGCCGAACGGTCGGTACTCATCGTACACGCCCTCCTCACCGCCGGCGCGGTCATCTACTGGGGCGTCGCCGGTCCCGAGGAATTCATCGGCTACTTCCGCGCCGATAGCGGCAACCTGCTTTTCCTTGCCCTCATCGCGGCGCTCTATCTGGCCGTCATCCCGGCGAGTTTCCTCTATCTCGAACGGCAGAAGGCGTCGGAACTCTGGCATCGCATCTATGTGGTGGCGATGCTGCTGTTCGTCTTCTCGATGACCGGTGCGGTACTCGCGAAGAACCTCGGGCTCTTCTGGGTCTTTATCGAGGCGACCACGCTCGCGTCGGCCCCCTTCATCTACTTCGAGCGGCACCAATCGTCGCTCGAGGCGACATGGAAATATGTCTTCATCTGTTCGGTCGGTATCGCTATCGCCTTCATCGGCATCCTCTTCCTCGCGCTCTCGGCGAAGGGAGAGTCCGACCTGTTCTATACCGATCTCATCGCCAATGCGCCGCGGCTCGGCCGGTTCTGGCTGCTGTTCTCGTTCCCCTTCCTCGTGGTCGGGCTCGGTACCAAGGCGGGCGTCGCGCCGATGCATTCGTGGCTCCCCGACGCCCATTCGGAGGCCCCTTCGCCGGTCTCGGCGTTCCTGTCGGGGATGTTGCTGAACACCGCCTTCTACGGGCTTTACCGCATCTTCCAGGTGATGGACGCGGCGGGCTTGCGGCGCGAGGCGGCGCTGTTCTTCCTCGTCTGCGGGTTCGCGTCGCTCCTGATCAGCGCGGTCTACATCAGCGGTGCGACCAACTACAAACGGCTACTCGCCTACAGTTCCATCGAGAACATGGGGATCATCTTCATCGGCGTGGCGCTTGGCGGCGGCGCTCTTTTCGCCGCGTTCCTCCATCTTGTTGCCCACGCCTTTGCGAAGAGTTCTCTGTTCATCACCGCCGGGAATATCGCGCACCGTTTCGGCACCAAGGATATCGCCGGGGTGCGCGGCCTGCGCGAGGCCGACCGGCCGACCGGAGCGCTGTGGGGCGTCGGGTTCGCCGCGATCGCGGGACTGCCGCCGTTCCCCATCTTCATATCGGAGTTCCTCATCGCCCGCGAGATGGTGACGCAAGGGCGTTTCGGCCTGCTCGCGGCGTTCCTGATACTCGTGACGCTCGTCCTCTACGGGATGGCGCGCGCCGCCTTCGGGATGTATCTGGGCTCCGCACCGGCTGGGGCGAAGGCAGAGCCGCCGCGTCCGATAGAATGGCTGCCGCAGGCGGTATTGCTGGCGATCCTCTGCCTTGTGGGCGTTGCCATGCCCGAGGTGATCAGGCGACTCGTGGAAATGGCGTCCCTGTAGCCCCCTTTCACCGGATCACTTTGCTTGACAAATGCTTTGTGCTTCGCTAGGGTGGTCGCGTTATCGGTGCCTGTCGGGCTTTGATATGATAGTTTTATGGAGGGTCAGATGAAGAAGTTCCTTGTATTGCTGACGATGTTCGGTGCGTTCATCCTGTTCGCGCAGGAGGCGGAGGTCGAGGCGACCGAAGCGACCGCGCCAGCCGCTGAAGAGACCGTTGCCGAGACCCCGGCCCCTGTTCCGGCGCCGGTGGATCCCGCGATCGAGCAGCGGGTGAAGGCGCTGGAAGAGAAACAGGCCCAACTCGTCGAGGAGAACAAAAAACTTAAGGAAGAGATCGAAGCGAAGAAGGCGGCCGCCGCTGAAGAGAAAAAGGAAATGCCCAAGGAGAAGAAGGCGGTCGAGTTCTTGCCGTACGGCTTCATCGAACTCTACGCGTGGATGAGCGACGCGGCTCTTTTCACCAACGACTTCCCGTTATATGTGACCGACGAAGGGAAAAGCACGACCGGCATGTCGGCGAAGAACTCCCGGCTGGGGACGAAGATATTCTTCCCGCGGCTCGAAGGGGTGAAACTGATGGGGACGCTGGAGATAGATTTCTTCACCAATATGGCTGACACCGGTTATTCGGAATCGTACCCGATGATCCGCATGCGTCACGCCTTTATGGACCTCAGCAAGACCTGGGGCGACTCGACGCTCGGCTTCAAGGCGGGCCAGACCTGGGCGGTGGCGACGCCGATACTGTTCCCGGCGCAGATCAATCCGGCGCTTGGCTGGGGTCTGGGCAACCTGTGGCAGCGGATGCCGCTGGCGTCGATCTACTTCACGCAGAAGTTCGCCGAGACCTTCTCGTTCAACGCCGAAGTGGCGGCGGCGCGCGCCATGACCGGCGCGTCGTCGAACCGCAACGGGTTCC
>JAKLFG010000072.1 GCA_022711315.1 bacterium | reverse complement strand
CCGATAGGCATTCTTTCGATAGTGCTGATGTGAGGCGACATGAAGGATGAACTGAAAAAACGGAAGGTCTTGGGGCCCGACGGCGTCGAGTTCGAGGTCGATCCGCTGCGCGACTATTACTGCGACGCACGGCCGCAGGTCGAACCGCCCGCCGTATCTAAGATAGTCGAGGACTTCTTCAACTGGGCCCGTTCCGAATCGCTCTGGATACTCGGCTTCGCCACCGGCTGCGGCGCCATCGAGATGCGGCCGCTCATGACGCCCCGCTTCGACGCCTACCGCTTCGGCGTCCAGTGGCGGCCGACCCCGCGCCAGTCGAACCTCTTCATCATATCGGGTTACCTCTCGACCAAGACCCTCAAGCGGGTCATCCGCTCCTACGAACAGATGCAGAGCCCGAAATATGTCATGGGGCTCGGCTCCTGCACGATAAACGGCGGGATGTACTGGGACTCCTACAACACCATCAAGCGGCTCGACGACTATCTGCCGGTCGATGTCTATGTGGCGGGCTGCATGCCGCGTCCCGAGGCGCTGCTGGCGGGGTTCGAGGAACTCAAGCGGATCATCCGCGAGGGGAAGGGCGAAGGGGCCAACAAGTACGCCGCCGAATTTGACCGCTACAAGGCGAACCAGAAACAGGTGATACACGATTGGGATATGCCCGATTATAACTGGTAGGAAGTGATGCGTGAACTCTATGAACAGCTGAAACGGCTCTTCCCGCTCGGGGAATATGCCGAACAGCGCCGAGATCTCTCCTTCGTGACGGTGCCCCAGGAGCACCTGCGGCCGCTCCTCATCCATCTGCGCGACCGCGCAGGGTTCACCCATCTGGTTCTGCTGACGGCGGTCGATTGGCTGGAAGAGGGATTCTTCCAACTCACCTACCTGCTCAATGACCGCGCCGCGAAGCGCGATCTCGGCCTCCGGGTCCTCATCCCGCGCGACGGCGCCACGATGGAGGGGATCCACGACCTCTGGCCGACCGCCGCGACCTACCAGCGCGAACTGCGCGAGATGTTCGGCATCGACTTCCCCGGCAGTCCCCGCGTGAACGAGGAGTTCATCCTTGAGGGCTGGACCGGCATGCCCCCCTACCGGCGCGATTTCGACACGAAGAAATTCTCCGAAGAGAACTTCAACCACCGGCCGGGCCGCGCGACCAAAGACCCGGCGAAGCATATGAAAGAAAAGCTTTACCCCGACGAGGCGTGATAATGGCGCTCTACGAACCCGACCGCAGTCAATACCCGGCGAAAAAGCCGGACGGGACGCTCGACATCGACCTGACCTCGGGCAAATACCTGAAGCTGTGGCAGGGGCCCCAGCATCCCGGCATCACCGGCAACATGTCGCTGGAACTGACCGTCTGCGGCGACGAGGTGGTGGACTGCCAGACCCATGTCGGCTACCTGCACCGCGGTTTCGAGAAACTGATGGAGCGGCGCACCTACATCCAGTGTTTCCCCATCGTCTGCCGCATCTGCGTCCCCGAACCGGACTTCAACGAATACTGCTACGCCGCCGCAGTCGAGGAACTTTCGGGCATCACCGCGCCGCGCCGCGCCGACTGGATACGGACCCTCATCCTCGAGATGGGGCGCATCAATTCCTACATGATGTACCTCGGCGGACAGGCGGGAAGCCTCGGCATGGGGGTCATCGGCCAGTGGACCACCTATGTCCGCGACCTCATGCTCGACCGGTTCGAGGAGTTGACCGGCGCCCGCATCTACCACATGTTCATCCTGCCGGGCGGCGTCCGTGACGGCCTCCCCGACGGCTTCGAGAAGCGGATGGAGGAGACGCTCCGCGAGATCGAGAGCACGATGAAGGATGTCTACGAGGCGATGTTCTGCAACGCCGTCTTCAAGAAGCGCACCATCGGGCTGGGCGTTATCGACCCGGCGCTCATCGACCCCTACGGCGTCACCGGGCCGAACGCCCGCGCCGCCGGCGTGGCCAAGGATGTCCGCAGGGACTTCCCCTACCTCGTCTACCCCGAACTCGACTTTGAACCGGTCATGGGTAAGGATTCCGACGCCTACACCCGCGCCGATGTCCGCCGCCGCGATGTACTTCTTTCCATCGACCTCATCCGCCAGATACTCGCCAAAATGCCGCACGACGGCCCGCTCATGGCGAAGATACCCAATGTCCTCCACTGGAAGGTGCCGCGCGGCGAGACCTACATCCGCGCCGAATGTTCGCGCGGCGAATACGGCTACTACCTCGTCGCCGACGGTTCGGGCTACCCGCGCCGCGTGAATGTCCGCGGCCCCTCCTACACCCACGCCGTGGCGCTTCTGGAACGGTTGATCATCAATGTGAACATATCCGATGTCGCGGCGCTCATGGTGTCGTTCCACACCTACCCGCCCGAGATAGAGAGGTGACGATGAAGATACGCGATCTCCTCTCACCCTTCACCGTCTGGAAGAACCTGTTCCGCGACCCGGTGACGATAGACGACCCGGTCCGGCAGCGCCCCGGCGCGCCGCGTTACCGCGGTTTCCACAAGAACGATGTGAAGAAGTGCATCGGCTGCGGCACCTGCGAGACGATCTGCCAGAACGGCGCCATCGACATGGTCCCGGTCGACGGCATCTCGGCGAAGGACGGCGATTCGGGGCTCCGCCCTCGGATCGACTACGGCCGCTGCTGCTGGTGCGCCCTGTGCGTCGATGTCTGCATGACCAAGTCGCTCACCATGTCCAACGACTACCAGTGGATCGACCGCGATCCCGACGCCTTCCGCTTCACCCCCGGCGTCGACAGGAAGAAGTGGGACGATGCCGCGCTGGGCTATCAGCGGCCCGACGACCACCGCCTCACCCCCGAAGAGCGCGTCCACATGAAGGAGCTCGGCCCCGATGCCCGCATCGGTTCGTTCATCGAGATCGTCAAGGGCTATTCGGTGGAAGAGGCGCGCAAGGAAGCCGACCGCTGTGTCGCCTGCGGCCTGTGCACCGCCACCTGCCCCGCCCACATGGCGATACCCGACTACATCGCGGCGATACGCGACGGCGACTATGAACGGGGGCTCAGACTCCTCTACGATACCAACCCGCTCCCCGAGGTCTGCGGACGGGTCTGCACCCACAAATGCGAATCGGTCTGCGCCGTCAGGCATGAGGGCGATCCGGTCGCGATCCGTTGGCTCAAACGCCACATCGCCGATCAGGTGCCGCTGGACCAGTACCGCGCCATCGTCGGCGCGACCGAACCGGCCACCGGTAAGAAGGTCGCCGTCGTCGGCGCCGGCCCGGCGGGGCTGTCGGCCGCCTACTACCTCGCCCGGATGGGCCACGCCGTCGAGATATTCGAGGCGCTTCCCGCCGCCGGCGGCATGATGCGCTACGGCATCCCCGAATATCGGCTCCCCTACGACCAGCTCGACAAGGACATCGCCTTCGTGATGGGGCTCGGCGTGAAACTGACGCTGAACACCCGCGTCGGGAAGGATATCGCCCTCGACGACCTGCGCAAACGGTTCGACGCCCTCTTCATCTCGACCGGCCTCCACCTCGGCCGCTCGACCAAGGTCCCCGGCGCCGACCACCCGAAGGTGTTCCAATCGATCGACCTGCTGCGGCGCGTGACGCTCGGCGAAGAGATATTCTGCCCCGGTGAGGCGATCGTCATCGGCGGCGGCAATGTCGCGATGGACATCGCCCGGACGCTCGCCCGCCTCCAGATGAGGAAATACGGCAAAGTCGGCGTGACGCTCCTGTGCCTTGAGACCGAGGATGTCATGCCGGCCGACCGCGAAGAGATCATCGAATCGCGCGAGGAGGGGGTCATTCTCCGTCCCGGCTACGGGCCCACCCATATCGAGACCGACGGCGACCGCGTGACGGGGGCCCGCTTCGTCCGCTGCCTGTCGGTATTCGATGAGAACGGCCGCTTCGCCCCGCGTTTCGACACCGCCGACGAGATCGCGATCAGCGGCGCGATGGTGGTCGAATCGATCGGTCAGGGGATGGATCTTTCCTACCTGCCCGACGACCTGAAGAACCAGATCGTGTTCGAACGGGGCCGCCCGAAGGTCGACAGGCATTTCCGCACGAGCGTGCCATGGCTCTATGCCGGCGGCGACATCGTGCAGGGCCCCGATGTCATCCACGGCATCGCCAACGGCCACGCCGCCGCCGTCGGCATCGACCGCTATCTGCGCGAAGGAGGGACGACATGAGGGAACTGACCACCCGCGACATACTCGAACATGCCGCGAAGATAGAGACCGAAAGTTTCGCGTTCTATTCGCTCGCCGCCGAGGCGATGACCGACAAAGGGCTCAAGGAACTCTGCCGCGATCTCGCCGAACAGGAAAAGGGGCACCTGAACAATGTCCGCGCGCTCCTCAAGACACTTGGCCCCGGTCGGACGGTCCCGGCCCCCGCCGGTACGCTCGAACGGCTCATCGTTCATGGCGAGGTCTCCCCGCGCTCGACCCCCCGCGAGATACTGACCATCGCCCATCAACGCGAACTCAATACCCGGCAGTTCTACCAGACGATGCTGGCGCTGACCGATCTCGGGCCCGACATGGTTAAACTCTTTGAAGAACTCATGCGGCAGGAGGAACTTCACGCCGAAAGCGTGAAGAAACGGCTGGAACGGCTTACTTCTTCTTGAGTTTCCGCTCGACATTCTTTCCGGTGCGGCGGGCGACTATCTTCGCCTTCTTACCCAGTTTCTCCGCCTCGACGCTTGCCGTTCTCACCGTCGCGAAGAACCGCGAGCCCATCGTTTCGGCCCCTTTCTTGACCGCCTCTTTGACCATCCGCACCTTGTCGTGCTTGATGGCCGCCTGCGCCGCCGCGAGGCGCGCTATCGGCACGCGGTAGGGCGAACAGGAGACATAGTTGAGCCCGACGCGATGGAAGAAGTCTATCGAATCGGGATCGCCGCCGTGTTCGCCACAGACGCCGAGTTTGAGGTTCGGGCGGGTCTTGCGTCCTTTCTCGCACGCCATTGCGACCAGTTGGCCGACGCCGGTCTGGTCTATCGACTGGAACGGGTCCTTTTCGAGTATCTTGCCGTCGATATAGACCTTGATGAAGCGGCCCGCGTCGTCACGCGAGAAGCCGAGCGTCATCTGGGTGAGGTCGTTGGTGCCGAACGAGAAGAACTCGGCGCTCTGCGCTATCTCATCGGCGGTCACCGCGCCGCGCGGGACCTCTATCATCGTGCCGACCATGTAGTTGACCTTTATCTTCTTCTCGGCGAAGACCTTTTCGGCGGTCTTCACGATGATGTCGGCCTGATGGAGATATTCCTTCTTGTCGCCGACGAGCGGGATCATGACCTCGGGCAGGACCTGCACCTTCTCTTTCGCGAGATCGCACGCCGCCTCGAAGATGGCGCGGGCCTGCATCTCCGATATCTCGGGATAGGTGATGCCCAGACGACAGCCGCGGTGGCCGAGCATCGGGTTGAACTCGTGGAGTTCCTCGACCTTCTCCTGCACCTGTTTCAGGGATATCTTCATGGTCTGCGCCATTTCCTTCTGCTGAGGCAGTTCCTGCGGGAGGAACTCGTGGAGCGGCGGATCGAGCAGGCGGATGGTGACCGGCAGGCCGCGCATCGCCTTGAAGATGCCGTAGAAATCGTCGCGCTGGTGCTTGATGAGTTTCGCGAGCGCCTTGCGGCGGCCCGTTTCGTCGTCGGCCAGTATCATCTCGCGGACCGCGAGGATGCGGTCGCCTTCGAAGAACATGTGCTCGGTGCGGGTGAGCCCGATCCCTTCGGCGCCGAAGTTGCGCGCCACGGTCGAATCGTGCGGGGTGTCGGCGTTGGTGCGGACCTTGAGGGTGCGCCGTGCGTCGGCCCAGCCCATCAGCACGCCGAACTCGCCTTCGAACTTGGGCGCCTCGGTCTTTATCTGGCCGAGGAACACCTCGCCGGTCGAGCCGTCGAGCGATATCCAGTCGCCCTCTTTCACCATCGCCTTGTCGGCCTTGAGGGTCCGCGCCTTGTAATCTATCTGCAGAGCACCGCAACCGGCGACGCAGCATTTACCCATGCCGCGCGCCACGACCGCCGCATGGCTCGTCATGCCGCCGCGCGCCGTAAGTATGCCCTGCGCGACCGCCATGCCGCCGATGTCCTCGGGGCTGGTCTCGATGCGGACGAGTATCACCTTTTCTTTCTTTTCGGTCCATTTCTCGGCATCCTCGGCGTTGAACACCACGCGACCGGTCGCCGCGCCGGGGCTCGCCGGAAGGCCGCGCGCTATCATCCTGCCCTTGCCCTTCTCGGCCTTGATGAACTGCGGGTGGAGCAGTTGGTCGAGATCGGCCGGTTTCACGCGAAGGAGCGCTTCGTCGCGGTCGATGAGTCCCTCCTTCACCATGTCGACGGCGATCTTGACCGCCGCCGCCGCGGTCCGCTTGCCGTTGCGGGTCTGGAGCATGTAGAGTTTCTTGCCCTCTATCGTGAATTCGATGTCCTGCATGTCGCGGTAGTGCTTTTCGAGTTTCGTGTAGATCGCGACGAGTTGTTTGTAGGTCGTGGGCATATATTCCTCGAGCGAGGGGTACTTGGCCTTGCGGTCCTTTTCGCTGATGCCGTTCTCGGTGGCCCACTTGCGGGACCCTTCGAGCGTGACCTGTTGCGGGGTACGGATGCCGGCGACGACATCCTCTCCCTGCGCGTTGATGAGGTATTCACCGAAGAACTTGTTCTCGCCGGTCGCCGGGTTGCGGGTGAAGGCAACGCCGGTGGCGCAGTCGGCGCCCATATTGCCGAACACCATCGCCTGCACATTGACCGCGGTCCCCCACTCGTCGGGGATCTCGTTCATCTTGCGGTAGCGGATGGCGCGGTCGTTCATCCATGAACCGAACACCGCGTTGATGGCGCCCCACAACTGTTCCTCGGGATCGGTCGGGAAGTCCTTCCCCAGTTTCTTCTTGATGGCCGCCTTGTAGCGCTTGACGAGTTCCTTGAGGTCGGCGGTCGTCAGGTCGAGGTCCTGTTTCGCCTTCCGTTCTTTCTTGAGTTGGTGCATGACCACCTCGAACGGATCCTCCTCGTCCTTGTTCTCCGGCTTGAGCCCCATGACCACATCACCGTACATCTGGATGAAGCGGCGGTAGGAATCCCACGCGAACCGCTCGTCGCCCGGTTTCCGGATGAGCCCCTTGAGCGTGTCCTCGTTGAGGCCAAGGTTGAGGATGGTGTCCATCATGCCGGGCATCGAGGCGCGGGCGCCCGAGCGGACCGACACGAGGAGCGGGTTGCGGGCCGAACCGAACTTTTTGCCCATCACCTTCTCTATCTTCGCCAGATTCTCCGCCACCTGCTTTTTCAGTTCGGGCGGATATTTCCGGTCCATCTTATAGTAGACGGTGCACATATCGGTCGAGATGGTGAAACCGGCCGGGACCGGGATACCAAGGTTAGACATCTCGGCGAGGTTGGCCCCTTTGCCGCCGAGGGTGTTCTTCATCGTGGCGTTCCCCTCGGAACCGTCGGGACCGAAGAAATAAACATACTGCGTGGTCATCGTGTCCTCCAAAAAAGGTAAGTCAACACACAACGCCGAAACTATATCCGCTTCCCGATGAAATTCAATTTAATTCGATGTGACGCGGGTTAATTCTTCCCGCTTTCCTCGACAAGGTTCATGTGGTAGGCACGGAGCATGGCGATGAGAGCGACCGCCTGTCCGAGCAGGAGCGCCCCGATAATGGCCGGCAGTTCGTTCGCGCCGATGTGCCATGGTTCTATCGAGGCACCGACCAGCGCACCGATAGCTTTGGCGAAAAGGGCCGGTATGCCGTGTCCGAGAAGGAATCCCAGCAGAACGCCCGCAACGGTGACGATAAGCGTCTCCAACATGATGAGGAGCGCTATCGCCCCGCGGCCGATGCCGAGTATGCGCAGAAGCGCCAGTTCCCGCAGCCGCGCGTCGAGCGCCATCAGCGTGATGGCGAGTATGAGCGCCGCCGCGATGAGAAGCGTGAGCCCCGCAAAGAAGGTGGCGACCAGTCCCGCCGTGTTGAAGTACTTCTGGAATGACCGTACGGCGTTGGCAGTGTTGACGGTGGTGAGCCCCGGACGGCTGTATTCCTGCTGCAGGTCGAATACCTGCACCGGATTCGCGGTGCGCGCCATGACGGCGGTCAGCATGCCGTCGGACAGATGGTAGCGGTCGTGGTCTTCGCCATGATGGTCACCCTCTTCGTGGTGTTCGCCGTGGGCGTGGATCGCCCACACCGCCTTGTAGGAGGTGTAAGCCGCCGCATCCTCGGGGCCACCGGTCGGGTCCAGAATGCCTTTTACGGTGTAGGTATGACCGGCATGTTCGTGCGCCTCGTCGGCCGAACCGCCCATGCCATGGGTCCCGGTGAATTCGGCCCCGATATCCATGAGCAGTTGCCGCGCCACAGTCGCGCCGAGCACCGCGTCGTGCGGATCGGCAAGCGCGATATCGCCGCGGTAAGTCGCCCCGATATCCTTCACAAAGGCACCGTCGGTCCCGATGATGGGGAATACCCCTATCGAATCGGCCATGGCGATGGGAAAGGCGGTCGTGACACGCGGATCCTTTTTCAGCGACTCGTAGGTATCGAACGGTATCTTGCCGCGCGGCTTGTCGATGTGGAAAATGGTCGAAAGGATGATCTGCGTCTCGCTCGCCCCCTCGGCGGCGACGATGAAGGGATATTTCTGTCCCGACTCGAACGCCTGCTTGGCGATGGCGAACGATACGATGCCGGTCACGGCGACCACCGCGAGCGCCGCCGCGACGGCAAGGATGGAAACGGTCGTCGCGAAGAGTCTCCCCTTGAGCGAGGCGAACACCAGCGTCAGAAGCGCGTTCACCTTACGCATGGGCTCACCTCCCCGCCAAGGGCGATAGTATGGTCGGGCTTCACGGCGTTGAAACGGCCGTCGTGCGAGGCGAGAAAGACGGTCGAGCGGCCGCGCAGGGTCAGTATCGCGTCGGCCACGATGCGGGCCGATGCGTCGTCGAGATTGGCCGTCGGTTCATCTGCGATGATGATACGCGGAGAGACCAGAAGCGCCCGCGCCACCGCCACCCGCTGGCGCTGACCGACAGAAAGTTGGTGCGGATACTTGCGCAGATGATCGCCGATCCCGAGCGCCGTCAGCGACTCTTCGGCCCGTTTTTCAAGATCGCCCTTCGCGCCGTTCCCGATGAGGATATGCGGCAGGACGACATTGTCGATGATCGAAAGGTCGGAAAGCAGGTTGAAGGTCTGGAATATGTAGCCGACCTCCTTGGCCCGCCACCGGTCGCGTTCCCGCTCCGAAAGCGCGGTCAACTCGGTCTTGTCGGCCGTTATCGTGCCGCTGTCGGGAAGAAACAGACCCGACACGAGGTTGAAAAAGGTCGTCTTCCCGGCGCCCGACGGCCCGGTCACCGCCACGAGCGCCCCCGGCGCGATATCGGCCGATATCGCGCTGATAACGCGCCGCCGGTTCCCCGACGGATCGAGGAACGACTTTTCGAGACCGTTCAGGACTATCCGCATGGCGTTCTCCTAGTGACCGCACCCGCCGCCGTGACCGTGACCGCCGCACGCGGCATCCATCGGGCGCAGTTTTTTCTGCGCGATAAGATCGAGGTTCTCCCGTATCGTCGGGGCCGCAGCGCGGTAGACGGCGATCCCGGCGTCGGTCAGTTTAGCGAGCGCGCCGGCGCCGATGCCCCCGAGAACGAGCGCATCGACCTCCTGCCCGTCAAGCGCCGCGAGCGGATGGCACATACCGTGATCGTGGTGCTGGTTGCTGTTGGTGATGAGCGTCACGCTGTTGTCGACCGTGTCGACCCGCAGGAACATCGGCGACGAACCGAAATGGTTGTAAACGATGCTGGCGAGTCCTTTGTTCTCTTCAACGGGAAAGCATACTTTCATGGCTGTTTCTCCTCTGTGATGGGTTGTGTATCGTTGCAATCGTGTTCGGTACCGCAGTAACCGCACCGCTCATGGTGACCGCCGCGCCGGTGTTCCCGCACCCCGCCGCACCGCGGACAGCGGCAGAAATCGCCCTCGACATCGACCGATCCCCCCTCGATGACGAGCGCCGTCCCCTCGACGATGGCCTGCGCCGTCTTGTGGCGGGCCGCCTCGACGAGCCGCGTGAAGGTCGGCCGCGAGATGTTCATCCGTTCGGACGCCTCCGCATGTTCCAGTCCCTCGTGGTCGGCGAGCCGTATCGCCTCGAATTCGTCCAGCGACAGGGTCACTTTTTTCAGACTGCGAAAAGGAACGGCACGCGGTTTGAAGCAAATAAAAGTGGGTGGTCGTCCCACCCGGCGGCATTTTCTCGGGCGCGGCATCAGTGTCCTATGACCTCCCGCACCACGACGATCGTAAGCAATCCCGTCAGGATGAGCGGGACCTCCCACAGCAGGCTCCGTATCCCTCCGGTGGCACGACGACCCGGAACGAGATCGGCGAGCGCGATGTAAAGGAAACTCGCCGCCGAAACGGCAAGCAGGTATGGCACCACCGACGACACGAAGGGAAGCAGATAATAGGCGAGAACGGCCCCCGGCAGGGAAGCGACGCTGGAAAGCAGATTATACCAGAACGCCCGGGAACGGGAGTAGCCGCTCTCCAGAAGGATCACGAAATCGCCTACCTCCTGCGGCACCTCGTGGGCGATGACGGCGACCGCCGTGGCGATGCCGACCGGCACCGAGGCGAGGAAAGCCGCCCCGATCGCCACGCCATCCACTAAATTATGGAGCGAATCGCCGATAAGGATCATCGACCCGGCACGGGTATGTACGGTGCACGGTTGATCGTGTTCGTGGCAATGCCGCCACAGCGTTATCTTTTCCAGCAGATAGAAGATCATGATACCGAAAAGCACCGTGGGGAGGACCGTGGCGCTGGGAAGGTGCTCCAAGGCGTGCGGTATCATGCCGAAAAAGGCGGCGCCGAGCAGCGTGCCGATGGCATAGGGAATAAGCAGGTTGGTAAGGGAAGCGAGTCGGTGGCCCTTGAAGATCAAAAGAAGCGCGGCGATGCCGACCGAACAGACCGATCCGAGAAGCGTGAACAGAACGATCAGGAACAAGGTCATGCGAACACCTCACTGTCTTTCATGCCAAACACGAACGCATATTATGCACCAAAGTTCATAATGTCAAGTAGCCTGTTTTTATTCCATCTTTTTCGATAAAAACTGGTCGATGCCCGCCGTGATGACGGCGAACCGCCGGTGCGTATCGTCGTCCTGATCGATCCCCGCCATCGGATAACCACCGTCGCCCGACTTGACGATGAGCGGGTCTATCGGCACCGCGCCGAGGAACGGCACGCCGCGCTCTTCGGCGAGTTTCCGTCCGCCATCGCTCAGAAAGATATCGGTCACCTCCCCGCAGTGAGGACAGCGAAACCCCGACATGTTCTCGACGACACCGACCACCGGGACCTTGAGTTCATTGCAGAACGATATCGACTTGCGGACATCGACCGCGGCGACCCGCTGGGGGGTCGTGACGATCACCGCGCCGTCCACTCTCCCGATCAGTTGA
>JAKLFG010000071.1 GCA_022711315.1 bacterium | reverse complement strand
GCGACGGCAATATACATGGAAAGGAGCACCGAGGCGGTCGCGTTGATGGTCATCGAGGTCGAGACCTTCCCCAGCGGGATGCCGTCGAAGAGCGTTTCCATGTCGCGCAGGGAGTCTATCGCGACGCCCACCTTCCCCACCTCGCCGTCCGACATCGCATGGTCCGAGTCATAGCCGATCTGCGTCGGCAGGTCGAAGGCGACCGACAGGCCCGTCTGCCCCTGTTCAAGCAGATATTTATAGCGTTTGTTCGATTCCTCGGCGGTGCCGAAACCGGCGTACTGGCGCATCGTCCAGAATTTGCCGCGGTACATCGTCGGCTGAACGCCGCGGGTGAAGGGGAATTCGCCGGGAAAGCCGAGTTTGTCGTAGTTCGGACAGGTGTCGCCGGGGACATAGACCGGCTCCACGGTGTCGCCCCATGAACTCTTGAATTCCTTTTTCCGTTCGGGGAACTTCTCGATGGTCTTCTTGTAGGCGCCTTCGCGCCATTTGGCGTGTTTTTCGCTGATGGACATGGCAACTCCTTTTCAGTCAGTGAACGGTCGTTCCGGACCGATACTAGACCGGCCACCGGCAAAAATCAAAAAAATAACCTTACTATGTAAGGTTTACTTTTTCCTTCCTTCTATCTCTTGATTTCCCTTATATGCCGGCTATACTGCCCCCGATTTTTTTGACGGGGGTCGCCATGACGAAATTGCGTATCGCGATAGACGGGCCGGCGGGGGCCGGCAAGAGTTCCGTGAGCAAACTGCTCGCCGAACGACTCGACCTTTCCTACATCGACACCGGCGCGCTGTACCGCTGCGTCGCCTTCGAGATGATCATGAACGATGTCGCGCTCGACGACGAGCGGGGCATCCGCCGGATACTGGCCGACCTGCAGATCACCTTCAGGATGGAGAAAGGGAAGAACCGCGTGTTCCTGAACGGCCGCGATGTCACCGCTCAGATACGGACCGAACAGGTCGGCATGCTCGCCTCGACCGCGAGCGCCCTGCCCTTTGTCCGCGAGGCGCTCTTCGCGATGCAGCGGCGGTACGCCGAGAAGGGCGGCGTGGTGATGGAGGGGCGCGACATCGGGACCGTCATCATGCCCGAGGCCGATCTCAAGATATTCCTCACCGCGAAGCCCGAGAGCCGCGCCGACCGGCGCATGCAGGACATCAAGACGGCGGGACTCGAGGAAAAGCCGTACGAGGACCTGCTCGAAGAGATACGGCGCCGCGACGATCAGGATACCCAACGGGCCGCCTGCCCGCTCCGCCCCGCCGACGACGCGGTACTGCTCGACAACTCGTCCATGTCGCTCGAAGAGACGGCCGCCTACATCATCGACCTCGCCGAAAAGAAGTGGGGACAGGGCGTATGCCGAAGGTCGTGACCGCCACCTACGCCGGCGTCTGTTTCGGCGTCAAACGGGCCGTCGACATCCTCGACAAGGCGCTGGATACCGGCCGCGAGGAAGGACGCCCGGTGCTCATGTTCGGGCCGCTCATCCACAATCCCCGTTTCATTGAAAGTTATCGCGACCGCGGGGTGGAGATCGTCGACCGGTCCGGCATCCGCGACCACGCGGTCATCGTGATACGGTCGCACGGCATCACCCGCGACGAAGAGGAATATCTGAAGACCTTCTCCGACCTGCGCATCATCGACACCACCTGTCCCTTCGTCCAGCGCATCCACCGGCTCGTCGCCGAACGGTCGCGCGACGGCTGGGCCATCGTGGTGCTCGGCGACGCGGCGCACGCCGAGGTCGAAGGCTTCGTATCGCGCATCGACGGCCCCTACTTCGTCCACCCGCCCGACCTTTCCGATACCGCGGTGACGGCGCTCGACCGGTTCCTGCGCGCCCATGAAAAGTTCTTCGCGGTCGCCCAGACGACCAGCCAGCCCGACCATTTCAGGCAACTGATCGAGCGGATGGGAAGTATCTGCCGTGAGACCCGATGCGCGTTCGAATACCAGAACACCGTCTGCGATGCCACCTTCCAGCGGCAGGAAACGGCCCGCGAACTGGCCCACGCGATGGACGCGATGGTGGTGATCGGCGGCCGCAACAGTTCAAACACCGCCAAACTCTTCGCCATCGTCAGCGCCGAGAACCCCCGTTCCTTCTGGATCGAAGCACCCGCCGACCTGACCGCCGCCGACCGCGAGACCCTGCGCGGCGTCGAGGCGATCGGGCTGACCGCCGGCGCCTCGACCCCCGACGACCAGATAACGGAACTCGCCGAATTCCTGGAGGCGTTGTGATAGTCCTGCGCGCCGACAACCCCCTGCACCCCGACCACTTCCTGCGCCGGGAGCCGCCCGTCGGCCTCCCGCTCTGGATGGAGGGGATGCTGGAGCGGGCCGACGCCCGCGCCGTCGCGGTGGTCGGCACCCGCAAACCGTCGCTGTACGGCATCGAACTGGCGCGCAACATAGCGACGGCGGCCGCGCGCCACGGCATCACGGTGGTGAGCGGACTCGCCCGCGGCATCGATACCGAGGCGCACCGAGCCGCGCTGAACGCCGGCGGCCGCACCATCGCGGTGCTCGGCACCGGTCTCGACAACCTCTATCCCGAGGAGAACATAGCGCTCGCCGCCGACATCGCGAAGTGCGGCGCGCTCCTTTCGCAGTTCGAGCCGGGCACCCGGCCGCTCCCGCGCAACTTCCCGCTACGCAACCGCACCATCGCGCTCCTTGCCGACGCCACGATCATCGTCGAGGCGGGCGAGCGGAGCGGGAGTCTCGTGACCGGCCGTCACGCCCTCGAAGCGGGCCGCACGGTCCATGTCGCCGGCGGCGAGGTGGACGCGAAGGGCTTCCGCGGCAGTTACGAGTTCCTGAAGAAACATCAGGGCGACCCGCGGGTGGAACTGCTCTCCTCGCTTGACGACCTGTTCGGCGCCCTGCCGTCACCCGACGCGCCGTCCGCCGCACCGGCGCCGATACCCGACGACCTTTCCCCCGCCGAGCGTGCCGTCGTGGGGTTCCTCCGGGAACGCGGCGACGACGCGGCCTTCGATGAGATAGTGGAACACACCGGACTTCCGGCGCACGACCTTCCCGCACTCCTGCTCCCGCTGGTGATACGGGGCGTCGTCGCCGAGATGCCGGGCAATCGATACACCTGTCACTGAAGCGAGGTACCCAGAGATGAAACTTATCGTCGTTGAAAGTCCGGCCAAGGCCAAAACGCTCTCCCGCTACCTGAAGGGCTTCCGCGTGCTCGCCTCCATGGGGCACATCCGCGACCTGCCCGAGGACGATTTCGGGGTCGATGTGGACAACGAGTTCTCCCCGACCTATGTCACCATCAAGGGCAAGGAGAAAACGGTCAAGATGATCCAGAAGGAGGCGGCGGGCGCCGACGAGATATACCTCGGCTCCGACCCTGACCGCGAAGGCGAGGCCATCGCGTTCCATATCGCCCATTTCCTCAAGGATAAGGAAAAGCCCATACACCGCGTCCTGTTCCATGAGATCACCAAAAGCGGCGTGCTCAAGGCCATCGACGAGAAGATAGAACTCAACGAGGATCTTTTCAACGCCCAGCAGGCGCGCCGGATACTCGACCGCATCGTCGGCTACCGGCTGTCGCCGTTCCTGTGGAAATCGGTCAAGAAGGGGCTTTCGGCGGGCCGCGTCCAGTCGGTCGCGCTCAAGTTCATCGTGGACCGCGAGCGGGAGATAGCGGCCTTCGTTCCCGAGGAATACTGGAACATAAAGGGCCTCTTCCGCCGTGACGGCGGCGATACGGTCGACATCGCGCTCGACAAGGTGCAGGGCCAGAAACCGAAGATAGGGAACGAACGCGAGGCGATCGAGATAGAGAAGCGCATCCGCGCCGCGACCGGGTGGAAGATCGAGTCTATCGAACAGAAACGGCGCAAGGAGAACCCGCTCCCGCCCTTCAACACCTCGGCGCTCCAGCAGGAGGCGTCGCGGGTGTACCACTTCACGGCCGACCGCATCATGCGGGTCGCCCAATCGCTCTATGAAGGCAAGGAGATAGGCGCGGAAGGCCCGTTCGGCCTCATCACCTACATGCGTACCGATTCGTTCCGCGTATCGCCCGAGGCGAACGCGAAACTGCGCGAGTTCGTCGCGAAGGAGTACGGCGACACCTATCTCTGCCCCGTCACCCGCACCTACGAGAACAAGAAAGGGAAGATACAGGACGCCCACGAGGCGATACGCCCCACCGATGTCTCCTATACCCCCGAAAAGGTCAAGCCCTACCTGACCAAAGAGGAACTCAATATCTACACCCTCATCTGGCGCCGGTTCGTCGCGACCCAGATGAAGGAAGCCGAGTTCGACCAGACGGTCGTCACCGTCAGCGACGCGGCGAAGGACCTGTCGTTCCGCAAGACCGGCTCGGTCATGGTGTTCGACGGCTACCGCAAGATATGGGAACGGGGAAACGGCCGCGAGGAGACGCTCCCGGCGTTCACCGAGAACGAGCCGCTCGCGCTCGCCGAGGTGTCCAAGGAACAGAACTTCACCAAACCGCCGTCGCGCTACACGGAGGGATCGCTCGTCAAGGAACTTGAAGAGAAAGGCATCGGCCGCCCCTCGACCTACGCCGCCATCATCAACCACATCATCGCCCGCAAATATGTCGACCGGCTCAAGGAGCCCAAGGGGACGCTCGGTTCGACCGATCTCGGCGGACTCGTGAGCGACACGCTCCAGCAGTTCTTCCCGAAAATCATCAATGTGACATTCACCGCCGAGATGGAGGAGAAACTCGACCGCATCGAAGCGGGCGAGGCGAAATGGCTCGCGGTGCTCAAGGAATTCTACGCCGCCTTCGAGGAGAACCGCGCCGAAAGTCTTGAAACGCTCAAGGGGTCGGGCAAGAAACGGATATACGCCGAAGAGAACTGTCCCAAGTGCGGCGGGCGGCTCGTCGTCCGGTTTTCCAAGAAAGGCAACATCCCCTTCCTTTCCTGCGAAAAGTACCCCGACTGCTCGTTCTCGGGCGACATGGTCAAGGAGGGCGACAAGATACATCTCGGCGAGAACCGCCGCGACGAGCCGCAACTGCTCGAGGAGAAATGCCCGAACTGCGGCGCGCAACTCGCCATGAAGCAGGGGCGCTTTGGCCCCTTCAAGGCCTGTTCGAACTACCCGAAATGCAAGACCATCGTCCGCGAGATCGAGGAGTTCGGCCCCTGCCCGAAGAAGGACTGCGGCGGCACCGTGCAGAAGCGACGCTCCCAGAAGGGCAAGGTGTTCTATGGCTGTAGCAACTACCCGAAATGCGATTTCGTTTCGTGGTATCCCCCGATAGCGGGCCAGACCTGCGCCAAGTGCGGCGCCGCCTACATGGTCGAGAAGAAATCGGGCGTCGCCTGCGGCATCTGCGGCGAGAAGGTCAAGTCCTAGGTGAGACGCGTCACCATCCTCGGCGCCGGGCTTGCCGGCTGTGAGGCGGCGCTCCAACTCGCGGCGCGCGGCGTCACCGTGACCCTCATCGAGGCGAAACCAGCCAAGGTCGAACCGGCGGTCTATCACCTCGACGGCCCCGCCGAACTGGTCTGCAGCAACTCGCTCAAATCGGAATCGGACGCGACCCCCAGTTACCAACTCAAGGAGGAATGCCGCATCGCCGGATCGTTCCTCCTGCGGGCGGCCGACACCGTTAAGGTCCCGGCAGGTGAAAGTCTAGCGGTCGATCGCGACCGTTTTTCGGAAGCGACGCTCGGGCTCCTCGCCGCCGAACCCGGCATCACCTATATGCAAAACACCGCCGTCGACTCGCTCGACGCCCTGCGCGAACGCTTTGCCGCCGATCTTTACATCGTCGCGACCGGGCCGCTCACCTCGCCGCGACTACTCGCGAGCCTGTCGGCCGACAACCACTATTTTTATGACGCTATCGCTCCCATCGTGAGCGCCGAAGGGCTCGACCTGACCAAACTCTTCTGGGCCGACCGGTACGAGAAGGGCCAGCCCGACTTCCTGAACTGCGCGCTCACCCGGCAGGAGTACGACCGGTTCGTCGATGCGCTTCTTACCGCCGACAAACTCCCCTACGCCGATCACGAGCGGCCGCAGTTCTTCGACCGGTGCATGCCGATAGAGACGATGGCCGAACGCGGCAGGAACACCCTTTCGTTCGGTCCCTTCCGGCCGGTCGGGTTCGAGGTCGAGGGGCAACGACCGTACGCCGTCGTGCAACTGCGGGCCGAGAACATCGAACGGAGCGCCTTCAATATCGTCGGCTGTCAGACCCGGATGCGGCAACAGGCCCAACGCGAGGTGTTCCGCCTGCTACCGGGGTTGGAACAGGCCGAATTCCTCCGCTACGGTTCGGTGCACCGCAATTCCTACATCAACGCCCCCGAACTGCTCGCCGACGATCTGAACCTGCTGAAGCACCCCGATACCTATGTCGCGGGTCAACTCTCGGGCGTCGAGGGCTACAACGAATCGATCTTCTCGGGGCTCTACACCGCGCTTGCCATCGTCGCCCGGTCCGAGGGTAAGACCCTGCCCCTGCCGCCCGCCGCGACGATGAGCGGCGGCCTGCTCCGCAAACTGCGCGCCAAGGCGGCCCGTTTCGCGCCGGTCAACGCCAATTTCTCCATCATCGACAACCCGACGCGGCTCAGGAAACGCGACCGCAAACTGTTCCATGTGGCCGACGGGGTCAGACAGTTCAGGGAATGGTGGGATAATAATTTGGGGGAAAGGGACATAAAAGACTGAAAGGACATAAAGGATAGAGAAAAATTCTACTCTGTCTTTTAAGTCCCTTTTGTCTCTGTCGTCCTTTTATTCTTTCCGGTTGCCTTTTAAATTCTTTCCGATTGACTTCCCGTTCGGAAATGTTATTTTACTCCCGGGTCTATTCTTTCAACAGAGGGGTGTTTCATGAAATGGCTTGTCATCATCTTCGCATTTCTATTCATCGCGGCATGCGACGGGACCTCCGTGATCGACTCCGAGGGGACAGCGGCACCTGATTTCGACACCGTTTCCCCGTGGGACGATGCCGATGGGTCGTCGGACGACAGCGACAGAACCGCTCCTGACGATTGGGACACGATCTGTCGCATGGATGACGAACGATGCGGATCAGATGACCGATCCATTGAAATATGCACCGCGCAAGGGTGGCAACTCAAGCAGGACTGCGGTGAATTGCAAGATTGCTACCAACACATCGAGAATGAAGCTTACCGAGCCGTCTGCCAAGATATGAGCGAACCCGATGATAAAGACGAATGCCGCATCAACGATACAATGTGCGTGAAGAACGACTTTTCGGAGGAAAGTTATGTGAATATTTGTGCCGCAGGCACCGATTGGGCTACGCTCGAATATTGCGGAGGCGATATATACAACGGCTGCAGGGAAGAATTTGCGGACGGTGTATATTATGCGGAGTGTGTTTTTAAGAGTTGTGAAGGACAAGAAGGACTTCTCGGCTGCGCCAACAACAGTCTTTACCTGTGCGAAGACGGCAAATGGGTCTTCAAGGAAGACTGCGGATCATCGAAAGAATGTCATGATTACGGCAATTCTGCCGAATGCGGCGAGATATGGCAGGACGATGTGAAACCCAATATCTACCTCTACCCCACTGCACCGATGGATATCACCGTGCGGATCGGTTTCCCGCAGGGAGGCCGCGTCACAGTGTCGGAACCACTTTACGATGACGGCTGGGATGTCCATGTGACGCCCGACGGCATGATAGACGGCCAGTGGCGATTCCTTTTTTATGAGAGCGTTCAGCCCAACGGCTGGCAGCGCGAACGGGGCTACCTCGTGTCAACCGACGAAATGGAGCAGTTCTTCCGCAACGATCTTGCCGCCAGAGGCTTTGTCGGGCAGGAGATCGAGGATTTCATCGAGTGGTGGATGCCGCTTCTGGCCGAACCGGGTTATCTCATCGTCTACCCGCAGGACAATGCCGTCATCCGCACCCTTGAAACGCTCGATCTGTCGGTGACGCCCGACAGCCTCCTGCGGCACCGGTATGTCATCGAGACGACCGCCGAGCCGGTCACCATAGAACCGCCCGACGCCCCTGTCCCCTTCACCCGCGACGGCTTCACCGTCACCGAATGGGGTGTTATCCGGTTGTAGCCATGATAAAGATACGGCCCATCATGGTTCTTGTTCTGCTTTTCTCGGTAAGTTTTTTAGGGAGAGAAAGATGACGGCGACACTCGTTGGATTCATTCTGTATCTGTGCATGATGCTGGGGGTCGGTATCGTCACCTGGCGGCTGAACGAATCGACCAGCGACTATTACATCGGCGGCCGGAAACTGGGGCCGTGGCTCACCGCCTTCTCGGAGCGGACCAGCGGCGAATCGGCGTGGCTGCTGCTCGGACTCCCCGGAGCGGCGCTCGCGGTCGGCCTCATCGAGGTCTGGACCGCCGTCGGCTGCGTGTCGGGCATCATGTTCTCGTGGTATGTCATCGCCGAACGGCTCCGCATCGAAACGGAGCGCTACAAGGCGATCACTCTGCCCGAATATCTCGCGGCGCGGTTCGGTGAACACGCCCGGCCGATACGGTCGCTGGCGATGCTCATCATCATTTTCTTCTTCACCTTCTACCTTGCGGCCCAGATGAACGGCGCGGGCAAGGTGCTCAATGTCACCTTCGACATCCCGCACATCTGGGGCATCATCATCGGCGCGGCGATCATCGTCATCTACACCATGATGGGCGGCTTCATGGCGGTGGTCTGGACCGACCTGATACAGGGACTTCTGATGATAGCGACGCTGGTCATCCTGCCGGTCGTCGCCCTTTTCGAATTGCATGCGCAGGGGGTCTGCCTCTCCGACGCGGTAGCGAACGCCGGGACGGTCGGCAGTCTCACCGCCGGGAAGGCGGACTGGGCCGGCATTGCGGCGGTCATCGGCGGCCTTTCGTGGGGGCTCGGCTACATGGGCCAGCCGCACCTCCTCACCAAATTCATGGCGATCCGCACGCCGCAGGAGATCAAGATCGGCCGCCGTATCGCCTTCGCATGGGCCGTACCCGCCTTCACCGGCGCCATCATCATCGGCCTTGCCGCGCTCGCCCTGCACGGCAGGGGGTTCTACGCCGATCCCGAAAAGGCGATGCCGTCGCTGGCCACCGAACTGTTGCCCGGCTGGCTGGCCGGCATCCTGATATCGGGAGCCATCGCGGCGATGATGTCGACCGCCGACAGCCAACTGCTGGTCATATCGTCTGCCATCATCGAGGATTTCTACCGCAAGACACTGGGACGGCAACTCTCCGACCGGGCGATGGTCGCCTTCTCGCGCCTCATCACGCTTTCGGTCGGCATCGCCGGTATCCTGCTCGCCCTGTATTCCGACAAACTGATCTTCGCGATGGTCTCCTACGCGTGGTCCGGGCTCGGCTCCTCGTTCGGCCCGGCGATACTGCTCACACTCCTGTGGAAAAAGACCTCCGGCCCCGGCGTCATCGCCGGTATGCTCACCGGAACGCTGACCACCGTCATATGGTCGAGCATCCCCGCGCTTGACAGCCTCATCACGGCACGGCTCGTCAGTTTCGTTCTGGCGGTCGCGGCCATCATCATCGTTTCCTCCGGCCGGGACGAAAAAGCCCGATAGAAAACATCCCTCCCCCGGGACCGAGGGGTCCGCGAGGGAGGGACGAGAGGTGGACAGAACGATCGACACCCTCTGACGGGCATCGGACATCCATCGGGACAGCACTAACGCTTCCCATCTTTTTTCGACCGTGATATCGGAAACATAGTCTCTTTTCTTGATTATCGATCGTGTGCGGTTATGATGGGACGCCTGTTCTTCCGGTCTGCTGAAGGAGAAAAGCGCAATGGCCACCTACCCGATCACGACCCGCGGATATGCCGCGATCAAAAAGGAACTCGATCATCTCAAGAAGGTCGATCGTCCCGCCATCATCAAGGCGATCGCCGAGGCCCGGTCGCACGGCGACCTCTCGGAGAACGCCGAGTATCATGCCGCCAAGGAACGGCAGGGCTTCATAGAGGGACGGATAAAGAACCTCGAAGGCATCGTCGCCACCGCCGAGGTGATAGACCCGGCGGGACTGTCGGGCGAACGGGTGCTGTTCGGCGCGACGGTGACGCTGTTCGACCTTGAAAAGGAAAGTGAGATGACCTATCAGGTGGTCGGCGAGGTCGAGGCGGACCTCAATAAGGGCAAAATATCGGTCCGCTCGCCCATCGGCGGCGCTCTCATCGGTCGCGAGGTCGGCGACGAGGTGACGGTCCAGACCCCGTCCGGTGCGCGGAAATATGAGATCGTCTCGGTTAAGTTCGTCTGATATCCCCGCCGCGGCGATAACGGCCTACGCGCGGGAACGGGGCCTCACCCCGCGTGAGATAGCGTTCATCCTCAAAGGCGAGACCCGTCTTATCCGTGCCGACCTGCGTGAGGCGTTGCCCCCCTGGTCGGGAATGCTCCGCGAGGAGCCGATACTCTCGCTCTTCCCGATCGTGAGCCGCCTGCTCGCCGGCGATCCGGCCCATTTCCTCGCCGCGGGCGAGAAACTGATCTCCTTCCTCGCGCAGGACATCGAGTCGGTCGTGCCGCTTTCGACCGGGCAACTGCGCAAGATGAAAAAGGAGATCGGCGACACCGTTTTTGATCTCCTTGTCGATACGCTCCCCGAACGCTACGAGACCCGCATACTGACCGCCGATCTCGCAGGCGTCGCCCCCGGCGACATTGCGACGGCGACCGGCACCGTGGTGAAATGGAAGCCGGCGTGGCGCGCCACCGCGCCGTGGACGATGGAGATGGCCATCGGCCCCGCGAAGATACCGGTGAGTTTCTTCGGTAAGATAGGCAAAGGCTACGCGGCGCAGTTCCCCGAGGGGAGCGAGGTCATCGTCTCGGGCGAGGTGAGCCGCCGCACCGTCATCCCCTCCTTCACCAATCCCGACATCTTCCGGTATGATGAGGTGTGGAAAGAACTGCTGTCGGGCACCGTTCCGCTCTACCGGCGCATACCGGGGGTATCGAGACTATTCCACCTGCGCGCCGTCCGCGAGGCATCGCTCCGGCTCATGAAGTTCGACGGCGACTGGCTGCCGCCGGTGGCGCGCGGCCGGTACGACTGGCCCGACCTCATACTCTCGATACTCAATGTCCATTTTCCCGCCGCAGACCTGCCCGCCGACGAGACCGTGGCGCTCGGCACCCTCTACCACCGGCGGCTCGCGTTCGACAAGATGTTCTTCCTGCAGTACGGCGCCCACCTGCTCCGCCGCGAGACCGCCCCGCGCAAACCGCGTACGGTACGCCCCTTCTCAAGACAGGCGGCGGCCGTCGAAAAGGCGCTCCCTTTCTCCCTCACTAACGCCCAGCGACGCGTGCTCGCCGAGATACGGCGCGACCTCGCCGCGCCCGAACCGATGATGCGCCTTCTGCAGGGCGATGTCGGGAGCGGCAAGACCATCGTGATGCTTCTCGCGGCGCTCGATGTCATCGCGTCGGGCTATCGCGCCGTCATCATGGCGCCGACCGAGATACTGGCGCGTCAACATCACGACACTATCACCCGGTGCGTCAC
>JAKLFG010000070.1 GCA_022711315.1 bacterium | reverse complement strand
CATACCAACGCCCGCATCATCGAGGTCCGTCCCTTCCGCGTGAAAAAGGCGCTTGAAGAGGGGTGCGTCGTCGTCGTCGGCGGGTTTCAGGGCGTCTCTTTCTCCAAAGAGGTCACGACGCTGGGGCGCGGAGGTTCCGATGTTTCGGCGGTCGCCCTCGCGGCGGCGCTCGGCGCCGCCACCTGCGAGATATACTCCGATGTGACAGGGGTCTATGCCGCCGATCCGCGTATCCTCAAGGACCCGGAACGGATAGCGGCGCTCGGCTATCAGGAGATGCAGGAACTCGCCGAGGCGGGCGCCAAGGTGCTGCACCCTAAGGCGGTCGAGTTCGCCAAGCCGGACGGTATCGCCATACACTGCAAGAACACCTTCGAGCCGGAATCGGAAGGGACGGTCATCGCCGACCTTGAGGGGCGCATCAAGCCGAGGGTCGTCGGCATCGCGACCGAGGAACGGGTGGTCATGGTCAGGGTCCGCACCGGTGAGGCGACGGTGATGGAGGCGATCCGGTTCGCCGAAAAGAGCGGATTGCGGATAAAGCAGATATCGTTCCATCAGAGCGACACCGCCGCGATGGACGGCAGTTTCATCATCCCCGAAAAGGAGAACTACCATCTCGATCAGGTGCTGGAGGAACTGACGGCCCGTTTCGGCGCAGCGGTGACCGTGCGCCGCGATCTTTCCGCCATCTCGCTCGTCGGCGCCGGCATCACCGAACGGCACGAATTCCTCGGCGATGCGGTCGCGATCCTACGCGAGCACGGCATCGGCATCGGGAGCATCCACACCAGTTCGTTCCGTATCAGCATGCTGGTCGATCGCGGACGGCTCGCCGATGCGGCCCGGCTGTTCTACGACCGGTTCATCACCCCGTGAACATCAGCGGATCACAGTAACGGTATCGAATCGAACCAATACTGCGTCGCGGGCGAGGCGAGGGCCGCTTCGGCAGTCAGGCAGTCGCCCGGGGCGGTAACGGTCAGTTCGCTCTCTCCCGTCGGGACCGTATAGACGCCACCGCAGAAATGGATTCGCGCCGTCGATCCGGCCGGGATGTTCGTGATGGTGAGGCGTGCCCCGCCCGCGACCTTTTCGGCGCTGAACAGAGGAAGGGGAGATACGGGCGTCGCGACGGTCCACAACGGTAGCGCGCCGTCGCCGAGCAAGACCACCGCCTTTTGCGTCCATGCCCAACTGTCCGGATCGACCACCGGAAGCGGTACGGTCAGTACCGGCGGGGTGAAGGTGTCGTTCTGCGGCAATGCCAGCCGCGCCGCCCTGAGCGCATCGCCGGCGAGCGGTCGGGGGTTGGCGAAGGCATATTCCAGCATCTCGTCGATAAGTTGGCTCCCCCCGGCGAGTCCGAGGCCGGTGGTGGTGTTGCCGAGATAGAGTATCGCGCCGCCGTTCGGGGCGTTGACCAGCAGTTCACCCGCCGAATCATCGGTGAAGACGCGTTCTTTCTGTTCCCCGGCGCTGTTGGTGTAGTGCCAGGTGAACGGCGCCTCGAACTGTCCCGCCTGACAGGCGCAGGAGAGGAAGACCAGCGGCGTCTGATTGGTCAGCGCATAGGCCATCGCGCCGGTGAAATCGAGATCGTCGCCCTGTTGTTCGCAGGTGAGCAGGGTCGGGAAGCCGTGGCCGTTGTGAACGACGAGGTTCACCCCCGCCTCGAGCGCCTCCTTCTCCTTGGCGAGCGTCAGCGCTTCGGCGGCGAGACTCGGCGGCGGCAGGGTCTGCTTGTAGAGCCGCCGCAGGGTGAAGGTCGTCGGGAAGGCGTCGACGGTCCGCCCTTCGTTCTCGAAATAGTAGCCGGCGTTGATGTCGATGCCGTTGTAGTTGGTCGCGATATTGGCGATGAGAAGCGCCTTCTGCATGTCGGCGCTGTTGTAGGCGGAGAGGTATTCCCGCGCCTTGGCGACATAGCGGGCCGCCTCGTCATGGTCCGAGACCGGGATGCGCGATACCGCCAGTTCGGGGAGCAGGTCAGGGGCGTCGCCGGGATCCTCGGCGTAGATGCCGTTGTGGTTGCTGTCCCATTCGGAGAGGTCGGCATAGTAGTGGTCGCTCTTGAGGTCCTCCTCGTAGGTGCCCGCGACGACATTCGAATATCTGTCATGGACGGCGCGCGACGGCACCAGTTCGATGTCGCCGCCGAGGATGAGGTGTTGGATCCCCGGGCGGGTCGTCGCCCATGCCTTTATCGCCGCCGCGGTGTCGTTGCGCGGGTCGCCGTCGTCGCACGAACCGCCACAGATATCTTCTACCGTCACCACCGCCGTCGGTATGTCGGTGATCGAGTGCATGGTCGCCAGTTCCTCAAAGGTATGGCGGAGCGCCTCGACCGTCACGAGGTAGGCGATCGGCTGGAGGGCCGGGTCGGGTTCATCGAACTCAATGACCGGTTCGTCGATGTCGGGCGCTTCGTCGACGACGGGCTCATCGACGACCGGCTCATCGGGGAACTCGAATTGATCCGACTGATCGGTCTGATCGGTCTGATCCGACGGATCCGACAGACCATTGTCAACCACCTCCTGTTCCCCCGCTTCGCCATCGCCTGTCGCGATGGGGTCACTCTCCGCGACCGGTGCGCAGGCGATCGAAAGAAAGCATGTCATAACAAATGAGCATATCGGTCTCATCGGTCCGTTCCCTCCGGAAAAGATCCCGTTCGGGAGGATACTCTCGTTGGTGAGGTAAGGCAATAAAAAGGGGTTACTGATCTATCTGTTTCGCTTTTTCGACGATCTCGAGGAACTCACCGCGGAAGCCCCATGCGTCAAGCCCGATATGTTTGGCGGCCCGGTCCAGCACCCGATCGTAAGAGGACTCCTCCTTGTACTGCGAGCGGCGGACGATCATCGCGAATTCCACGACCGCCGAGGAAAATCCCATGTTCTCCGACATGATGAGGTCGTAGTTCATCTCGGTCAGCATTTTTTCCATATAGGTGCTTGTGTCTTCAGTTGGTTCTTTGTAGCGCAGACGCAGTTGCATCAGCTCGTCGTCTCCGAAATCGACGGGCGCGAAGTCATCATCAGAGACCGCCGTATCGTCGGTCGTCGGCTCCTCGTCGCTCAAGAGGGTGTCGTCGTCGTTCCCGATATAACGGTTCATGAATTTCTGAGGCGTCCGATATACCTCGTAATAGGCGGTAACGGCATGACCCGCGCCGATCTCGCCCGCATCCTTGGTATCGTCCTCAAAGTCCTCGTTGGCCATCACGCGGTTCTCGTAACCGATGAGACGATATTTCTCGATTTTCTCGGGGTTGAATTCGACCTGTATCTTCACATCCTTGGCGATCGTGAAGAGATTTCCCACCAGATCCTTCACGAACACCTTTTTTGCCTCGTTGAGGTTATCGATGTAGAAGTAGTTCCCGTTCCCCTTATCGGCCAGTATCTCGAGTTTGGAATCCTGCAGATTTCCCACGCCGAACCCGAGCGTGGTCAGGAAGATGTCGCTCTCGCGTTTCTCGGTGATGAGTTCCTCCATCGCCTCGTCGCTACTCACGCCGACATTGAAATCGCCGTCGGTGGCAAGGATGACGCGGTTGTTGCCCCCTTCGATAAAGTTCTGTGCGGCGATCTCATAGGCGGTGATGATCCCCTGCGCGCCGGCTGTCGATCCGCCCGAGGTCAGGGAGTTTATGGCGTTCTTGATCTTTTCCTTCTCACTTCCAGGCGTTGACTCGAGCGCAACCCCCGCCGCCCCGGCGTAGGTCACGATAGCGACCCGGTCGGTATCCTTGAGATGATCGACCAACAAGACGAAGGCCTTCTGAAGGAGCGGCAACTTGTCATCACTTGACATCGAGCCGGAGACATCAAGCAGAAATACGAGATTGGATAGCGGGACCATCCCCGGTTTTAGGGTCTTTCCCTTGAGGCCGATCATGATGATATCGGTCCCCTCGTTCCACGGCGATGGCGCCATTTCAATGGTGGCCGAGAAAGGATCCCCCTCCGGCGCTTCGGGATAGTCGTAACTAAAGTAATTGATCATCTCCTCGATGCGGACATACTCGACCGGCGGCATCATGTTCATTTCCGTGATATAGCGACGAACCAGACTGTAGGAGGCGGTATCGACATCGATTGAGAAGGTGGATACCGGCTGTTCGGCAGTATCGACGAAGGGATTCTCGGTCGAGGCGGTGTCGGCATCGGGTCCCTGATCGTCCGCAGCGTTCTCGTCGGGCAGTTCGGCATCTGCTTTTACCCCTGCGTCCGTGTCGCTGTAGGACGCATTGTCGTTCGTCGTGCTGTCGGGAACGAGGGTGGAATTGTCGCTGGTGCCGTTCGTCGGGTAGTCGGTGTAATGTTCTTCGCCCGAATGGATGTCCTCCGTTTGCCGCAGATCGGAACAAGCGGTGAATACGGCTAACACGATGAACAAGGTCAACAATCTAAAGATGCGTTCCATGGTCGCCTCCCTCGGTCGTGTTTTTCACAAGGAGCCCACACTATATTTGGTGGCTCATGCGCTTTTTTTTATCAGTCGGCAACTCTTTTTTCTATCTAAGTGACCGTATTAAAAAGAGAAAAGTTTCTCTTGAGATGATGAGAATAAGTTCCGGGGAACGGAATAGTTGATAAATACGGAGAATCTGATACAACACAAGGGCTTCCGGTTCCTTGGCCCTTTATGAACAGAACATGGAGAACATCTTGGACCCTCTCCCTTCAGGCCCAGCCGTTCATTTCGAGATCGTCGTCGTCATCCTCTCCCTTTTCTTCAGCGCCTTTTTCAGCGCCACCGAAACGGCCCTGACCGCGCTTTCCGACACGAAGGCGCACGATCTGCTCGAAAAGCACCCGTATGCCGCGGGGTTGCTGAAAAAGTGGCTCGTCAAGCCGAGTCTGCTGCTCTCTACCATCCTGATAGGCAACAATCTCGTCAACATCCTCGCCTCGGTCCTTGCCGCCCGCATCGCCCACCACTATATCGGCAGTTTCGCCGATGCGGCGGCGGTCGGCCTGATGACGCTCATCGTCCTGATATTCGGCGAGATAACCCCGAAGACCTATGCGAAACTGAACCCGGAGAAGGTGGCGCTACCCGCGTTGGCATTCCTGCGGGTGTTCGACCTGATCTTCTGGCCCGCCGCCGTGATCCTTTCGAGATTCTCTCGTCTTCTTGTCCGCCTCATGGGAGGCAAAGATATGGGACAAGAGGGACTCAACATCACCCAGCACGACATAGAGTATATGATACGGAAGGGGAGCGAGCACGGCGTCTTCGAGAAAGAAGAGCAGGGGGAACTCCTCTCATCGGTTGTGGAATTTCGCGAGACGCTCGTCGGGGAGGTCATGATACCCCGGACCGATGTTCACTTCCTTGAAACGACCGATTCCATAGGGGAGGCGCTTACGAAGATATCGGAGTGGGGACATTCCCGTATCCCGGTCTATGAAGAGAACATAGACAATGTGCACGGTATCCTGCTTTCCAAGAGCCTTGTGGCCGAATTCGCCAAGGGAGGCGTCGATCTGAGCCGTCCGATAGCGCCCTACCTGCGCCGGCCGGTCCTCTTTGCGCCCGAAAGTCAGAAGATCAGCGATACGCTCAAGGCGATGCAGTCCCGGCGCATCCACATGGCCGTTGTCGTTGACGAATTCGGCGGCACTTCCGGCATCATCACGCTGGAGGACATCCTTGAGGAACTGGTCGGCGACATCAAGGACGAGGTCGACAAGGATGCCCATCCCATCATCAAACTCAAGGACGATGTCATCAGTGTGGATGCCCACATGTCGATATACGACCTCGAAGAGGAACTGGGGATAACGCTGCCCGATGACGGCGAATACAATTCACTCGGCGGCTTCATCACCGCCCACGCCGGATCGGTGCCGGCGAAAGGTTACAAGTTCGAATATCAGGGGGTTGTGTTCCGCGTCGCCGAAAGCGATGAGCGACACATCGCCCGTGTCGAGATACGCAGGATCCCGCGCCGCTCCTGATCGTCACGACAGCGGTTTTCAACACCGCTGTTGATAACCCCTTCCGTTTCAGGGCCTAACTCCTTGATGCGCCCCGTTTTTTCTTTTTGCCTATCTTTATGGGCAACGATATGATCAAGTGATTACAGTATGTTGATGAGTTTTATTCAGGATGTTCTGTTGAAGGAGCGGGAACAAAAAATTGACAATCACCCTAAGTCGCGCTATGAGAAGCGGTCGGTTGCAGAAGGATATGATGCTCTGCAAGATGTTCCATTACCAACATATCGTGAGGAGGAATCCCGTGAAGAAAAGTTTCGTGATCGCCTTGGCGGCGTTGATCGCCTGCTTCTTCGTGTCATGCGACAAAATGGGCGCGAAGCCGAAAGAAACGGTCAAGGTCGATTTCCACATCATGTCGCAGTGTCCCTTCGGCGTGCAGGTCGATACCGGGATCAAGCCGGTGCTCGACAAGCTGGGCAACGCGGTCGAGTTCAACCGCAACTTCATCGGTCAGGTGAAAGAGGATGGTACGCTCACCTCGATGCATGGTGAGAACGAGGTCAAAGGCAACCTACTCCAGATCTGCGCCGCGAAACATTTCCCCAAGACCTACATGAACCTTGTCGCCTGCATGAACAAGGAATACCGGAAGATACCCGAGAACTTCGATGCCTGCGCCACCGAGGCGAAGATCGACGGCGCGAAGATCAAGGCGTGTGCCGACGGTGAAGAGGGGAAAGCCCTCCTCAAGGCCTCCTACGACCTTTCCAAGGAAAAGGGCGCGACCGGCTCACCGACCATCTTCATAAACGGCGAACGCTACAAGAAAGGCGGTCGCACCGAGAACGATTTTCTCCGCAATATCTGCGAGGTCTACAAACCGGAGAACAAGCCGGAACCCTGTAAGGCGATACCGGCCCCCAAGAAGGTCGATCTGACGGTCCTTACCGACGCCCGTTGCACCAAGTGTGTCGTCGATCCGATCGTCAATCAGATGAAGAACATCTTCCCGGGTCTTGTCGAGAAGAAGATAGACTACGGTACCGAAGAGGGTAAGAAACTTTATGAGACCCTCAAGGCGACCGAGGCGCGCCTGCTTCCCGCGTTCCTGTTCGACAAGAATGTCACCGAGGATCCCGGTTTCCAGCAGGTCCAGCGCTGGATGCTCGATGTGAACGACAAGAAGATGCTCCGCGTCGGCGGCAAGTTCGATCCGACCGCCGAGATATGCGACAACCAGCAGGATGACACCGGCGACGGCAAGATAGATTGCGCCGACGACACCTGCAAAGGTAACCTCGTTTGCCGTGAGGAGAAGAAGGACCGGCTCGACCTGTTCGTGATGAGCCAGTGCCCCTACGGCACCAAGGCGCTTGACGCGATGAAAGAGGTGCTCAAGGCCTTCGGCAACAAGATAGATTTCCATGTCAACTATATCGCCACCGAGACGGGTGACGGCAAGTTCAACGCCCTCCACGGCCAGCCCGAGGTCGACGAGAACATTCGTCAGCTGTGCGCCATCAAGCACTACCCGAAGAACTTCAAGTACATGGATTACATCTGGTGCCGCAATCCCGATATCCGGAGCGCCGAATGGCAGAAATGCGCCGTGAACGGTATCGACGCGAAGGTCATCGAGAAGTGCTCGACCGGCGACGAAGGCAAGAAACTCCACAGCGAGAACATCAAGATCGCCAACTCGCTTGAGATCGGCGCCAGCCCGACCTGGCTCGCCAACAACAAGAACAAGTTCTCGGGTATCGCTCCTGAGGATATCAAAAAGCAGTTCTGCCAGTATAACCCGGGTAAGAAGGGTTGCGAGCAGACCCTTTCGAACGACGCCGGCGCCATGCCGAAAGGCGGCGGGTGCGGCAAGTAACGGCTAACCGCCGATAAGCCCTTCCCCCAGTATCTTTAATCCCAACAGGCACAAGGTCAGCCCGCCCAGTATCTCCATCTTTCTGCCGAACGCGCAGCCAAGCCGTCGCCCGAACAGGAAGCCGACGAAGGAAAAGGCGAAAGTGACGACACCGATGGTCAGGGCGGGGAGCCATATCGAGGCGCAGAGGAAAGTGAGCCCGACACCGGCGGCGAGCGCATCTATCGAGGTGGCGAGCGCGAGAACGAGAAGCGACCTGAGCCCGAGATCGACCGCGCGCGGACAGCCGTCGCCGGTCGCCGCCTCATAGATCATCTTGCCGCCGATGAAGGCGAGCAACACGAACGCTATCCAATGATCGAAATGGCAGATGTAGCCGTAAAAAGCGCCGGCGGCGAGATACCCGACCATCGGCATCAGGGTCTGGAAGCCGCCGAAGAACAGGGCGATAGTGCCGGCGGTCCGCCGATCGGCGCGCGGCGATCCGACACCGGCAGCGATGGCGACCGCGAAGGCGTCCATCGAGAGGCTGATCGCAAGAAGGAGTGTCTCGGCGAGGCTCATGATGCGCTCTCCCGCGGCTCATCGGTGCATGGCCCATTCTAGTGGATGCCGATCGGTTTGCAATTTTTCCGTCCGTTCCCCGGAATAGTTGAAAAAAGGATCGGATGAAGGTACAACGCATCCATGAAGCAGGAACGGTACGCGGAACTTGTGCGTCGCTCGGTGCGGGGAGATGTCTCCGCCTTCGAGGAACTCATCGGGAAATACAAACAGGGGCTCTACGCCTATCTTTTTGGCATGACGGGCGGCGACCATGCCGCCGCTGCCGACATCCTGCAGGAGGCGTTCCTCAAAGCATTCCTGAATATATCGAGATTTCGGGGCGAGGCATCCTTCATGACCTGGCTGTGGCGCATTGCCCGCAACGAGTTCGTCGATTACTGCGCGAGCCCCAAGACATCGAAGAACCTTTCGGTCGACGACCTGCCCGAAAAGGATCTGGCGCAGGAGAACGATTTTCGCGATTCGCTCCACGAACGGGAACGCGGCGAGCACCTGCGCCGGTTCATCGGGTCGCTTTCTCCGGAGCATCGCGAGGTGTTGGAACTGGTCGACCTGCAGGAACTCCGCTATGACGAAGCGGCCCGCATCGTCGGGATATCGGAAGGGGCGCTCAAGTCACGGCTCTTCCGGGCGCGGGAGCGACTTTTCGCCTTGGTGTTGGAAAACAGGGAACTTTTTTCATGAATGGCCGGTCTATTACCCGTACTGGATGGAGCGTTCGCTGATGTCGGCGTGTGCTAAATATCGTGAACTTATGGTGGGCTGGCTGGGCCGCGCTCTTGATCCCGCCGCCGAACAGGACCTGCGGGAACACTGTGCCCGCTGTCCCTCGTGCGCCGAGGAATTCGCGATCGCGCAGAAGATGGCGGAGGGGATGTCCGATCTGAAGGCGCATCCCGCCGTTATGCCGAATACCTTTGACGCCACGCTCCACATCAAATTGGTCGAGACGCAACAGCGGCGTTCCCGCGAAGGAAAAGGGCGCTCACTCTGGGGTGGATTGCGTTGGGGGGTTGCGGCGCTGGGCATCGTGGTGGCGGTGGCGGTCGTTCTCATTGCGGTTCGGCAGGGACCATCATCGGAGGAGGAGGGGGTTCTTATCTCGCGCGCCGAGGTCTCGGCCGGGCGACCGATAACCATCGAACTCGCCTATGAGGCGTCGCAAGATATAGAACAGGTGACGGTCACCATCGATCTTGACGAGGGACTTTCCTTCCACAGCGCCGTCCCCGAGATATCCTCCCGCCGCATGCTTGCGTGGACCGGTCCGCTCGTCAAGGGGAGCAACACGATACCGTTCGTCGTGACGGTCGATCGCGTCGGCGTCAGGGAGATACGGACGAGTGCCTCCTACGAAGGGTCGGTGCACCGGCATCGCGTCGTGCTTGCCGCGGACGGCCTGACGGTGGTGATCGCCCAGTACCGGCTCCGTCCCGAGGTGTCCCATGGGTCGCTTAACTAGCGCCTGTCTTCTCCTGTTCCTTCCCGTTATTTGTCTTTCCAAGGCGGTACCGGAACTCAAAAGCACCGTCAGGATCATCGAGGGGGTCGTCGCTCCCGACTGGGAAGAACGGTTCCTCCCTCCGACCGAACCATCCGCGACCCTCACTACGCCACGGGAAAGCCCCGATGCGGATATCCTGAATAATACGCCGCCGATCCTCAGGAAGACCCGGGCCGTCGCGCCGGTCAAGAGCGATCGTCGCCCCGCCGCTGATCTTATACGGCCGGACCTTGAGACGGAGCCCTCGCCATCGCCACGGCAGGAAGAGGCCTCCCGTCCCCGTGCCGAGGAAAAGACCGTCAAGGGATCCGTGGCGCCGGCTTATCGCGAACGAACAATGCAAACGACCGTTCCGCCCGTCTCAAAAATTGACAAAGAAGGGGAAACGGGGGACGATAGCATAGAAAAACGAAAGAAGGAACGGCGTGACACGCTTCGAGAGGAACGGAAAGACCGGAACTACCGCAACCGCCGTATCGAATAGTGTCCTTGCGCTTCTCTTCGTCTTTCTTTACCCCGCCGTCTCCTTTGCCGAACGCTTCTGGGTGGAGGGAACTATCGGAACTCTTTTCGACAGCAATATCGAGCATCTATCGATCGTTGATCTCCTGACGATGGGGGAGCGACGAGGTGTTTTTTTGCGCAACGCCGCACTCGGTGGCGCCGCCTTCGGGCGTGATGACGCCTTCTCCGCCTCGGTCTCGCTTGCGGCCGAAACGGGGCTCGATGTGCCGGAGCGATCGCGGCTCAATTCCTACGCCGATGTCGGGTGGCATCTCGAACCGAGGTCCGATATCTCCCTCGACCTCGCCTTCGGCCTGCACCATACCGCCGAGGATTTCCTCGCGATGCGTAACATGTTCCTCGATGTCTTCGCCACCGGCGACCTGTTCTGGGATATCGAGGAGGCGCATGCATGGTACGGTGCGCTCAAGGCCGGGTACTATCTGGGGTTCGACGAGGAGATGCGCTATCTGACCGGCCCGATGTTCGCGTTCGAGAACGGTTATTTCCATTATCCGACCGACGCCACCGACTATGTCAAACCTTCCGTCGGCATTGAAGGATACTTTTTCCGGCCCGAGGTGCTTTCATCGTGTGAAGGGACCCTCTCGGTCAATAACTCGTTCATCAAGCCGACGGTCGGCTTCGAGGGGAAGTACGACCTTGCTCCCGTGTTCTTCAAGGGCTCTCTGCGCTATTCCTTCATGACCTGGCTGGCGAACGACCGCTGGTGGGGTGATCGTTCCAAGCGCCGCATGGAGCATGTCCCTTCGGCGACCGGGCAGGTGCTCTGGGAGATAACGGAACATTTCGCCTTGTCGCTCACCTATTCCTACCGCTACATATTCTCGAATCTCGGCAGAGAGGAGGGCGACTACATCGACTACACGATGGACCGTCATCTGGTCACGCTCCAGATAACGGGACGGTACGAAGGAGAACGGAAGGAATGAAACGATCCTTTGCCGCGACACTTCCGGGGCTCTGTTCCCTCGTGCTACTCTTGTCTTGTGCGGGGCCGGTGGAGCGGTCGATACCCTGCGGCATACTCGATACCGACACGGCCGATCATGACCGGCCGGAGATCGATGTGATGCCCGAGCCCGAAGAGGCGCCCGATGAGGACGCCGACGGGTGGCCCGAGTTCGAGAACGACGAGGATGCGCCGCGGGAACCGTTCATCGTCCAGTGGGGTTCCGCGGCGAACGAGGCGGGGGTCGCGGCGGTCGCCGCGGTCGACGGGGCGGTTTATGTGACCGGCGGCACCACGGGTGACATCGGCGCGAACAGCGGGCAGGGTTCGAGCGACACTTTTCTTTCTAAACTTGGTGCATCGCGGCAGATACTCTGGACACGGCAGTGGGGGACGAGCAACTTCGATCAAGGGCTTACCCTCACCATGGGTTCGGGCGGGGAGGTCTACCTTGCCGGGTCGCGTGACGGTGTCGTCGATCCCTTCACCGGCGCCGGTATCGGTCAGATGTTCATTTCCCGCTTTACCGAGGACGGCGCCGAGCAGTGGACCCGCGAATGGGGCTCTCTGTCATCCGGGTATCAGGAATACCCCGCGTCGGCGACCGTGGATGGCAAGGGCGATATCTATGTGACCGGCTGGACCTACGGGGCGATCGGCGCGGCGGGCAATCAGGGGCTGAGCGACATCTTCCTTTCCCGGTTCGCCCCCGACGGCGCCGAACGGTGGAGTGTCCAGTGGGGAAGCGGGCTCATCGATGTCGGGTACGGTGTGGTCGCGGCGGGAGAGGCTGGACTCTATGTGACCGGCTGGACCTACGGGAAACTTGACATCGATCGGAGTCTGTTCGGCGGGAATGATGTGTTCCTTGCGCGGGTCAACGCCTCCGGCGGCGTTCTCTGGACGAGGCAATGGGGGTCGTACGAAGAAGACAAGTCCTTCTCGATAACGGTGGGGCCGGACGGCGGGGTGTTCCTCGCGGGCCAGACGAGCGGAAGTCTAGGGAGCGGGTATCCGAACAAGGGAGGATCGGACAGT
>JAKLFG010000007.1 GCA_022711315.1 bacterium | reverse complement strand
CGGCGCTCGAACAGCGGCTCATCGACATGACGCTCATAGAATTCGATGGCACCGACAATAAATCGAATCTCGGCGCCAACGCGATGCTCGGTATCTCGATGGCCGCCGCCCGCGCTGCGGCCCGCGCCCTGCGCCTGCCGCTTTTCCGCTATCTCGGCGGCGTGACGAGCGATACCCTGCCGGTGCCCATGTCGAACATCCTGAACGGCGGCGCCCACGCCGACAACACGGTCGATATACAGGAGTTCATGATAGCGCCGCTTGGCGCCTCATCTTTCCGCGAGGCGATCCGCTGGAACGCCGAGGTGTTCCACACGCTCAAGAAGATATTGAAAGAGAAAGGGCTCGCGACCAATGTCGGCGATGAGGGTGGTTTCGCGCCGAACCTCAAGTCTGATGAAGAGGCCCTCGCGGTCATCGTTGCGGCCATAGAAAAGGCGGGCTTTAAGCCGGGGAGCGACATCATGCTCGCACTCGACACGGCATCGAGCGGCATGTATGAGAACGGGGTCTATACCTTCCTTAAATCGACCGGTGAGAAAAAGACGAGCGCCCAGATGGTCGATTTCTACGAGAAACTGGTCAACAACTTCCCCATCTTCTCCATCGAGGACGGCATGGCCGAGGACGACTGGGAAGGCTGGAAGATGATGACCGACCGGCTCGGCGAGAAGATACAGATAGTCGGCGACGATCTGTTCGTGACGAACATCGAACGGCTCCAGCGCGGCATCAGCGAAGGGAGCGCCAACTCGATACTCATCAAACTCAACCAGATCGGCACGGTCACCGAAACGCTCGACACCATCGCGCACGCCCATCGCAGCGGCTTTACCACCGTCATATCGCACCGCTCGGGCGAGACCGAGGACACCTTCATCGCCGACCTTGCCGTCGCGGTGAACGCCGGCCAGATAAAGACCGGGTCGCTCTGCCGCAGCGAACGCATCGCGAAGTACAACCAACTCCTGCGCATCGAGGAATTCCTCGGCGACATGGCCTTCTATCCGGGCGACAGCATCCGCTAGCATTCTCCGGGAGGGGACGACATGACCACCGCACAGAAAAGACCGGCCGACAAGGGCTTCACCGTCGTGCGCGCCATTGCGCTCGGCGCCTTCGTGATATTCGCGGGCTTTTTCCTGCATTACATCGCGAAGCCCGAGGGCAGTCGCAACATGTATCTGCTTGAGATGCTCCTCTACGACGCGCAGGTCAAGATGTTGCCCGACGAGGCGGCTTCGGACAAGTTCGTCATCGCGGCGGCCGACGACAAGGCGCTCGCGGCGTACGGTCGCTGGCCATGGGACCGCGGCGTCATCGCCGAACTCGTCGAGACGGTGATGGAGCGCGGCGCGAAGGGGGTCGTGTTCGACATGACCTTCTCGGAGCGCGTGAACCGCGACCTTGAAGCGAAGATAGCGGCGCTCGACCCGGCGTGGGTGCCGGGCGACGCGAAACTCAAGGCGACGCTCGATAAGCACGGCCGCAAGGTGGTGCTCGGCGCTATTCTCCAGACGCCGGCCGAGGCGACCGACGCGGCGGCGGCCGGGGCGGCGATACAGGTGGCACAGACAAAGTCGAACTTCATGTTGAAGCCGGTCGAAGCATCGGCGGCAGGCAAGCCGCCGGTGCCCCACAGTTACGCGGGGATCATGCTGCCGCTTCCCGAGTTCTCCGGCACCGGCGCCGGACTCGCCTTCTTCAACACCGTTCCCGATCTCGACGGTCCGATCCGCCACTACCTCCTCGTGAGTTCGGTCCGGCAGGGCGAGGATGAATGGGTACTCCTGCCGTCGCTCGCGCTCGCCGCGACGCAACTCTATTTCGATAAGGTGGCCCAGATCACCTATTCGACCACCGGCATCGAGGAGATACGGGTCGGCGACCTCGATATCCCGACGAGTTATGAGGGGCTCACACTCATAAACTACTATGCGAAGAGCGATCGGTTCAAGACCTTCTCCATCGCCGACATGGCGCAGGCCGAGGTGAAGGACAAGGTGGTATTCGTCGCCAACACCGCGCTCGGGACCTGGGACCAGCGCGTGACGCCGCTCGAGGAGTTCATCCCCGGCATCTTCGTCCACGCCGCGATGATGAACAACATCATCGACGGGCGTTTCCTCACCGCGCCGTTCTGGTCCTACCTCGTCTCGTTCCTCTTCGTCCTCATCCCGCTCTTCTTCATCCGCTTCCTCTACCACCGCGTACCGCTCTGGCAGGGGATCGCCGGGACCGCCTTCTACTCGGTCATCTTCTTTCTGTTCGGCTACTTTTCGCATAAAGGAGGCGTCGTCATCTACATGGCGACCCCGCTCCTCTTTCTGTGGTTCCTGATGCTTCTCGTCTATATCGGCAAGTATTTCTTCGTCGACAAGCAGGCGTCGTTCATGCGTAACGCCTTCGCGAAGTATCTCGACCCGAAACTGCTCTCGCAACTGACCGGCGACCCGGATCAGATACAACTCTACGGCCGGAAAAAAGAGATCGTGGCGCTCTTCTCCGACATCGTCGGTTTCACGACGCTCTCGGAGTCGATGCCGCCCGAAGACCTCATCAAGGCGATCAACCGCCTCTTCACCCCGGCGACCGCTGCGGTGCTCGAACACAGCGGGTTCCTCGACAAGTACATGGGCGACGCGATGATGGCGCTCTACGGCGCCCCCATCGAGATAGCGAACAAGGAAAAAGAGGCGTGCCGCTCGGCGGTCAAGATCATGGAGCGGATGGACATCGTCCGCACCGAGTTCAAGGCGGAGGGCAAACCCGATGTCCGGATGGGGGTCGGCGTCAACGCCGGCGACGCCATCGTCGGCAACATGGGCTCCGAGGAGCGGTTCAACTACTCGGCCATCGGCGACGCGGTCAACACAGCGTCGCGCATGGAAGGACTCACCCGTCCCTACGGCGTCCGCATCATCGCATCGGAGAAGATATTCGAACGGGCACAGGACGAATTCCTGTTCCGCCATCTCGACACCGTGCAGGTGAAGGGGAAGAAACTGGGCGTCCGCATCTTCGAACTGATGGGACGGCTCACCGATCCGGGCATCGACGAGAAACGCCGCCTCAAGGAGCAGTACGAAGCGGCGCTCACCGCGTTCATCGCGGGCGATATGGCCGCCTGTCTCGCCGCGTGTGAGAAGAACACTTTCCCCGACGATAAGGCGTTCGCGTTCCTTAAAGATCGCGCCCAAGAGATGAAAGAGTCGGGCGAAGCCTACAACGGCATCTGGGAATTCAAGTCGAAGTGATCAATCGGCGGGGAGGCGGCGCAGCCGCTTGGTCTCGCCCCGTTTCTTCTTTCCGGCGATCCTCTTTTCCACCGAACTCTTCGTCGGCTTGGTCGGCTTCCGCTTCTTGGGGACCACGATAGTGCGCCGGATGAGATCGGCCAGTCGTTCCAACGCCGTCTCCTTGTTGCGGGTGAGCGACCGCTCATCCTGCACTTTGATGATGATGACGCCGGCCGCCGTGATGCGGTGGTCGCGCCGGGCGCGCAGGCGCCGCTTCATCTCGTCGGGGAGCGACGAGGCCTCGATATCGAACCGTATCTGTACCGCGCTCGATGTCCGGTTCACATGCTGGCCGCCGGGACCTTCGGCGCGGATCGCCGTGAACCCTATCTCGGAAAGCGGTATCGCGACCGTCGCGGTTATGCGCAGCATGGGACCTCCGGCAAATACGGGACGATAGTAGCAATTCAGATAACTTCTGCGTAAAAATTAGGCATCAAAGTCTTTAAAGAACCTGTGATTGATTTCATATGTCGTTATAGGATTCAAGCCCAATTCCAATTTTTCGAGCATATCAATAAGCTTTTCTCCGTCAATCAACTCTATGGGCGGCACACCATCGCGAGAGGCCTCTCGCCTCGCCTCTGCCGTAAAAGTTCCAGTTGTGATAATAATTCCCTTGTCTGCACGGCCGGCCATGGCACCACGAAAGTCACGCACTTGAGATGGAGACACCGAATTTGTATAGCGTTTGCACTGAAACAATACTTTGAATGAGACAAGCGGATTAACCTGTAGCGTACCTACGCCATCAATACCGCCATCTCCACTTTTCCCTGTTACAACAACTTGAGTAAAACCCGCTTCGCGAAGAATTCGTTGTGCAAGCCTCTCAAATCCATCGGGGGTAAGCTTGAGTAACACTTCAAGTATCTCTTCCCTATAATCTTTTGAAATTGATCCGGTTCCTTCAGCAACCTTTTCTGCAGTTGGCTCCTCTTTTTCTTTTTTTCTTCGTTGCTCTTGGAAGATTTTTGTCCACTTCTTAAATATCTCTTCTGCCTGATCAGGCGTGAGAAAGGTCTTGAATCCTTTTTCTGTCAAGCTCCAAACACCATGCTTTGATGAGTCAAGAAGCCCCTCTCTCGCCAAATAGAACCGCGCCCAAGCAACTCGATTACGAAAACGCAAACCACCAGACGGTAGCGTTTCGTTTAGTACATGATCGGAAACTTTTAGCTCTTCAGCTACACGATCAATTGCTTCGTCCGGTTTCGCGGACCCGCCAATTGCTCTAAGAGCATCAAGCAACGGACCAAAGTACCGAACGAACTGAGTGCCTTCTTCTCTTTTTTCCCTAACCACTAACAGCCTCCTTGGCTTTTGACCCATAGAACAAGATTTTTGCTTGCTCCTATTTTTTTATACGCTTGCGTAATTCTTCCAAACCAAACGGTGGGTCTGAACGATGGATCATTGCATGACAATTCGGGCACAAGGGAATCAGATCAGTTCGTGGATCAATATTCCTTAACTCACCCACTGAACTCAACGGCGTCGTATGATGGACATGAATGAATCCCCGGCCGATGGAGCCGTAAATCTGTTCCATATCTATCCCGCACGCCAAACATTTGCTGCCATGGAATTCTATGCACGCCTGCCGTGCCGCACGATCGCGCTCATAGCGATTCACTTCTACCTTCGTGCGGCCACCTTCTTCCAGTAGCTGCACATGAGCCTCATCCGGATAGATTTCGGCGTGAGCTGACTTGGCACCCTCGACCGCCCCCCATCGTTTTTCAAACTCGTCGTCCACCCGACACCATCCGAGATACGGGAAACGGATATTGCGCGGTTTCGGGACATCAAGCAATACTGTCGGCTCTATTTTGTATGCCAGACAGTAACCCGAAGCGGCAGCCTTGGCAAAATAAGGGATAACGCTCTCCTCTGGCGGCAGTTGAAGCCGCTGAATTATCTCGTCCTTGTTGCTGTACGAGAATTTGTCGACCCAAGCCACCGTAGATGACCACCGAAGCCGCTGGCGTGGAGATTCGTACCAGAAAAGTTTGTCACCGACCGCAAGTTCAAGATAAGGCCAGTTCTTCTTTTCCCAAAGATTGAACCAAAGACGGCTCCCCATCTCCTGCGCGTCATCCGGTAACTGAAAATTCCGACTGGTCACAAATCGCATGTTTTATCCAGAACCTCCCCGATTTCTTTCGCAGAATACCTCCACCCGAATCGTGAATCAAGAAATTTCGCTTTCGCAACACCTTTACCTCTAATAATTGACAAATCGGGCCGGTACGCTATTGTTCCCCATGCTGGTTTTCAGACCAACCAACCCATAGGAGGAATTCATGTCAGGACACGGTGAAGGCGGACCCGTCAAGGGGCTCCCCGAGAATGCCTACCGCGAACTCAAGGAAGGCGAGATCTACCAGCCGGTGATGCCGGCATCCGAGAATGTGCAGGAAGTGACCCGCTGGTCGCTCTTCATGGGCCTGTTGATGGCGGCGATCTTTTCGGCGGCCGCGGCCTATTCCGGGCTCAAGATCGGTCAGGTGTTCGAGGCGGCCATCCCCATCTCGATCATCGCCGTGGGCGCCTCGGCGGCGCTCCGCAAGAAGAATGTGCTCGGCCAGAATGTCATCATCCAGTCGATCGGCGCCGCCTCCGGCGTCATCGTCGCGGGCGCCGTCTTCACGATCCCCGGGCTCTACATCCTGCAGGCGAAATACCCCGAGATCCGGGTCGATTTCTGGCAGATATTCTTCTCGTCGCTCCTCGGCGGCTTCCTCGGCATCCTTTTCCTCATCCCGTTCCGCAAATACTTCGTGCGCGATATGCACGGCAAACTGCCGTTCCCCGAAGCGACCGCCACTACCGAGATACTCATGACCGGCGAGAAGGGCGGCGCGCAGGCCAAACTGCTGGTCGTGAGCGGCCTTATCGGCGGCCTGTTCGACTTTCTCTTCACCTATCTGAAACTCTGGGCCGAGGAATTCACCTCGCGCGCCCTTCCCTATGGCGAGATGCTCGCCGAGAAGGCGAAGATGGTATTCAAATTCAATGTCAGCGCCCTCATATTCAGTTTCGGCTTCCTCGTGGGGCTCCGCTTCTCGCTGATCATCGTGTGCGGCTCTCTTCTGTCGTGGTTCGTCTTCGTCCCGCTCATCAACCAGATCGGCGTTCTGGCCATGGCGGCGGGCGCGCCGGACAATCCCTTCGCCGCGATGCCGCCTGAACTCATTTTCAAGAACTATGTCCGCCCCATCGGCATCGGCGCCATCGCGATGGCCGGCATCATCGGCATCATCAAGTCGGGCGGCGTGATCGGGTCGGCCTTCAAACTGGCGGTCGGCGTCGGCGGCAAGGCATCCGGCGAGGCGCAGGCGGTCCGCACCGACCGCGACCTCAAGATGTCGTTCGTCCTGCTCGTCATCGGGCTCACGCTCGTCGCGGTGTTCCTGTTCCTCCTCTTCGGCGTCAAGATAACGCTCATACAGGCGGTCGTCGCGCTCATCACGATCTTCGTCATATCGTTCCTTTTCACCACCGTCGCGGCCAACGCCATCGCGATCGTCGGCACCAACCCGGTCTCCGGCATGACGCTGATGACGCTCATTCTCTCCTCCGTGATCCTCGTGTGGGTCGGCCTCAGCGGCTGGCAGGGGATGGTGGCGGCGCTCATCATCGGCGGCATTGTCTGCACCGCGCTCTCCATGGCGGGCGGCTTCATCACCGACCTCAAGGTGGGCTACTGGCTCGGCACGAGTCCCTATAAACAGCAGACCTACAAGTTCCTCGGGACGCTCGTCGCGGCGGCCACTGTGGGGCTCGTCATCTTCGTTCTGAGCGAGGTCTTCGGCTTCGTGCAGACCGCCGAACATCCCAATCCGATGGTCGCGCCGCAGGCGAATGCCATGGCGGCCATCATCGAACCTTTGATGTCGGGCACCGGCGCGCCGTGGATGCTCCTCGCCATCGGCGCGGTGATCTCCATACTCATGAACTGGCTCAAGATATCGCCGCTCGCCTTCGCTCTGGGCATGTTCATCCCGCTGTCGCTCAACACCCCGCTCGTGGTCGGCGGCCTGCTCAACCACTACTTCAACAAGAGCAAGGACGAGAAACTGGCCAAGGCGCGCAACGACCGCGGCATCCTCATTGCCTCCGGCTTCATCGCGGGCGCGGCGCTCTTCGGCGTCATCGGCGCGGTGATACTCTTCATCACCGGCAGCGAACAGTCGCTGATACTCGTCCACTGGGATCAGATCGCCCACGGCGAAGTGATCGCCGAGGCGCTCGCGTTCGTCGCGTTCGCCGGCCTCATCGCCTACTTCATCTGGGAATCGTTCAAGGCGAAGGCGGAAGATTAATCCCGCTTCCCGAATCCGAACCGCATCTTCACCGATTCGAAGAGATGATAGCCCACCGGCACCACCAATAGCGTGATCAGCAGCGACAATATCTGTCCGCCGACGATGCTTTTGGCCATCGAGGCGCGCGCCGCGGCGCCGGGACCGGTCCCCAGCGCGATCGGTATCATGCCCGCGACGAGTGTCATCGTGGTCATCAGGATGGGACGGAGCCGCGCCTTGTTGGCCTCGATGATCGCCTTTTCGAGCGGCTCGCCGCGCTCGCGGAGCGTATTGGCGTAGTCGACCTGCAGGATGCCGTTCTTCTTGACGATGCCGAAAAGCATGAAGACGCCGAGCAGGCTGTAGAGGTTGATCGTCTCGCCGGTCATCAGTAGCGACAGGAGCGCGAAGGGTATGGTGAGCGGCAGGGAGAGCAGTATCGTGATCGGATGGACGAAACTCTCGAACTGCGCCGCGAGGACGATGTAGATGAAGATGAAGGCGAGCGCGAAGGCCATGAGAAGATTCTGCATCGATTCGGCCATCACCTTCGATCGGCCGATCTTGACCGGAGCGTAGCCGATCGGCATGTCGAGTTCCTTGACCATGCGGTCTATCGTCGCGGTGGCGGTGCCGATGTCAACGCCGTCAAGATTGGCGTAGATGGAAACGCGCCGCTGGCGGTTGAAGCGGTCGATGACCGACGGGCTCTTGCCGTATTCGACCTGCGTGACCTGTGAGAGCGGCACCGGCACCCCCTTGGCCGAGGGAACGGTGAGCGTGCCGAGCGCCGCCGCGTCATCGCGGAAGGTCCGGTCGAGCCGTAGCCAGACATCGTACTGTTCCGATCCTTCGCGGTATTTGGTGACGATCTCGCCGCCGACGAAGGTGCGGAGCGTCGCGGCGATGTCGGCGACGCTGAGTCCCAGATCGGCCGCCTTGAGCCGGTCGATGATTATGCGCGCCTCGGGCTTGCGGGCCACCAGCGAGGTGGATACATCGGCGAAGCCCGCCTGATCGCGCAGTTTCGCGACGATCGCGTCGGAGTATACGGTCAGCCGGTCGAGATCGGGACCGACGATGTCGTACTGGAAAGTCGCCGATCGTCCGCCGCCGAAACTCCCGCCGATGGCGCTGGCCGAAGATATGATCTCGGGATAGCGCTTGAGGATGCGTCGGATGTCGCGCTGTACCTCGAACTGTGAGAAATCCCGTTCCTCGAGCGGCACGAGGGCGACATATATCTTCGCGCCGGTCACATCGTCGGATACCGAACTGCCGATCTGCATGAGCGTCTTGTCGACGCCCCGCACCGTCCGCAGATCCCGTTCTATCGCACCGACCGCCGCGCGGGCGCTCTCCAGCGTCACGCCGGAGGGCAACTGCAACTCGACCTGTATCTCGCCGCGGTCGTCCAGCGGCATGAAGTCGGTCCCGAGCCGCTTGGCTATCGGCACGGCCGAAAAAATGACGGCGAGGGCGACAAGCCCGATGACCCAACGGTGATGCAGAGAAAAGCGCACGAGCGTGGCGTAGCGGTCGTCGAGCCATTTCCAGAACCGTTCGATGAGCGACCGCTCGTCATGCGGTTTAGCGCCGAGAAAGCGCGCCGCGAGCATCGGCGTGAGGGTGAAGGAGATGAGAAGCGACACCGCGATGGCAAAGGCGGTGGTGAGGCCGAATTCGTAGAAGAAACGGCCCGACATCCCCTGCATGAAGGCGATGGGGAGGAAAATGACGAGCAGCGAGGTGGTGGTCGCGGTGACCGCGAGGCCGATCTCCTTGAGCCCGTCGATGGCGGCGTCGAAGGCGTTCTTACCGTACTGCTCGATATGACGAAAAATGTTCTCCAATACGACGATCGCGTCGTCTATGACGATGCCGACCGCGAGCGTGAGCCCGAGAAGCGACATATTGTTGAGCGTGAAGCCCAGCAGGTGCATGAAGGTAAAGGTGGCGATAAGCGAGGTCGGGATCGCGAGGGCGGCGATGATGGTGGAGCGGAGATGTCCGAGAAAGAGGAAGACGGCGATGGCGGCGAACAGCGCGCCGAGCGTGAGGTGCAGTTTGAGTTCGTGGAGCGAGTTGTTGATGAAGATCGATTGGTCGGAGACCACCTCGACCGCGATGTCTTTGGGCAGAAGCGGTTGTATCTTCGCCATCCGCTCCTTGACCGCCGCGATCACCTCGACGGTGTTGGAGCCCGACTGTTTGACCACATCGAGCGATATGGTCGCGGCGAAGGTGCGTTCCTCGCCCTTTTTCCAGAGTCGCGCGATGTTGCGCGGCTCCTCGACCGAATCGGTCACCGCCGCGATCTCGCCCAGCGTTATCTGGCGACCGTTGCGGGTCGTGACGGTGATGCGGCGCAACTCCTCCATCGACGCGACGCGGCCGAGCACCCGCAGCATCTCCTCGCGTTCCCCCTTGTCGATACGACCGGCCGGCACCTCGACATTCTGGGTCGTGAGCGCCGCCTTGACCGCGCCGACCGAGATGCCGAGCGCCTGCATCTTGGCGGCGTCGAGCTGGACATTGACCGCCCGTCTCCAGTAGCCGGAGAGATTCACCGCGCCGACCCCGGCGACATTCTCGAGCGATTCCTTTATCGATATCCGCGTTATCTCGGAAAGTTCCTTGGGATCGCGGTTGCCCGACACCGCGAAGGTGATGACCGGGAAGGCGTCGAAATCGACCCGCGTGACCACCGGCATCTCGACGCCGGTCGGCAGGCGGGAGACCACCGCCGCGACCTTATCGCGCACATCCTGCACCGCTTCGTCCACCGGTTTTTCGAGCAGGAACCGGACCCGGACGCGCGACATCCCCTCGCTGCTGGTCGAAGAGAGTTCGTCGATGCCCGACACGGTGTTGACCGCCTCCTCGATGGGCTTGGTCAGGAGCGTTTCGACCTCTTCGGGCGAAGCGCCGCGAAGCACCGTGGTGATGGTGACGAGCGGGAATTCGACCTTCGGGGTCAGATCGACGCCGATGGCGCGGTAGGAGAACAGGCCGAGCACCATGAGCAGCACGGTGAGCATGGTGGCCAGCACCGGCCGGCGGATGAAGATCGTCAGCGCGTTCATGCCGTCACTCCGCGCGCGGCGCGGCGACCATGCCGTCGTAGAGCGATTCCGAGGCGCTCACCACCACCTGTTCGCCCGCCGACAGCCCCTGCGCGAGGAGCACCTTGCCGGCGCGCCGGTCGGCGACCGTCACGAGGCGTTCTTTGATCTTTCCGTTCTCGAAGACGAAGACCTTATCGGTGCCGGCGAAGGTGACGAGCGCTTTTTCGGGGATCGCGACCACCTCCTCGCTCCCCGGGAGGAGGATGCGGCAGGCGGCGAAGGTCCCCGACTTTATCTTCAGATCGACATTGGGCACCTCGGCCTCTATCGGGAAGGAACGGTTATCGGCGGCGATGAGCGGTCCGACGCGGCGTATGGTACCTTTTGCGGTCGTGCCGGGGGCCGACGCGGGCGTCACGGTGACGGGTATGCCGCTTTTCACCAGCGGGGCGTAGCGTTCAGGCACTTCGCCGCGGAATTTGAGCGGAGAGACCTGCGCCAGATGAAAGATCGTGCTCCCGGTCCGGAGATATTCGCCCTCGTTGACCAGCCGCTTGGCGACCACCGCGTCGAAGGGCGCTTTGAGTTCGGTATCGGCCAGTTTCTTTTTGGCGGTGTCGAGCGTCACGCGGGCCACATCGACCCGGCGCGCGGCATCGTCGGCCTGCTGGCGCGTCGCCATGCTTTTATCGGCGAGCGCCGAGATGCGGGCAAGATCGGCCTCGGCCGCCTTAAATTCCACCTCGGCCTGCCGCACCTTGAATTCGTAATCCTCGGACGCCAGCCGGGCTATCACCGCGCCGGACTTGACCGCCGAGCCGAGGTCGGCGCCGAGCGCGACCACGCGGCCATCGGCCTCGATGGCGACCGTCGCCTCGCGCCACGGCAGGAGCGAACCGGTGATGTCGACAACCCGCTCCCGCTTCTCGATCGCGGCGGCGGCCAGCGCGACGGTCGCGCCGCCTCCCTTGCCGTTGGTCGCGGCAGGCGGTTCGGGCGGTTTCCCGCCGCAGGCCGAAAGCAGAAGAACGAGGATGAGGATGGCCTGCGTACGCATATCATTCTCCTTTGTGCTGATAGAACGCCGTGCCGCCGAGTCCGAGCGCCTTTTTCAGGCGCGCCGTGGCGGTCTCAAGATCGTAGCGGGTCTGAATAAGCGCGGCCGATGCCTGTTCGTAAAGAGCCTGCGCGTCGGAAACATCAGTGATGGTGCCAAGTCCCTGTTCGAACCGCTGGTCGGCGAGTTCCAGCGCCGCCTTGGCCGCGTTGTACATCGTCCGGGTCGGTTCCTCCTTCTCGCGCGCCTCCCTGACCGCGATCAGCGCGCTCTCGATCTCCTGCCGGACCGACAGTTCGAGCGCGCGGAGGTTGAGTTCCAGCACCGCGATCGCCGTGTCGGCATCCTTCGCCTGCGTCTGGGTCGCGAGTCCCGCGAAGATGTTCCAACTGACCGCCGCGCCGATGTACCAGTTGTATTTGAGGTTGTCGAATTCGTAGCCGCCGTAACTCACCCCCGCGTTCGCCTTGAACTGAGGGTAATAGTCGCCGCGCGCCGCCTGCGCCGTGGAACGCGCCGCCGCGATCTTCTCCTTGAGTGCACGGGCATCGGGACGCCGTGCAAGCGCGTCGGACGCCGCCTGCGCTGGATCGCTCACCTCCAACACGCCGGCCCGTGCATCGGGGTCTACCCGCACGCCCTGCGCCGGATCGCGTCCGATGGCGGTCGCGAGCGACTTCACGGCGTTCTCGCGCAGGTTCATCGCCTTGATGAGATTCAGCCGCGCCGATGCGAGGTCGGCCTCGGCCCGCAGTTTATCCACCGGCGTCCGCAGGCCGTTCTCCACCTGAGCGGTCGCCGTCTCAAGCCGTTTTTCCATCTGTGCGACTGAGCCGCGTGCCGAAACGAGCGTCGCGTCGGCCGCCAGCACCGCGAAGTAGGCCTGCACCACCGTCAGATAGAGATTGTTGACCGCCGCGTCGGCGTCGAGTTCGACGGCGCTCCGCGTATGACCCGCTCCCTGATAATTATAGTAGGTCTTGAAGTCCCAGATGTTCTGGGTGACCAGCAACGAAAGGGAGTAGTTGTTGAAAGAGTCCGATTCGGAACGGTCCTTGGGCATCGTGGCGGCGGGATTGAGCGCCGACGGGTTGAACATTCCCAGCATGTCCTGAAAAGAGGAGGCGCCGGGCACCGGGGCCGAATTGAGCGTGGTCCGTTTATAACTGAGTTCGCTCGATATGACCGGCATGAACCCGGCGCGGACGAGCAGCCGTTTGTTGTCGGACGCCTCGGCGCTTTTCACCGCGGCGAGATAGGTCGGATTGGCGGCGACGGCGCTCTGCAGCGCATCGTCGAGCGTCAGCAGTTCGTCCGCCGCAAGCGGCAGGACGAAAGCCGACAATATCAGGAGGACCGTACGATATCGATTCATGATCCCATCTCTCCCTAATGCATCATCAGTCTGACGAACCTTTCGAGCAATGAGTAAAATTTCTTTGCCCGATGTCTCTCTGTTATGCCTAATTTACTTGAATTTGCAATTGTTTTTTGGAATATAGGAGAAGTGATTAAAGACGCACGGAAAAGGCCATGCGGGTCGTTTTTGCCACCGGGAACAAACATAAACTTCAGGAAGCCCGAGAGATATTCACCGGCGTCGAGATACTTTCGATCCTCGACCTCGACAAGGCTTTCGACCCCGACGAGTACGGAAAGAGTTTTCTCGAGAACGCCGTCATCAAGGCCGAAGCGGCGCGGATGAAGAGCGGCGGCCTGCCGGTCCTTTCGGACGATTCGGGACTCGTCGTCCCGGCGCTCGGCGGCGCCCCCGGCATCCATTCGGCCCGTTGGGGCGGGGTGAACGGCGACCATGCAAGAAACCGCGCAAAACTGCGGACCGACATCAGGAACATCACCGACCGGAGAGCCCATTTTCTCTGCACGGCGGTACTGCTCGATCAGGACGGCGCGGCGCTCGTCGCCACCGGCCGGGTCGACGGCACTCTCATCGACGAAGAGAGAGGAGAGGGCGGCTTCGGCTATGACCCGATGTTCATACCGACCGGCGACACGCGGACGCTTGCCCAGATGTCGCCCGCCGAAAAGAACGCCCTCAGTCACCGCGGCCGCGCCTTCCGGCATCTTGCCGCCATGATGGCGCGCCAATTCCCGCAGGAGGAGCAGTGACATGAAAGAACTTTGTATATCTATCCTCTTCGTTCTCCTGCTGGGATCCTGTTCTTCCGCGCCTGCGGGAGCGCCGGATGAGGAGCCGGTCGCCGACGAATTCGTTCTGGCCGACAAGGATATGGGCGGTCTGCCCGATGCCGATGGCGCGCTCGTCGATGATGACGGGGAACAGGGAGAACATGACACGGGTGACGAAAAGGATGCTCTGGTCGGGGAAGACGAAATCCTGTCCGACGATCTGCCCGAGGCGACCGACCTTTCCGACGCCATCATCCCCGACGACGATGGGTTGCTGTGTCAGGAGGTCCCCGACGAGTATCTGAGTTTCTCCGATCATCTCCTCGGATCGGGGCAGGGCAAGATAGAGGTCGTCTTCAATAATGGCTTCAACGACCACTACCTCTACGGGGACAGCAACTATATCAAGGTCGCCATCCGCGAAGAGTGGGGCGCGAGCATGGTGTTTTTCGGCCTCGCCGACAATGCCGGATCGAATGTCATCGACGCCAATGACACCGGCCGCGAGGTACAGGTCGCCTTCTACGATCCGGCCCGGAGCATGCAGGGGTGTGCTTACAATTCCTCGTGCCAGACCAGTCCCGAACTCGCCTGCCCCAACAGCATCCGCTACCTCGGCTGGAACCCGGTGCAGGGGGGCAATCGTTGCAACATCGGGTCATCGGTCGAGTCGATATACGAGGAGGTCGGGTTCATGCAGGCGACGGTCCGGCCGCTTTTCTGGAACCCCGATTGGGATCAGGTCGGCTGTGGTGGCGACGGCTGTACCGACAATATACTCAAGTATCGTCAGTCCGATGTCCGCTATCACCAGCGGGTACGGTTCGCCCACAGCAATATCGTCGAGATGCAGATGACGGTCGAGAATCTCACCGCGACCGCCGTGCAGGCGACCCTGCAGGAGTTCCCGACCCTTTACGCCGCCTACGGGGCGCACGGGCTGGCCAACCTGCACAACATCCTCGATTCGAACGGGACACAGATCGCGGTGGACATACCTGCCAACGACGGGTTCTTCTACAAGAACTTCGAGACGCCGGGCGCTTGGGCGACCCTGCAGAACGACGAGCGCACCTACGGGGTCGGCATCTATTACGAAAATCGCCTGACCGCCTATCAGGCGTGGCAGAAAGAAGGGGTGTTCAACAACATCCGCTCGCGGTTCTCGTTCGGCATCCCCGCCAACGGCTCGGTGACGGCGCGCGCTTATCTCCTGCTCGGCAGTTTTGAGACGATACAGGGACTCGCGGCATGGCTCGACAGCAAACTGCCTCCGTTCGGCCATCTTGACGCGCCGGCCCTCGACAGTGCGCACAGCGGATCGTTCATGGTGAACGGCTGGGTGCTCGACAACAAGGGGGTGGCGTCGATCGCGGCGCGGATAGGATCGGGCGGCGGTGCCTCGGTGACCGCGCTTTCGCTCGACACCGATCGTCCCGATGTCTGCGCCGCCTACCCCGGATACTCTCTGTGTGACGGCAAGGTCGGATTCTCGGGAACGGTGTCGCTCGACGACCGGTATCCCTGTTCATATCTGCTAGAGATCGTCGCGACCGACACCGACGGCAACGAACGGGTCATTGCCCGGAGTCGTATCAGGGTGCAGTGACCGTATCGGTCAACGATCTTTCCACGCCCTCCACCGGCAACTCCACCGAAAAGACCGAACCGGAGTTGACCGTACTGTTGACCGTTATCGTGCCGTCAAGCATTTCGACAAGATTCTTCACGATGGAAAGCCCGAGTCCGAGGCCCTGACGCCGTTTGTCGGCGTCCTCCGCGAGTTGCACGAAACTCTCGAATATGCGCGGTATCTGGTCCTGTGGTATGCCGATGCCGGTATCGATGACCCGGAGCAACAGACGCGGGTGGCCCTGCGCGGCGGTAAGCAGGTCGATCGTCAGGGTCACCGAGCCGCGGTCGGTGAACTTTATCGCGTTGGAAAGCAGATTGATAAGTATCTGACCGATGCGCAAACGGTCGGAGACGATCAGCGGAGGCACCCGGTCGGTCACCGTGGCCGAAAGGTCGAGTCCGCGAGACACGGCGAGCGGCCGACAGGCGGCGACGATGGTGTCGGTCAATTCGCGCGGCGAGAAGGGGCGGTGTTCGATGTAGAGCGTCCCGGCCGATATCTTGGAAAGATCGAGCAGGTCGTTGATGAGTCGCAGGAGCATTTCCGAGGACTGTAGCACCGCCTGATGCATCTTGAGCCGCTCCGCGTTCTTCTCGTCGGCCATCAGCATCTGGGTGAATCCGATGATGCCGTTGAGCGGCGAACGGAGGTCGTGACTCGTCTTGGCGATGAAGAGGTCCTTCATCCGGTTCGCCTCCTCCGCCTTCTCGCGGGCGACGGCGGTCTCATGATGGGCGAGGTATTTGTGTGAGGTGCTGATATAGTTTATCACATGGCCGAACGCGATGAGAGAGATGAAGAGCGCCTGCGTCGCCATCGGTGTATCGGACGAGATGAGCGCCGCCGTGGTCGTGGCGGTAGTGAAAACGGCGAAGGCCACGAGATGGCGCGGGACGAAGATCGCGAGGTCGATGGTCAGTATCGTGACGAGCACCTGTATGGTATGGGAAAGGGCGAACCCGTTCGCGTAGGCGAAAAAGAGCACCCAGAGGAAGACCAGCGCGAAAAAACCATGCAAGAGCGACCAGAGGAACGGTTCGAACCGGGTGAACCACGAAGAGAAGAGGAATATGACCAGGAAGGCGCCCGACAGCCCGAGGTGTGGCCAGAGCGGTGTGTAGGTCGCGTCGGGAAGCACTTGCGAAAGGGAGCCGAACATCGCGAAGGCGATGGCGCAGATGAGCATGAAACGGGGGAACGATATCTTGGCGTATCGCCGGGTCTCTTTCTGGATGGACACGGGACCCTCCCTGTCGGACAGGGCGAATATATATGGAAAAAGGACCTATTGCAATTTTTCGCCTAGCGGTCGTAGGCCGCCACGAGCCCAATCCCTTCGGCGGCGCGTCCCTCGAGGATGAGTCGCCGCATCGTCGCGGTGAGATCAAGGTAGTAATGGATGTTATGGATCGAGTTGAGCACTGCGGCGAGTATCTCTCCGTTCCGGTAAAGATGGTTCAGATAGGCACGCGCGAACGACCGGCAGGTGAGGCAGGAGCATCGCTCATCAATGGGACGGGTATCACGCTCGAACTCCTTGTTCTTGATGTTCATCGTTCCCGATCGGGTGAATAGTTGGCCGTTGCGGGCGTTGCGGGTCGGCATCACGCAGTCGAACATATCGATGCCCGAAAGTATCGCGGTCACGAGATCGCGCGGCGTCCCGACCCCCATGAGGTAGCGGGGCCGGTCGTCGGGCATGAGCGGCGCTATCGTGGCGACGGTGCGGTACATGTCCTCCTTCGCCTCGCCGACCGATAGCCCCCCGAGCGCATAGCCGTCGAAGTTGAGCGCCGCGATCTCGGCGAGATGCTTGCGGCGCAGTGACTCGGAGACGCCGCCCTGCACGATGCCGAAAAGCGCCGCGTCGCCTTTTCGGGCATCGAGACAACGACTTTCCCAACGGGTCGTCCGCTCCATACTGGCGACCATCTCGTCGTCGGAGCAGGGGAGCGCCGGACATTCGTCGAACGCCATCAGGATGTCGGCGCCGAGCGCCTCCTGTATCTCGATGGAGCGTTCGGGCGAGAGGAACTGTTTCGAGCCGTCGAGATGAGAACGGAACTCGACCCCCTCCTCGGTTATCTTGCGGAGCGGCCCGAGACTGAACACCTGAAAGCCGCCCGAATCGGTGAGTATCGGGCCGTCCCAGCCGATCATGCGATGGAGCGAACCGAAGGTCTCGCGAACGAGTTCGTGCCCCGGGCGCAGGAAGAGGTGGTAGGTGTTGCCGAGCACGATGCCGACGCCGGCCTCGCGGAGTTGCTGCGGGAGCACTCCCTTGACGGAGCCCTTCGTGCCGACCGGCATGAAGGTGGGGGTCGGCACCGCGCCATGCGGTGTCTCGATGATGCCGGCGCGAGAGTTGCCGTCACGCTTTTCCACGGTGAATCGTATCACGGGCACCTCCGGTGTTCGATGGCATTATAGCGACGGAACGCGACAGGTCGAGATTTTTTGACAGAGGACTGCTCCCCCGCTAGCATGGCGCGACCGGACGACGGGGTGGCGCATGGATAAAAAGGGACATAACGGTGCCGGACACAGGCAACGCTTGCGGGACCGTTTTTTGAGAACGGGACTCGAAGGATTCTCCGAACACGAGATAGTGGAACTCCTGCTCACGCTTGCCATACCGCGGCGCGATGTCAAGCCGGCGGCGAAAGAACTTGTCCGTCGCTTCGGCGGCCTGCGCGGCGTTCTTGACGCGCCGATAGATGATCTGCGCGCGGTCCCCGGCATCGGCGCGGTGGCGCCGATCGCCCTTAAGATGATCCGTGAGTCGGCGGCGCTGTATCTTTTGAAGGGAGGCGAGGAGGCCCCGTTCCTTGGCGATGCGGGGAAATTGGTCGATTTCTGGCGGATACGCATGGGTGCGCTGCGGAACGAGACGGTGGAGGTCGCCTATCTTGACGCCGGTCATCGGCTGGTGCGCGACGGCGTGGAAACGCTCGCCGAAGGGACGGTCGACCGCGCGGCGCTTTATCCACGACGGGTAGTTGAATCGGCGTTGCGTCGCGGTGCCGCGGCTATAGTGCTCGCGCACAACCATCCGAACGGGATCGCGACGCCGAGCGATGCCGATACGATGCTCACTCGCGCCATAGTCCGGGCGCTCTATACGGTCTCGATACGCATGCTCGATCACATCATCGTGGCAGGCGGCACCCACTTCTTGTTCACCGGAGGGGGGTCTCTGGAAAAAAAAAAAAAGGCCCCGGGGGGCGGGGGCGTATGGGGGGGGGGGGGGGGGTAAAACTTTTTTAGTTCGAGATGCACTCGACGGGGCAGACGCCTTTGCACGCACCACAGTCGGTGCACTTGGCGGCGTCTATCACATAGGAACTGTCGCCCTGACTGATCGCATCAACGGGGCATTCGGCCGCGCAGGCTCCGCAACTGATGCAAGCGCCGGCATCGATCTTGTGCGCCATGAGAACCTCCTCTTATTCTAAAAAGGATAACACCCGCATGCTCTATCATATTCCCGTACAAGAGTCAACTAGCCCGCTCATTTTTTCTTGTTAGTGTTTTTCTTGTCTGTTTTCAATTTGTTGGGGCGTCCGGCAGGCGGTGGCGGTGTAAAAAGTCGCGGCTGAACATCTTCGGCCTTCTCTTTCTTTTTTGGCGGTCGTCCCGGTCCTTTTTTTTGCACGACCACCTCCTTTCCCCTCTCTTTTTTCTCCGGCTTGGGGGCCGGGGGCTGTTTTGTTGTCTTTGGGTCCGCCACTTTCTTTTCGATGGTGACGGGAGCCGGCTTTTTTTCCGGTAGCGGTTTGGGGGATGCTGTGGGCGGTGTCGGCGGGGTGGTCGGACGAGATACGCTCAACTGCGCGACCTCGACGGGGGTCGTTGACTGCACCGGGGGTTTCACTTTCTCTCCGCCCTTTATTTTGATGATACGGTAGGTCTTGAGGGGGACAAGCGCCCGTTCCGGGATCAGCCCGTGGTCGCCGGTCGCCGCCGAGGCGAACCATTCGCCGAAATCTATCATGCCGCGGTCGCAGACCACCTTTCCGTTGTACTTTTCGCGGAACGATGCGATGGTGTCCGACAGTCGTTCCTGCTCCTCTCCCTGCGGCACCAGTTCGGTCACCACCTCCACCCGCGTCGTGCCGGGGTAGACCACTTCGACAAGATCGATGTTCAGTGTCGCCAGATCGCCCTTTTCGATCTGCCGCACCTCGCCGTTCCTGAATTTCACCACATACACCATGGTTCTCCTCCATCGTAACGATCGTATAAAAAGTCGCCCTGTTCGCTCCTTGAAACGGCCACATATCAGGTTGTAACGGCAGAACGAGGAAAGTCCTGAGCATTTGGTCGTCAGGGACCCCTTACGCGGACAGTAGAGATCCCCGCGCTTTTTCGCCGTATCGAGTTTCTCGTTCAGGTCCATGATCTTGCGATTCAGGCTGGATGCGGAAAGGGTCACCTGTTCCGTGAAAAAGGCCCGGAAGGCGTCGGCTTTCCGCGGACAGCCGGCGACGGGGCAGGAGAGACATTGCGGAAGGTGGACCTTTGCCCCTGTGAGAAGCCCGAGTTGCTCGGGAAAAAGGCAGGTGACCCACATGGTTCCGGACACTATCGACCGCCGCATACTGTTCTGCGGGGCAGTATATCCTGACCGTCCCGGAGCGCAAGAAAAAAGGAAGCGACGGTTGTTGACTTTTAGGTCGGACCTGCTATAGTCGAACCCGAGTTTATCGTAATTTCTTGTCGCGGAGGTAACAATGCGCAGTTATTTCAATCGTTTTATGCTCATTCTCGGTGTGTGGTCCCTTCTGGCGATCGCGTGCAACAGTTACGAGATCGAAGGGAAGCCCGAGATAACCTCGAACCCCCCGAAATGGACCGTTGACTACATCCTGAAGGATGCCGACACCAATGGTACGACCACCGATGAGGGCTCGACGGGGAAACTGAAGTGGAACGAGTTCGTCATCAGCAACAAGGGACTGACCGGCGAACTGCAGATATTCACGATAAACCTTCTCGATCCCGACGGCCGCGTCATCGCGGGCGGCGACAATGTGGAGAAGTTGTTCTCGTTCGAATATTCGAATGTCGGCAGCAACGGCAAGATCATCGTTGGCGAAGGCGAGGGCTACACCGCGGTCGCGAACCAGGACGGTACGCCGGCCTTCACCTTCGACAACTATCGCAATGAACGGTTCGTCATCGCCCCGCTGTGCCCGCTCGTCAGCGCGTTGACCCCGATGACCAGCGCGTGCCGCACTGGTTTTGATCCCAGAGAGTACAACACCTACTTCAAGGTCAGACTGAACTACAAGCAGTTGGCTCCCGAGATATACAAGGACATGTTGAGTGGAGACATCAAGGACGAGGGTAGTTACGCGATAGAATTCTGCACCAACGACCCCGCGAAGGAAGCATCGCCGACCACCTGCAAAGAGGGCACCTCCTACAAGGTGCAGATATACCGCTACCCCAACCTGCCTCCCAAGCCGTTCATTGGTCTGAAATATTCGAGCCCGATCGGCGGTTACAAGGACCACCGGGTCATCAAGGACTGGGTCAACATGGAGGTCAACCTTTCCTGTCCGCGGAAAGAGGGCGCCGACGAGGCGACCTGCAACAAGATAATATCCGACACCGTTTCAGGCCCCGACACCATCTCGACGAACGATTTCCGCGATCAGTGTTGCGCCGCGAACTGGGAGGAGCAGTACTGCCTCAAGTATCGCTGGGAGATGGTCGAGACCCCGACACCTCTTGCTCCCGAGACCCATATCGGTCTCGACAACATCCCGCTCGGCGGCGAAGGCAACTGGTACGAGGCCTGTGGTGAACTCGATCCGACGCTTGCCTCGTTCAAGGGCTACATGATCACCCCGACGCCCGAGGGTAAATACTACAAGGTCAGTATGCAGGCGGTCACGATAGACAAGCAGACCCAGTTGGAGAGCGAGATCACCGAAAAGATAGACGCTCCCAACATCATCCCTGCGGCCCGCGTCATGGTGCAGTTGACCTGGAAAGAAGGCCTGCAGACCCGCGCGGAACTCGACCGGCAGGAAGGGGTCGCGGTCGATCTTGACCTGCACCTCATCAAGAAAAAAGGCATGGATGCCTGCCGGAACGATGCGGGCGCTGACGGACTCATGTGCACCGTTATGTCGCGTCCCGATCTCCCGATAGACACCCCGACCCACGACGATTGCCACTGGAACGATCTCGGCCTGAACGGCGAGTATGTCTTCACCGACTGCAACGGGGAATTCAAGACCATCGGCTGGTACGCCGCATTCGATCTCGATAACCGCTGGGGCGGCGGTGATTACACCAACCCCGAGACGATAAACCTCGGCCCGATAACCGACGAGAACCCCAAGGACGGCAAACCCGATGTGAACCCGTATGACGACGAGTATCTGGTGATAGTGAACTACAACAACTGCCAGAACCTCAAATCGGGCGGGGATGAGGCGCCGTGTCAGGATGGTGGCGCCGAATACAATGTCCACGCGAAGGTCGAGATCTTCGTGGACGGCAAGGTGGCACCGCGCGAAGGGAAAACGGATGATGATCCGTTGAGCAGAACGAAATTCGTCATCCGTCCCCGCGAGTGGATCGTCATCGGGACCTTCACATGGGATGGCACCCTTACCCCCTCGACCCCGGGCTGGGTGGGCGACGCGGTCGTGCACGACCTTCCGGCGACCCACGCGAAGGTCTGTAAGTACGAGTCCACCCACTGCAAGAATGTGACCATCTGGGATTATACGGCCTACGAGACCTGGGTGACCACCCCCACGCCGATAGATGACGAGTTCGGCGGCGGTAGCGGCACCTGCGAAGATTACGGCTCGAGGCAGTGATCCCTCTGCGTCCCGCGGTCGATATGACGCGGGATATCCCTCTCAATGCCTTCCCCATCATGAAGAACGGTTCGCTTTCCCTCCTTTCGTCTCTTGCCATCATACTTTGTGTCGAGACCTTAAGCGCCAAGGAGGAGTACCGTTATGAGGTGCTCGTAGCCGGCGCGCCGTCCGGGGAGGTGGTTGACACCTGGGAAGAGGCGACGGTCGGCGGGCAGTGCGTGGTGAAAAGCGAAAGTGCGATGCGGATCGTCCTTTCCCGCGGCGGGTTCGATCTGGCCATGAGCACCCGGACGGTGGCCGAAGCCGACTGCGGCACCTACCGACCGCGGTCGCTTTCGGTGACGCGCGATGAGGGGGGCGGACCTATCGTTACGACGGTCCGGCGCGAGGGCGATCTTCTGGTATCAAAGACCGAAAAGAACGGCGTATCCGAAAAGGGAACACTGAAACTCGACGGTACATCGGTATTCTTCGGCATGTTATTCCGCAAGTATCCGGTGGAATATTTCCTTAAAAAGGGAGAGGTCCCGGCGATATCGGAGGAGGGGCTTACGGTACGCAACCTTTCCTTCGTGGGGCGTCGTGCCGGAAAAGATGTTGTCATCGACATGGAGTATGCGGGGGTGCCGATAACGGTCACGGTGCGTGACCGCGTGGTCGTCCATTCGATCATGAACGGTGGCCTTATCGTCTATCGTCTCCGTGGTGCCGGTGATCTGCCGATGGTGGCCGGGAAGGGTCTTTCGAACGATGTACTGGCGGCGACGGCTCTCCCGAACGAAGGTCTGACGGTGAAGAACCCGCGGCGCCTTGCCCGACTCGTGATGAGCGTCGAAAAGATGGGACCCGATCCCGAAGAGGCCTGCGGGCAACGGTCTGAAAAAAAGGGTGACTCCCGCGTCATCAGGGTCGAGCGACCTGAAAAACCCTGCGCCGGTGAAGTTCTGCCGGTCGATACCGCCGCGACCATTTATGAGGACAAGGATGCCCCGATCATTCAAAAGACCGTGGCGCGCTGGCGTTCGATAAGCGAACGGAGCGTTCTGGTCAGAAAGGTCGTTTCTTTCGTCTATGGTCATATCACCGACAAGAACTACCGGCACGGTACACTTTCGGCCAGTGAGACGCTGGAAAAAAGATCCGGCGACTGCACCGAGCACGCGGTGCTGGCCGCGGCGCTCCTCAAGGCGCTCGGGGTCCCGACGCGGATGGCATACGGACTCGTCCTCTCCGATGACGGTCGATTCTTTTTCCACAATTGGATATTGGTCCATACCGGCACCGGTTGGACGAACGCCGACCCGACCTATGACCAGTTCCCGGCTGATGCGGCGCGACTGTTCATGACAAGCGGCGGCGCCGGCACCGCGGAGCGGGAGGATCTTTCGCTCTCCATCCTCAATATCCTGCGTGGCGCCCGTTTTACGGTCACGGGGTTCTCCCATGAATAACGGTAGGCCGTTCGTCATACTCTTCCTCCTCCTGATAGGGGGCCCGCTGTTCGCCGATCAGGAACGGGGCGATATCGAAATGCTTTCCATAGACGCCCGTAATGCGGCGAAAGGCGGCGGCGCGGTATTCAGCACCTTCGGGCAGTTCGGAGACAATCCCGCCCTCGGTGCCGTGGAGCAGAAATTCTTCGTCGGCTCTTCCTATCTGTTCACCGAATCGTTCTCCTTCGCGGCCGCCGACAACAAAATGGGCGCGTTCGCTGGCGGTCTTATGTACGATCGCCATAATAAACTGAACACGGTCAAGACCAACAGCGCTTTCCAGGTCGTCGACTGGTTCATGTTCGGCTTTAACCTCAAATTCCTTTCGGGGCCGTTCTATCCCCTGCAACGGAAGATACTGAGTCTTACCGCCGATATCGGCGTCCTGTTCAACATAAAGGACATCGCCTATATCGGCGCCTCGTTCAACGATTTCGTGCCTATCGGGGACAACCTGCCGATGCGGGTGACCGGGCAGTGCGAGTTCAACCTGTACGAACGGATGTTCCTGCTCAATATCGCCGGATCCTACCACATCGATCATCGCGAGGAGTCGGTGCCCAACCGTCGTCCGCAGGCCGCTTACGCCGACTTTTCAACCGGGTTCGAGTTCCGGTACGCATGGTTCTCCTCGCAGATCGGCGTTCACACCAGTTCGTTCGCGCGCGACCTCACCTTCGATGATCTTCTCAAAACGGTGGGTGTCGGGTTCTACAAGGAGCGTGAGATAAAGAAGAATAAGAAAGGCGAGGATGAAGAGGAGGACGGCGGCGGTGTCTATGCGGGGGTCTACATCACCCGCACCTTCATTACTTTTGCCGTCACCTTTGTCTGGGAGCCGAAGTAGCGCTACTCCAATCCGACGAGCGCCTTGATGTACTGATGCCGTTCCCATGCCGCCGGATCGCCGTGCCCGCTCTGGGAAAGTCTGCCGCGGAACTTGTCGAGAGACGCCAGATCATGTTTCTGCATCCATGAAGAGAGTTCTGTCGTCATGGTCCTGAGGTGCTCGACCCGGTGTTTATAGAGGGCCGAACAGACCTGTACGGCGTCGGCGCCGGCCAGCAGGTATTTCGCGGCATCCTCGCCTGAATAGATGCCGCCCGAACCGGCGATGGAAAGCTTCGTCTTTCCGGAAAGGAGCGCGATCCAGCGCAGGGCGAGCGTCACATCCTCCCGGGGCGTCAGCAGATAGCCCGACCGGAGTTCGAGCGAATCCACATCGATGTCTATCTGGTAAAAACGATTGAAGAGGACGACCCCGGCCGCTCCGAGCCGGTCTATTTTCCGTATCAGGGCCATCGGATTGGTGAAGAACGGTCCGATCTTGACGACCAACGGTATCTTCAACCCCTGTAAAAGGTTTTGCACGATAGCCAGGATGCGTGATTCTATATCGGCGCTTTCGGCGTTGGGATCATGCGTCAGGAAGCCGATGTTCGCCTCCAGCGCGTCAGCCCCGGCCTTCTGTATCCGGAGCGCGTAGTCCTGCCACCACTCGGAGGACACGCAGTTGAGGCTCGCGATGACCGGTATCTTCGCCGTTTTTTTAGCGCCGCGGATGAGTCCCAGATAGTCCTCCGGGCCGAGATCCATGCTCATCTGGTGGATATAGGCGGCCGCTTCTGTGTGGTAGGTCATGCCAAGATCCGGGTCGGCGGCGCGCACCCGTTCCTCGTAGATCTGCTCCTCAAAAAGTGATTTGAGGACCACCGCGCCGGCGCCCGCCTCTTCGCAACGGTGTATCTTTTCGATGGTGTTGGTGAGGCTGGAACTGCTCACGATGAAGGGGTTCGCAAGCGACAATCCCGCATACTGCGTCGCCAATCTGGTCATGGCCGGATCCTCCGTAGGGTCATAGGCTTTAACACATCCTGTGATCGCGTTATTTCGCGCCGGTGGCGTTCGCTCCCGGGGCGATGGTCTTATCAAGATAGTCTTTCGGGATGAGGAGCATGGCCGGCGTCAGTGAGATGGGGGCGAGCGACACCATCTTCTGATCGACCTTGGGCAGTTTTTTGTTGAGAGGGATCTTGATCATGCGGACGATAAGCCCTTCCGCCGCCGCTTGTTCCCGTATCTTCTCATCGACGGCGCGATATTTCACCAGCGTTTCGGGAAGCAAGGCGGCGTATTTTTTACGATACTCAAGGACCGGGCTGTTCTTCAGTTCGGGCGCGACCCATATCTCGGCATATTCCTTCCCGTCAACTTTTACGACGGAACGAACGGCCTGCCACGGGCCCACGGTGTCTGTTCCCTTCTTCTCGAATACGATCTTCGGTTCGATCTTTTCAGGGTTGGCGTACCCGCCGCTTTTGAGTCCGTTCGCGATGCCTTCGGCGAACTTCAGATAATCGCTCAGTTTCGATACCTGAAAACTCTTCTGGAAATGATTGATCAGCGTTATTTTGTCGTTCTGCAGGTCGATAATGGTCTCGGTGCTACCGGTGTCGGCCTCGTTGACCACCTTTATATAGTGGTCGCTGAAATGGGAATGTTTGGTCACCTTACTGCCGTTGACCAGGACCTCTTCGGTGACCTTCCATCCGGCCTCTTCGGCGGGATAGAGCGAGCCCACGAGAAAAAGAGCCGTCAAGAAACAAAAGGCGCGCATGGCGTTCTCCCTCTTATCAGTCTATCCCGTTACCGGAAGCATTGTAGCGTGTCATCGCTGTTTCTCAATAAATTTCTGGAGATTTTTCTCGCTGTTGGAGAAAAAGATGGTCCGGTCGGCGGCGGTGGTTCCCGGGGTGACCTCTTCGTCGATATTCAAAAAACGGAGGCGGTGACCGGGGAAAACCATGCCCCGCGCGACAGAAAGATCTTCCGCAAGGTCGCGTTCATCGAGTGTCGAAAAAAGGGTGGCCGCTTCGGGAGGTCGGGAAGCGCCGCTCAGGATGAAGCGGGCGCCCTGCTTATCGATGTTGATATCCAGTGTCAGGATATGTTTCATCGGGAGGGATGGGAGTTTTCCCGTTCCGTTCCGCCTGATATGAATGAGCGTGGCATCGTAATTGAAGAAGTCGAGCGTTTCCCGGAGTCTTTTCGAATCCATATCAGAAAGGGTGTCGCGTACGAAGATGACCGGCGCCGTCCCTTTGAGCAGGGGAATGGTGTCGCGGAGCCACGCCGCCTGCCGCTGGTCGAAAAGGAAGGCGACCGGGAGGTCCTTTGCCTTGAGATCGTTGATGATATGCCGGGGGGTCCTGGGGTCCACATAGACATACGAGGTGCCGGTTTCCGGCAGCGCCTTTTCCTTCACCGCCAGCACCGGAGAGAACTCTTTCTCGGCTCCGTACAGTATCGATACGGAAAAGAACAGGGACACACTGAAGAGCAAGGAGGAGATCTTTTTCGGCAAGTTCCGCTCCTACTCGGTGGTCAATCGCATATAATATCCGAAGGTGTTGTCGATGGTGGTTATGCTGGAGGGAAGGCTCGCGTAAGAAGTCGACTCGCCGCCGCCGAGGTGCGATCCGAAGGCGAGAGAACTGGCGTTAAGCGATGTGGCGGCGTAGTAGGTCGGGTCGGGATAGGAGATATCATCGGTCGTCCCGAAGAACACGCCGATGAAATAATAGTACCCGCTGGTCAGGCTCACCGATATGGTGCCCGAACTGTACCAGTTGCCGGTGCCGCTCCCGGAGTTGGAAGAAACGGTCTTTTGCGAAAGCAGACTGTAGGTACCGTCCTGAGAGGATGAAGAATAGACCGCGTAGGTGATGTCGAGGTAGCCGTTAAATAACATGTAGGTCTCTATCTCGGTCAGCGTCCGCGAGGAGGAGCAGGAGAAGTAGTTCCCTTTCAATCGGTCGCCGTAGGTGTAGTAGTTCGCGCTCGAGCCGATGGTGTCGATCACTTCTGTCGACTCATAGTCGCACCCTGCCACGCCGGGATCGACGCAGATCATCCCCCAATAGGAGCAGTCTTCCATATAGGTCCAGTGGTAGCACCCATCCTCGCCCTGTACGCAATCGTCCACCTGATCGACATAGGTCGGGTTGCACCGGCGATCGCCGCTGGTACAATCGCTGGTACAGTCATAGACGCAGTAGGCGTCATCGTTCGAGAATTCGCATATCTGCGCCGGGGTGTTGAGATAGCAGTAGGTGGTGTTCGACCAGATGAGACAGCCATCCCAACCCATCGCGCAGGTCTGGACGGTTTCGTTGAAGCACCGCTCGCTTCCCTGGGGCGAGCAGGCATTGACACAGGAGGAATCGGTGTCGGGGATCTCGGTATCGGTGTCGGTCACGGCGTCGTCGGTCGGTACGATGTCGCTGTCGGTGGGCAACTCCTCGCAGGTAGCGGTGTCCCAGCCGTCGCAGGTCGCGTTGCACTTGGCCTTGCCGCCCGAGTAGGCGTACGGGTCTATCTCGACGCAGTTCTTGACCTTGGTCGTGCTATTAGTTCCCTTATCGCAGGTCTCGCCGGTGTTGAGTACATCATTACCGCACATCTCTGCGGTGATGCAGGTGGCGGTGTCCCAGCCGGAACAGTCGTTCTTGCAATCGGCGGTGCCGCCGATGTAGGCACCGAGCGAGATGCAACTCATGGTCCCGCCGTCACAGGTCTCTCCGGTTTCTACCTCATTGTTGCCGCAGACCGGTAATTTTTCATCACAGGTGGCGGTGTCGTAGGCCGAGCAATCGGTAAGACACTTCGCCTTGCCGCCGCTGTATTTGTTCGCATCTATGTCGACGCAGTTCTTCGTGTCGCCATCACAGGCCTCGGGTCCTTCCTTGACATTATTCCCGCATTCGTGCGGTACCTCATCGCAGGTGGCGATGTCCCAGCCGGAACAGTCGGGGAGGCACTTTGCCTTACCGCCGCTGTAGAGCACGGGATTTATGGCGATGCAGAATTCGGTGTTCCCGTCACACGGTTCGCCGCCGTCGACAAAGCCGTTCCCGCAGGTAGCCGCGAAATCGGCGTCATTCACTGCGAGGTCGTCGTTGTCGCCGAGCAGATCGTCGTTGTCGCCGAGGGCGCTGTTGTCGTTGGTCTTCTTGGTTCCCTCGCTGCAGGCGAAGGCGAGAAGAACGAACGAAAGGAACAGGACCGCCAGGTTCATCGTGCGTTGCATGGTTTCTCCTCCCGCATATAAAAAACAGCGAAATCATACTCCAAGGCGCTCGTCGGAGCAAGGAAATCTTCGAGAGAGGATATCTTCATGGCTTTTCGGGGCGCCGATAGAAAGAGAGAAAGGTCTCCCCGTACCCCTTTTCTTTGCGTGTCCAGTCCGCCAGTTGCTCGGGTAGTTCGCGGTCGGTCTCGGCGACGATGATGCCGTCGGGCGCGACGATGTTCCGTTCTATGCAGCGTCGTATCAAGGGGACCACGCTATCACCCAGAGCGTATGGTGGGTCCATGAATATGACATCTGCGGGGATCGGCAAACGATCCTCCCATGCGGTCGAGAAGATATCGGCATGCAGGAAAAGTGTTCGCGCGGCGATCCCCAGAATGTCCGCCTGCCTGTTCAGGTGGGTCAGGGTCTTTATGTCCTTGTCGATGAATATCGCTTGTCTGAATCCCCGGCTTATCGCTTCTATGCCGACGGCACCGCTGCCCGAGCAGAGGTCTAGAAAAGATCGGTCTTCGAAATTCGTCAAGGCATAGAGGGTGTTGAAAAGGGCCGCCCGTATCTTTTCTCCGGTCGGTCGTATCGTGGCTCCGCGGGGAACGGCAAGCAAGCGACCTTTCAGGAAACCTGAAGTGATGCGTATAGGCATAAGCGGAAGCCCCGCTATTTACAGGCGGCGATAAGATCCTCGACCTGCGCGCGATCGGGTGCGTCCGGGACCAGAGAGATATATTTCCGGTAGTTCTCACATGCGCCGGCGGCGTTCCCGGTCGATGCGTAGGCGATGCCAAGGAATTTATAAACTTTTCCCGCGCGCGGCCTTATCTTCAAGGCATCCTTGTAGGCATGTATGGCGTCATTGAACCGTTGTTCACCGATCGCCCGATTCCCCTCAGCAACAAAGGCGTTGAACTCATCGTTCCCCGGTCTCTTTTTGGCAGGTTTCTGCGCCACGGGCTTCGGTGTGTTCTTTACAGGATCGGGGATCGGAGGTGATGGCGTGGGCTTGATCTCGGGTGCCGGTGCGGGTTCCGGAGCAGGGGCTGGCTCCGGAGCAGGGGCTGGTTCCGGTGCAGGGGTGGGTTCCGGTGCCGGTGCGGGTTCCGGTGCAGGAGTGGGTTCCGGAGCAGGGGCTGGTTCCGGAGCAGGGGCTGGTTCCGGAGCAGGAGCGGGTTCCGGTGCCGGAGCAGTTTCCGGTGCAGAGGAGGGAAGGGGGTTCTGCGCGGAGAGCGGTTCTTCATCAGAACCCGAGAAGAGATAATAGGCGCCACCGATGATGAGCATTACGAGCAAGGTCATGCCCATGAGCGTCGGTAGAGAAGCCCCCCTTTTCTTCTTGACGGGAGGTGGCTCCTCTGCACCGAGTTCCTTGAGGAGTTCGGCTATCTCATGTTCCTCCTGGTACGGCTTTTTGCTGAAGAACTCTTCAGAGAGATTGATCACTTGAGCGCGACTTTTCTCTTCGGTCGAGGCGCTCTTTTGCGCACCAGCGGTACTCAAGGGTTGGTCGGTGGTTGAACGAGCATGGTCTCGCGGGGTTTCAATGGATGCCGGAGTGTTTTGCGGAGCCGACTCGACCGGTTGGTCAGAACATTCGGTGTTAGAACTTCCGCACAGAGGGCATGTCTCTATCTTTTGGGGTATCTCGGCGGAAAAACCGCAATTGTTGCAGACGAAATTCATGAACCGTTCTATTTGACCGGTTTTGCTTTAATGACCGGTTTCCCCTCTTTCTCCTCGATCACGAAGGAGACATCCCGACAACTGTATTTGCTCATGATGGAGACACGATTGGTTTTCAGTTTTGCGAGAAACGAGGTTTTTTCCTGATCCGTTACTTTTTCCCCGTTTTTCTCCTTGATGCCACGATAGGTATCCCAGAGGGCGGCATAGGGGTCAGCATTGTCGACCGGTTGCGCGATCTTCGGGTCGGTGCCGCCGGTGCGGACGGTCTTTGAGGTGTCTGTAGCGGGAGCCGGGTCCCGTTTCTTGTCGAAAGAGGGTTCGGGTATCTCGACCTCTTCATCCTTTATTTCGGGGACCAAGGCTGAGAGCGAAGAGCCGTGGCCTACCGATTCGTTATGTTTCTGGTAATTTCCGATGAGGTGGTTCAGCGACGAAACAACGATACCTGCGCCATGGCTATATTTGTGCAGTACCAGTTTCTCTCCGATCCTAAGCCGGGAGATATCGGCGGCGAGTCTCTTGAATCCGCGGTCGACATCATAGGTGATAAGAATAGTGAAAATGAGCGTGATGATGATGGTCGCGAGCGCATACAGACCTATGTAGGTGACGCTCTTGTTATAGACATCGTAACCGGGCAGAGCGCTCATGAATCCCACGAAGGTCGTCCTGCCACCGGCCGATCGGATATCGGAAGGCAGGGAAAAAGACGATATCTGAAGCCAGCGGTCGATGGGGCGGGGAGCATTTCCCGCAAGAATATCGTCTACCGCCGCCTGTATCTGCGTCTGCCTCTCGCCCGAATTGATCTTCAAGAGGGATTCCTTATTAAATTCGTACAACAGGGTGCTGTCCGCGTAGACCTGTGCGGGGAAGGTCACCGATACGCCGCTCAATGCTTCGCGGATAGGGACAAGGGTCACCGCTATCATCCGTTTCGGTCTATCAAGTCCCAGATCGACATTGAACGGAGCTACACCGATGAGGTATCTTTCGCCTTCCGTTTTCAGCATACCGTCGGAAGCGACCCCGTCACGGATGGCGCGATCGACGGCCGGCACTCCCGCCATGGAATTGAAGATGCGAAAACTCCCGGTCACCAAAGAGCCGTTGCCGTCAAGAAAGGCGAAGAGGAGGTTGGCGTCGATCCCTTGCGTGTCGAAGACCACCTGCTTGGTCTTTTTATCGGTAGTGACCTTGAGTTTCGAAGATATATCGAAGGAGCGGGTGATGAGTTCGTACTGGTGGTTCTTTATCCGTTGTTCGAGGTATCGGAAGGTGTTATCGGCTCCCTGCTGGAAGTTTATCCTAGTGACCAGATGGTCAAAAAGATTGAAGAACAGGAAGGAAAGGAATGCGAGGACGCTGGAGATGAAGAAGAACACTTTGATCTTGAGCCAGACATTTCCCAACATAACAGCCCCTCCGTAACTATGGTTGCTGTTGCGATGCGCCTACATTCGGAGCGCCAGCCGGCCCCGGACGGTCAGAAACGGGAGATCGGGAGAGGATGCGGCTTCCGGTAAAGGTCGTCGAGTCACTACGAAAGACCTCGCGATCGGCTATCCGGTAGGAGACATCCTGCACCGAGTCACCGACCATCGAGAAATCCTCTTGGAATATCTGCCGGAAGGCATAGTAGATTTTAAAGGAGTAGGTGCCGGGATCCAGCACCGGCAGGTCTATCCGCAAGGAGGGGCCGCGCACCGGGAAGATCACGCAGGCCGCGAGCACCTTGACATAGATCTTGCAGGTCGGGTTCCGATTGTCGATGAAGGTGTAGGTGCCGGTGCGCATGAAGGCGTAGGGCGCGGTGGTGTTCGGTTTAACAATGAATTCTTTGGTCACGGTGCCGGTGTCATCGATAACGGTGAACTCCCGCGCGAACGACTCCCCGTTCTGTAGAAGGAGTTTTCCGTCGATCTTAAGGAGGAAATAGTTGCGGTTGACCGAAAGGCCGCGGAGATAGGCCGTTTCGTCGGTCGGAGCTCCCTTATCGGTGCCCTCCAGCACGGCATAATACCCTTCCGGTTCCCATATTTTTTCGGGGGCGAGTGCCGATATCTGATGGTAGTTGTCCTTGATCGGAGCCTCCGGCATGGTCTCTTCGCGGGAGACCGCGGAAGGCGTGTATGTGACAGTGACCGTCAGTTTTCCGGCATACAGCATGATGGGAAAACAAACCGGGATCAGGGAAAGAAGACCCAAAGACCCTTTCACGCTCATCTCCGTTTCAGTCTTTTTATCTCTTCCAGCGCCTGTTGTTGGCGACCGGTGTCTCCCGCACTGTAGTAAAGATTGGCGATCTTTTCAAGAATTTCCGCTTTTGAATCGTCATCGGTCGCTTTTTCGAGCGCTTTTTGAGCATATTTGAGGCTCTGAGCGTTCTTGCCGCTCTGGAACCACGCATCGGATATGGCGATCAGGTATTTCGGGTCGGTGCCGTTCATCTGCGCTGCCTGCTCGAAATAGCCGATGGCCTCGGCGATCATGCCCATCGAGAGGTGGACTATCCCCATATTGTAAAAATCTTCGGCCGATTGGTCGGCTCCCCGCATGGTCTTCGAGAGCGATTCCTTGACCTCGTCAAGTGTGTCGGCGATGTTCTCTTCCTTTTTCAAGGGAATGATGTCGCGGAAACCGACAAGCAGTTTCGACTCCGGGTAACTGGACACCAGTTCCTGCAGAAGTATCGTCGCGCTTTGATAGTCCTCTATGCTGATGAAGAACTCCAATTCATCCAGTCGTTTCTGTTCCGGTTCGCGTATCTCATTCAGTTCGGTCAGCAGGTCGCGCGCCATATCGGCGAATTCCTTGTCGGCCGCCGAAAGTGCCGGGGGGGGCGAGGGAGCGGCTTTTTCTTCCTCGGGGTCGAGAAGAAGAGGGGACTCGGCGTGATGATCGACCTTCAGGGAAGGAGGAGCGGTCGGTGCATCCTCCGGTGTCGAAAGCATCATGGGCCGCTCTTCCATGCTTGCGAGCACCTCGTGCATCTGCTGGAAGGCCTCGGGCATGATCTCCAACATGTCTTTCGCATCGTAAAAGATGCTCTTTGCGTGCGCTTCGTCGCCATTCTCAAGATAGACCGTTATCAACTGGAAAATGGTCTCGGCGCCGGATCGGATGTCGTTCTTTTCGATATATATCTCAGCGATGAGATCAAGTATATCGACATCCTTCTCCCAGGACGGATAGGTTTTCAATCTTTCCAGTGCTCGGTCAAAAAGACGGTAACTCCGGAAGACCTGAGCCTCTTTGATGGTCTGACGCGAAGATGCGGAGCGTTGTGCGGTCTCGCTTTCGGGCGCCGGCTCCTTCTTTTCCGGAATGGCGCTCTCTTGAGGGGTCGATGGCGTGACCGGCGGGGTCGATATCGCCGATCTTTCATGATCATCGAGTTCTATCTCGATATCTTCGTCTTCCTCGTCATGTTCGTCTCCCGCGATGTCGACCGAGGCGGAGGCTATCTTCCCCGAAATGATGTCGCGAAGTCGCCCCTCTTCGTTAAGCGCGAGGAGCGCCTCGGTGTCGCGCGGGTTAAGTTCGAGCACCTTACGATAATATTTGCGGCTTTCTTCGGTCGAGTGTCTTTCCTGATAGAGGGATGCCAGTTGTTTGTAGACCGCTTCCAGTTTCTCTTTCTCCCCCATCCGTTCGAAAAGAAAGGCGAGTTGTTCGAGGAGGTCGGTGGATTCCGGGTCGGCGAGAAGCAACTTGTGAAGCATGGAGAGCGCCTGAGGGTGATTCCCGCTTTTGATGTAGGCCTTCACCAGTTCGCGCCCGATGTCGGGATTCTCGTTCTTGGCAAGATAGAGCAGTTTGAGGACGGCGACATAATCGGCGCTTTTGTTGGTGCTCTTCAACGATACCATGAGCGGCGTCAGGATCTTCTCCGCATCGTGGTACATCTTTTCCGTGACCAGAAGCGTCGCGAGTTTTATCGCATAGGAGATGTTCTGGGGCTGGATCTCGACTATCTTTTTGAGTATGGTCGTGGCGGCTGCCTTGTTACCGGTATTTATGAAGTAATTCACGGCGGTCTGATACCGCATGACCGCGTCTTTAATAAGCCCGTCATCCTTGTCGAGATCGGCGAGAAGCACATTGATGCGCCCGTGGTCGGGATTGATGGCAAGCGCCTGTTTGAGCACCGCCTTGGCCTTGTTGAAGAACCCCTTCTTTTCGAAAAGAAGAGCGACCTTCTCGTACACTTCGATGGCCTTTTCCTCTTCGCCGGCACGGGTGTATAGTTCCGCGAGACGGATATAGTTGCGGTCGTTATCGGGCTCTTTTTTTATGAGTGCGAGGTACTGATCTATCTCTTCGGATTCCTTCGTTTTCTTCGGAAACCCGAACAGGTTCTTTTTATTGGTCACTTCGCCCAAAACCGGCCCCGATCACTTCTTAACGCGTTCGACATACTTGAAATTCTCGGTGGTGTTCACGCGGACAACATCGCCGACACCGACGAACATGGGTACCTGCACCGTGCCTCCGGTGGTCACTTTTGCCGGCTTGAAGGAACTGGTGACGGTGTCCCCTTTGTAGCCGGGCTCGGTCTCCGCTATCGTGAGTTCGATGAACTGCGGTAGTTCGACCGAGATGGGTGAGCCGTTGTAGAACTGCACGAGGACCCGCTCGTTCTCACGCATGAAGGGTATGGCGTCCTCTATGATCCGCTCGTCGATGGTTATCTGTTCGAAACTCTCTTGGTCCATGAAGTGATAGTGATCGCCGTCATGGTACAGATACTCCATGGTGCGCTCATCAAGGTCAGGCTTCTCGACCTTGTCGCCGTTTAAAAAAGTGTATTCGGATATGGAGCCGGAAAGGATGTTGCGGAGCTTTGTCTTGATGACGGCCCGCCTTTTCTGCTGGATGTGCACCATGTCGACGATCGCATAGGGCACCCCTTCCATCTCTATTTTTAAACCGCGCCGGAACTCGGATGTCGATATCGAGACCATGAAAAGACCTCCATGCAGTGGAAAACAAAAAATCTTAATCGCGGTAATGTTATATGTCGATGTTTCATTGTCAAGATAAAACGGCATCGAAAAAGATGGTGGGGGCGGTCCGGTTTCTCGATGGTCCGGAAAAGGTGACAGTTTTTCGTGTCAGAGTGGCATCTTGTCGGCGGACAGGATATCTTTTGTTTGTAATCGCATGGAAAGATTGATGAATAAAAATGGCATACGAGTTGCATATCGTGCCCTTTTTTTGTAATATCGGCGGTCGATACAAGGCGTTCGTTCCGAGCAGGAGGTACACAGATGAAGAAATATCGCATCGCGGTGGTCGGCGCGACGGGGGCGGTCGGTCGAGAATTGCTCTCCATACTTGGTGAGCGGCATTTCCCGATAGCGGACATCACACTGTATGCAAGCGAGAATTCACGGGGTGCGACAGTCGAATATCGCGGCTCGGAAGTGCCGATCACGGTCCTTTCAGAGCCGACCGCCAAAGAGGCGAGGCACGACATCGTCTTTTTTTGCGCGGGCGCGCTCGTCTCCTCCCGTTTCGCGCCGATCTTTGCCCGTCACGGCGCCGTTGTCATCGATAAAAGTTCCGCCTTTCGCATGGAACCCGATGTGCCGCTCGTGGTGCCCGAGGTCAACGGTCACCTGCTAAAAAAAGGCCTTGCGGAAGGATATATCGTGGCAAACCCGAACTGCTCGACGATACAGCTGGTCCCGTATCTTCAGGTATTGGACGATCTGTTCGGCCTCAGGTCGGTCGTGGTGAGTACCTATCAGAGCGTCAGCGGCGCCGGGCAGAAGGGTATCGAGGAGTTGCAACGCCAAACGGCCGAGGTGTTCTCCTGCAGAAGTGCGGTCCCCGAGGTTTTCCCTCAAAGGGTCGCGTTCAATGTCATTCCGCACATCGACAAGTTCCATCCCGACGGTTACACGGAAGAGGAGAAAAAACTCATCAACGAATCACGCAAGATACTAGGGAAACCTGACCTCGACATCGATTGCACGGCGGTGCGTGTGCCGACCTTTTATGGTCATGCCGAGTCGGTGACCGCAGATCTTGAGCGACCGGTCGACATCGAGCGATTGCGCGTCGCCATCAGCGAAAAGAGGGGTCTTGCGCTTATGGATGATCCGGAGAAACTGGTCTATCCTACGCCGGCTGATGTCGCAGGAAGGGATGCCATATTCGTTGGCCGTATCAGGTACGGACGGTCCGGTGCGGATCGCACGAGGGTGCAGGCGTGGGTGGTCGCCGACAACATCAGGAAAGGTGCGGCGCTTAACGGGGTTCAGATCGCCGAGATGGTCATCGGCAAGGAGCTGGCATGAGAAAGTTCACCGTGGTGATGGTGTTGTTGGCGGCAACGATCCTTGCCTATGCCGAGGATGTTTCCGAGATATCGTTCGATCCGACGCACCGAGAGATCAATAATAACGGCTCTCTCGAGATATACTTCGATCTCCCGCAATTGAGCGCGGTCGAAGAGGTCTATCTCGAGGTGCTGGTCAATGGTATGACGACGGTGTTCCCCGGGTCCTCGCGCAGTAGCGGGGACCTTTCCGCGACCGGGAACCGCCTTTCGGTGAACGGGTCCGATCTTTATGATCTTGCCGGCGGTGCAGTGATCTTTTCCCGATCGTTTGCCGCAGGATCGGACGATGATGATCTCCTTTCGGACAACGAGATGACCGATGAGGTGACCGTGCCGGACGACGAAGGCACCCATGACGACCTGCTATCCGACGACGATGTGATCGAACAGGATGACTGGCCGGCGGAACGAGATGGTCAGTACAATTTCAATCTGGTCGTCGTCGTTGACCGGGACGCCGTCGATGACGATGTGGTCTCTGATAACGATATCGATGTCGACACCGATACCGTTACCGACAACGATACGGCTCTGGTCAGGCAGCCCTTGTTGTACGGTACGGATGAGACGAGAGAGCTGTTCACCGTTCGCCTCGACAATGTGCCCCCGGCGGCTCCCTCCGCCGTTAAGACCGAAAGCGGCAATCGGAAGATATACCTCGCGATAACGCGGCCCGAGATCGATGCGCAGGGAAAGAGCGGCGAATCGATCGGGCGTTACCATGCGGAGATGGAAGGCCTTTTCGTCTACGAGGGAAAGGAGAAAAGAACCACCCTCTCCTTCACCTTCGACCTGAAAGAATCGCAACGGTCCGACGAGACGGCGACCTTCACTCTTGAGGGCAAGGACGGGTACGGGCTCGTCAACAATGATGCCGGCGTTGACGCGTATATCTATGCCATCAGAGTATGGGCGGAAGATCTTGCCGGGAACGGCGATCCGGACCACTCCATCGATACGACCGGAAGCGCGGCGACCACGGAGGGATTCTGGAGCCACTACAAATCGGCGGGAGGAAAGGAGAAGGGGGACTATTGTTTCATCGCGACCGTCGGATATGGAGATGGCAGGCATCCGCATGTGGACCTGTTACGCAGGTGGAGAGACGCCTTTTTGATGCCATATGCTTGGGGACGCGTTTTCGTCTCGGCCTATTACGACCATGGTCCGGCGATCGCTTCGGTCATGGGGAAAGCCCCGATACTGCGCCCGGTCGTGCAGGTGCTCCTGTTCCCGGTGGTGCTCCTTGCCTGGCTCATGATGCACCCTTGGTTGGCGGGATTCCTTTTCCTAGCGCCGGTCCTGTTGGTGTGCCGATCCCTTTCCCGGCGCGCGGTCACCGTCTCTTTTCTCCTGTGTTTCTTATTGTTGCCCGGTATGGTAGGCGCATTAGAAGAAGAGGAGGATGAAGAAAAGGATAAGAAGATAGAAAAGACCGAAAAGGATAAAGAGGCGGGTGAAGGGGAAGAGGATGGCGATGACGAGATAACGGTACACGGGAATATCCTTTTTGCCAGTGGCTTTTACGATCCCAAATACATCGATCGTGATGCTACCGGTTCCCCGATGGCCGAGATACTCACCTCCGACCTGAACTATCTTCCGGCGCTTCACGGCGGGATCGATATCCCGGCGGGGAAATATCTCAAGCTCACCGCGCAGGCGGGTATCGGGTTCGTCGAACTCAAGGGGAGAACGGTGCGTCTTGACGGTACCGCCGGCATGGAACGGAGTTACTTCTACCTCCTTCCCCTCATGGCCGAACTGAAACTGCGGCCGGTCTACGAGTTCCCGCTCCGTCCCTATATTGCCGCCGGGATCGATTATTACATCTGGTGGATCATCGAAGACAAACATCTTGTCGAGGACGGTGGGAAATTTGGCCTGCACGGTTCGGTGGGCATACAGTTGTCGCTGAATTTCTTCGATCAGAAGACCGCGATAAAACTGCGGGAGGCGACCGGCATCATCGACACCTCTCTTTTTGCGCACTATCGCTTGGAGCGGGTGGACAATTTCTTTGCGAAGAACGGATTCGACCTCGCGTCGAGTCGGTTCGAATTCGGCATCCTTTTCGACTTTTGACGCCGATGTTCATTCTGCGACTTTCCTTCCGCGGCACCGGATTCCACGGCTGGCAGATGCAGGTCGGGGTGCCGACCATACAGCAGACCCTGCGGACGGCGATCGAGAGGATATTCGACACCGATCAGTTCCCGAACCCTTCGGGATGCGGTCGCACCGACGAGGGGGTGCATGCGATCGATTTCATCGCGACGGTCAAGGCGGCCCGCGATATCGCCCCCGACAATCTTCGTATGGGGCTTAATACCCTGCTCCCGCGCTCCATCCGGGTCCTTTCGGTCGAGCGGCGTGACGGGTATCGCGACGCCCGAACGCTCGTGGCCGGGAAACATTACCGGTATATCATCTGCCGGACCGAGGTGCTTTCCCCGTTCCTTGATGACCTTGTCTGGCAAAGCCGCTATCCGCTCGATGTCGAACCGATGCGCGTCGCCGTGGCACACCTTGTCGGCACGCATGACTTCAAGTCGTTCCAGGCGTCTAATACCGATGTGACCGAAACGGTCCGGACCATCTACCATGCTTCTCTTCAGGAGCGGGGTCCGGTCATCGCCATCGACATCATAGGCGACGGGTTCCTCAAACACATGATGAGGATCCTCTGCGGGACACTGGTCGGTGTCGCGAAGGGGCGTATCGCGCCGGATGACCTTCCCGCCATCCTCGCGGCGCGCGACCGGAGCCGCGCCGGCGAAACACTTCCCGGCAAGGGTTTGTATCTGTACCGTCTGTTCGAGGACGAGTCGTTGCTCCGTTCGGCAGAACCGGAGATATTCTCTCCCGATATCCTGTGGAAGTGCCGGTAGCGGTGTCCCGCGCCCTTAATGGGTCGGATCCAGACGGCGCAGCAGGGCCGCGATCGGTTCGCCGAGGAGGGTCATCGTCGCGGTGTACAGAAAGCCGAACTGGAACAGGAGCAGGAAGGGTATGCTGAACCAGAAGCCGGCAAGGAAGGCGGCATGGATCCCTATCGTGAAGTAGACGGCGAAGAGGGCCTCGATGAGCGCCACGCCGTTGAGGGCCTTTGAACGATAGGCGTTCGCGAGCACCTTGGTCAATCGGCCGTTTCCTCGCCCGGCGCCGGTGATGTCATATTTCGGGGTCCGTACGAACGGGGATGCCTTCCGGATCAGAGCCTCGATGACGGCGCAGGCGTTGTTGACGGTCAGTCCGATGCCGACCGCCATGGTCGCCGGCAGATAGAACAGCAGGCGCAGTTTCGAGGCATGCACCACATGGCTCGTCGAGCGGATGACCGCCATCTCGGAGTAGAAATAAAAGAACAACACCGAGATGGTGGCGAGCAGGAACACCGGCAGATCAAAGAAGATGACCTCGCGTATCCCGTGTCGGTGGCGCAGAAGGATATTAAGCGGAAGCAGGATGCAGAAAAGGGTCATCAACAGATAGGCGAAATTGGCGCCCAGATGGAAGAATGCCTCCATCTTGACCTTCGCGGGGAGCGCCGATCGCAGGATGGAAGGGTACAGTTTGAGGAAGACCTGGATAGAACCTTTCGCCCAGCGGAACTGCTGTGATTTGAAGGACGACATCTCGACCGGCAGTTCGGCCGGGACCGTGATATCGGGCAGATAGATGAATCGCCACCCTCGTATCTGGGCGCGGTAGGAAAGGTCGAGATCCTCGGTCAGCGTATCGTGCTGCCAGCCGCCCGCGTCGGCGATGGTGGTCTTGCGCCAGATGCCGGCGGTCCCATTGAAGTTGAAGAAGCGACCGCTCCGGTTGCGTGCCGTGTGCTCTATCATGAAGTGTCCGTCGAGCAGGATGCTCTGGCTTTCCGTGAGGAGAGACCACCCGCGGTTCAGGTGATCCCAGCGCGCCTGCACCATGCCGATGCCCGGATCGGTGAAGTGGTGTATCGTGCGCTCGAGGAAATCGGGGTCGGGCAGGAAATCGGCGTCGAAGACGGCGACATATTCGCCGCGTGCCGTTCGGAGACCGTTCTCGAGGGCGCCCGCCTTGAAGCCGGTCCGGTCATCACGGTGGATGTAGCGGATGTCGATGCCGCGCCCGCGCACCTCGGCGCATTTCCGTTCCGCGATGAGGGTCGTTTCGTCAGTGGAATCATCAAGCACCTGTATCTCGAGCCGATCGAGCGGATAGCGGATGGCGGCGACAGCCTCGATGAGCCGATCGGCGACATACTTCTCGTTGAATATCGGCAGTTGGATGGTCACCGTCGGCAGATCACTGAAGCGATGCATGGGTTCGGGGCGTTTGTTGATGTTCTTCCGGTAGAGCCACACCATGTAGTAACGATGCAGGCCGAACACCGACAGCATGAAAAGAAGCAGGATATACGCATAAAAGAGGAACTCTCTCATGCTTTATGACCCATTACACGGTGGATAACATACGAGGCATTCTTTACACCGGAAGAAAACTTTGTCAAATTTTAGGGTTAGGGACACTCGGGATATTTCATGATGGAAAGAAGATCATCGGGAATCGGATCGCCTTCCTCGAGCGCGAGATTGGGCAGTTCGCGCGGAGGGTAGAACTCGATAGTGGCAGACACGAGCGCGATCTTCCCGCCTTCGGCCGGGTCGACCTGCCATGCATCCTCGACATTGACGGTCCCCCAGAAGCCCATCGCCGTTATGCATGGGGACCCGCCATTGGTGCCGATCAACCGGACGCGAACCATTTTCTTGTTGAAAAAAATGGTGTCGGTGCTGTTGACCGAATAGTCGGCGAGCGTCATCGCGCCGGGGGGGAACTCTATCTCGATGTAGGGGAATATCTCGGTGGTCCCGTTGAAGGAATGCTGGCGTACGAAGGTTGTGTAGAGGCCGTTGCCCGCCGGGGTGTTCGAAGCGGCGCTCCAGGTGACGGTCGCCGTTGCGGCCGGTATCGGGGTGTCGTCGCCATACATCCCGAAGAAGGCATCGTGGTGCTGGAGTCCCTGTTCGCAGTAAACCGGATCGTTCAGTCGCGATTCGTTAAGGATGTAGTCGGTCCTGAAATCGAGCGTCATGACGCCCCAGACCTTGGTGTTCTTGCTGCAGTCGGCCATCGACCAGCCCGAGCAGTCGGGCTTGCAGTTCGCGATGTCGGTGAGACCGGGGTTTATCTTGGCGCAGTCGCTCGGAGAGAGATCGCATCGTTCGCCCGGTTCGATGAAGCCGTTGCCGCACCACGTGGTAGGGGCATCGTCGGGGCCGGTCGCGGTGTCGGTCGTCGTTTCATCGGGCGCCTCTTCCTCATCGAGGGTCGTTGTCGCGTCATCGGTGCCGGCGGCGTTGTCGCTCGACGAGACATAGTCCCAGTCGGGCAGGTCGTTCACCTCTTCAGGGTCCTCCTCCTCGCCGCAGGACGAGAGGATAAGAACGGTCGTCAGAGCGAGAAGGGTCGTCAGCAGTTCTTTCATATCACACCTCCGTGGCAGGGTCATCCCCGGGTATCTGCAGGCCGGTCACCTCTCCGGCCGAAAGCGCCAGTTCCTCTCCGTTTTCCGCGGCGATGATAAGGGTCAGATGCCGGTCGGCGAACCGGCGTATCGTTCCCTGCCGTTCCGCGCCGCCGTCGAGCCACCTCGTCGTTCTTCCGGTCATCCACGCGACCAGTTCGTCGTAACGCGTATCGATCTCGTTTTCCGTCGCATGACGCCAGTGGTCGAGCGAAGAGACGAGTCTCCTGAGCACGGTGTTCGGCGATACGGATGTCCCCGCCGTTTCTTCGAGCGACGATGGTTCCCAGCGCCAAGCGAATGCCTGTTTGTCGGGGGTCTCGATGTTGATGCCGATGCCGGTGACCGCCAGCAGTGCGGGACCGCGCCTGACCTGTTGGATGAGTATGCCGGCGACCTTCTTCCGGTCGGCGAGTATGTCGTTCGGCCACTTGAGGAGCAGTCGGGTCGTCGGGACGACCCCCGCGATCGTTTCGTAGAGCGCGATGCCGGCCATCTTAGCGAGATCGCGCGACCGTTCCATCTCGGTGCGCGAGAAGAACGACACATAGAGGTTCCTGCCCTTCGGCGAGAACCAGCCGTTGCCGCCGCGGCCGCGGCCCGCCGTCTGCCGGTCGGCGATGACGATGCCCGACGATATCCCTTTCTCGATGAGGCGGATCGCCTCGGCGTTGGTCGAATCGAGTTCGGCGAAATGGTAGAAATTGCCCCATGGGGTCCTTTCGATGTCGTACCGCTTCATGATGCTCCCCGCTGAGAGGATAGTAGTTCCTCGACAAGCCACCATGCGGCGATATGACCGGCCGCCTGCGGCACGAAGGGGGTGGAGCCCTGTATCCGGCGGATGCGCCCCCTGCCGTCGTCACGCTGGTCGGGGTTCTCGACCGGGCCCACCGGCGGTTCGGGCGAAAAGATGGCGGGGAACTTTGCGGGTACCGCCTGTTTACGAAGTCTTTTCCGGACGAAGTATCCGAGCGGGCAGCCGTGCGTCTTCCAGATGTCGGCGACCTGAAGCCGCGTGGGGTCGCGGCGGCCCGCGGTGCCGAGCACCGAGAGGAACGGTCTGCCGGTCCGCAGGAGCGCAAGGATGAGGTTGACCTTGGGATTGAGGGCGTCTATCGCGTCGAGGTAGACATCGGCCTCAGGGATGTTGTCGGCGACCGAAGCGCCGCGCAGGAAACGGACGTGTCCCTCGATAATGACCACCGGGTTGATGCGGCGCGCCGTATCGCGCAGTACGGTCACCTTTTCCTGCCCCACCGTGTCGGTGAACCCGATGGCAAGCCGGTTGAGATTGCTTTCCTGTACCGCGTCGAAGTCGGTGATCACCAGACGCCCGATACCGGCACGGACCAGATCGATCGCGGCGGCGGCGCCGACCCCGCCGAGCCCGAACAGGGCCACGGTCGCCCGGGAAAGCCGCGCCAGCGCCGCGGGGCCGTAGATGATGGCGGTCCGTTCGGAAAATGACATGGGTGCTCCGCAAATTCATCCCCATGATACACGGGAGGGATATTTTTTGCAATTTCATGAAAGAACGATACCATCCGGGCGTCTCTGATCTCAGGGAGGGATGTTCCATGAAGCGGATGATGGTCGCGCTCTTGTTGCTTGCGGCGGTCCCGATGCTATATGCCGCCGAAGCCCCCGTGTCGGTTAACGACCCCGCCCCGGCAGGCCCGGTCGCGGTGCGCAAACTGCTCGTCGACAAGATAGAGGCGGTCGAGGTCGAAGAGGCGTTCGCCCGGTCGCTCGAAGAGGCGTTGGTCCTCGACATCGGCAAACGCGAAGGGTTCAGCGTCGTTACCTCGGCCGAGATGAGCGCGACGGTCCAGCATGCCCAGTCGAGCGTTGAGCTGGGGTGCGCCGATTCGACCGAATGCATCGTCGAGGTGCAGAAGAAACTGGCGGTCGATACCCTTATCGCCGGCAAGATAACGAAGATGGGCGACGAATACATCCTCTCGCTCAACACCGTCGATGTCAACAACTCCACCGTCGGCAAGCGGACCACGGTGCAGGGCGCCGACCTCAACGACATCAAGACGAAGATAAAAGAGGCGGTCGATAAACTGCTCGGTTTCGCCAAGGAAAAGCCGATGTTCACGCTCAAGGAGGGCGAGCAGTTGAAACTCGCCGTCATGCCGCTGGCGGCGCGCGGCGTCGATATCGCGACCGCCGACGCGCTCACCTCGATACTCTCCTCGCAACTTAATCAGATAAAGGGCATCAGCGTCATCAGTCAGGACGATATCAAGGCGATGCTCGCCAAGGTCTCGATGGATTCGGCGGTCGAATGCACCGACAGCATGCAGTGCGTGGTCGAGATCGGCGCGTCGCTCGGTCTCTCCAAACTGGTGACCGGTTCGGTCGGCAAGGTCAAGGACACCTATGTCATCTCGATACAACTGATAGACACGCGCCGCGCCGAGGTCGAGAACCGCGTGCTGGAAAGTTTCGCGGGCGATGCCGAGGAACTCAAGAACGCTGTGAAACTCGCCGCCTACCAACTCGCCGGCATCGACTACACAAGCAAACCGGGCAGCATCGCGATAACCTTCAATGTGCCGGATGGCGAGTTGCAGTTCGGCCCGAACAAAGAGAAACTGGTCAACAGCCAGTACACCGCCGAGAATCTCGTGCCGGGCCGCTACAACCTGCGGGTGCTCGCCGATCAGGACGACTACTTCCCGTTCCAGACCGATATCTATGTCGCGCCGGGGACCGCGAATGTCCGGACGCTCACCGTCATGGAGCGGCCGACGCCGTGGTACAAGACCTGGTGGTTCTGGACCATCACCGGCACCGTCATCGCCGGCGCGGCGACCGCCACCGGCGTCGTGCTCGGACTCAAGAAGCCCGAACTGGGGACCGGCAAGGTCCAGATAGAGATGGCCCGCTGAACGGCGACGGCCCGCCGCGTGGAAAGATTCCAGCGCACGGGCCGCCTATCGGGGGGATGAGGGAGGTCGCTAGTCGTCGTCACCGTCGGGGCCGGGCCCCATCATGTGATTCATCATCATTTTCTTGCGGTTCTGCATGAACTCAAGCGCCTTCTTGCGCTGGTCGGGGGTGAGTTTTAACAGCATCTCGAGTTTGTGATTCTCCATCAGGAGCGTCTGATCGCGGCGCAGGTCGGCGATCTTCTGGATCGATTTCTGGAGTTTCGCCTTGTCGGGGCTCGCCTTTTCGGCCTCGGCCTTCATCGCGATGCGTTCTTCCTTGATCTTGAACTGGATGTCCATCATCTTCTTGTGGGTCTCGTGCATCGATGCGCGGAATTCGGCCCGCTGAGCCTCGGCGACGCCGATCTCTTTGAGCATCTCGTCGTGCATCATCATCATGTGCCCTTTGTGGTCGCCCTTCGGCCCGCCTTCGGGACCGCCGGGGCCGCCCTTGCCGTGGTTGGGACACTGGGCGAGCGCAAGGGCGCTCGTCATGAGGATCGCGAAGAACATCAATTTTCTCATAGGTTCCTCCCTATGCAGTGGTTAGTAAAGGCCTGTTTCATCTATCATGATATCGTGCTCTAACAGCACCAGTTCCATCTCCATCTCCGGATCTATCTGCGCAAACTGTTCGGGCGCCGCCGCAGGGTGCGAAAGGCCGAACGGCACCGTGACCACGAGCATGAGCGCCAGCGCCGCGGTCGCCAGCCCCGCCGCGATGCCGCGCCGCCGCCGGATGCGGCCGCCCCGCTGTTTGACATCGGCGAGAATAGTGTCCCACCGTTCCTGTTCGTTACGCATGACCCGCCTCCTGCTGTCGCAGTATCTTGTTCTTCAATTCCTTCATCCCTATCGAAAAGAGGTTCCGCGCCGACACCTCGGAGATGCCGAGCGTTTCCCCGATGTCGCGGAACGGTAATTCGTCCACAATGCGCAGCGTCATCACATTGCGCCGTTTTTCGGGGAGCGCCTGCACCATTCCCATGAACCGCTCTGCCCGCTGACCGCCGAGCGTGTCGGACTCGTGACCGTCGCCGGGGGCCGGGAGCACCTCCTCCAATTCGGGCGATAGTGCCACCTCGCGCGCCTTGTCGCGGTGAGCCCGGAAATAGTCCACGACGCTGTTGACCGCCAGACGCCGCAGGTAGCCGTCGCGGTTGTCGGCGGCGAGTACCTTGGGGAGTTGCAGATATATCTTGAGGAATATCTCCTGCACCAGATCGTCGATGAGGTCGGGGGTCCGGGCGTAACGCTGGGCGATCCGCTCGATGAAATGGCGCTTTTCCCAGAATAGTTCGTCGAACTTCCGGTCGCGCTCTTTCCTGCTTTCGAGGAACCCGAACACCATCAATGCCTCCTCAGCACACACCCACTATAACGCGGTCGAGGAAAAAATGGTAAAAAAACAGATCGGCTTCGCGCGCGAACCATAAGGAAGAATAACTTTACTTTTAGCTGACCGTGGGTAAAAGGAACGGGCGTTATTTTTCCTAACGGGGATATTCGGTATGGAACTCGGAAAGCGCTACGAACATCAAGGTATTGAGTCGAAATGGTATAAGGAATGGGAAGAGCGCGGCTACTTCGCCGCCCATCCCGAGAGCGATAAGCCGCCGTTCTGCATAGTCATTCCGCCGCCCAATGTCACCGGCTCGCTCCACATGGGGCACGCGGTGACCGTCACGATACAGGATGTCATGTGCCGCTACAAACGGATGGCGGGGTTCGATGTCCTCTGGCTTCCGGGCTGCGATCACGCCGGCATCGCGACACAAATGGTGGTCGAGCGCGAACTGGCCAAAGAGGGGAAAAGCCGTCACGAACTGGGGCGCGAGAAGTTCCTCGAAAAGGTGTGGGAGTGGAAACGGCAGTACGGCAACCGGATATCGGAACAGTTGCGCCATCTCGGCAGTTCGCTCGACTGGAGCCGCGAACGGTTCACGATGGACGACGGGCTCTCGCGCGCCGTTATCGAGGTCTTCGTGCGGCTGTATGAGGAAGGGCTCATCTACCGCGACACCTACATCATCAACTGGTGTCCCCGCTGTCGCACGGCGCTGTCGGACCTTGAGGTCGACCATGAGGAAAAGGACGGCGCGCTCTGGTACATCAAGTATTCGGTGAAAGGGACCAGCGAATTCCTCACCGTCGCGACGACCCGCCCCGAGACGATGCTCGGCGACACGGCGGTCGCGGTCCATCCCGACGACCCGCGTTTCCGCCATCTCATCGGCAAGAGCGTCATTTTGCCGCTCATGGAGCGCGAGATACCGATCATCGGCGACGCGGAGTTGGTCGACATCGAGTTCGGCACCGGCGCGGTGAAGGTGACCCCGGCGCACGACTTCAACGACTTCGCGACCGGCAAGCGCCACAACCTCGCCGAGATAAATGTCATCGACGAAAAGGGGTGCATCACCGCAGACGGCGGCTGTTATCAGGGGCTCACCACCGACGAGGCGCGCGAAAAGGTGGTGGCCGACCTGACCGAGTTGGGGTTGCTCGTCAAGAAAGAGGTGCACAAACACGCGGTCGGCGGCTGTCAGCGCTGCAAGACCACCGTCGAGCCGATACTCTCCAAGCAGTGGTTCGTGAAGATCGCGCCGCTCGCGAAGCCCGCCATCGACGCGGTCGAATCGGGGCGCATAGAATTTCTCCCTGACCACTGGAAGAAGACCTACTACGAGTGGATGTACAACATCAAGGACTGGTGCATCAGCCGCCAGTTGTGGTGGGGCCACCAGATCCCGGCGTGGTACTGCGACGCCTGCGGCGAGGTGATCGTCGCGCGGACCGCTCCCGTGAAATGCCCGAAGTGCGGCGGCGCGGCACTGCGGCGCGATCCCGATGTGCTCGACACCTGGTTCTCGTCGGCGCTCTGGCCCATGTCGACGCTCGGCTGGCCCGACAAGACGGCCGATCTCAAGAAATACTACCCGACCTCGCTCATGGAGACCGGGTTCGACATCATCTTCTTCTGGGTCGCCCGGATGATCATGATGGGGCTCAAGTTCGGCGGCGATGTCCCGTTCGACAAGGTCTATTTCCACGGGATGGTGCGCGACGAGAAGGGGCACAAGATGTCCAAGACGCGCGGCAATGTCATCGACCCGCTCGAGATCACCGAGAAATACGGCGCTGACGCGCTGCGGTTCACCTTCGCGATGATGCCGCTGACGGCGCGCGATCTCAAACTGTCGATGGCCCAGATAGAGGGTTACGCCGGGTTCTGTAACAAGATATTCAACGCCATCCGCTTCTCGCTGATGCAGTTCGGCGAGGGAGAGGTGGTCGAGTTCGACCCGGCGACCTACAAGGAGGACGCCTTCACCCCGGCCGACAAGTGGATACTCACGCGGCTGGGCGAGGTGACCGACGAAGTGACCCGCGGTCTGGACGAGTACCGGCTTACCGAGGCGGCCGGCGCGGTCTATCACTTCTTCTGGCATGAGTTCTGCGACTGGTACATCGAACTGGCCAAGCCGACGCTGCAGGGCTACAACGCCGCCGAGAAGGAGGCGACCAAGAAGGTGCTTCTCAAGGTGATCGACACCTCCCTGCGCCTGCTCCATCCCTTCATGCCCTTCATCACCGAAGAACTCTGGCAGGCGCTGCCGTACCGTTCCGCCTCCCGCCGCGCATCGATCATGATAGCGGATTTCCCGAAGAGCGATGAGTGCCCGCGTTTCGCCACCGACGCCGAGGCGATGGAGCGGATCGTCGAACTCATCACCACCATCCGGACGATACGGGCCGAGAGTAATGTGAAGCCTTCGCTCGAAGCGCCGGTCATCCTCGTGACCGCCGATGCGGCGGCGGTATCGGCGCTCAAGGCGCGCGAATCGTACCTGAAGAAACTGGCTCGTGTTTCATCGCTCTCCTTCGAGACGGCGCACGCTCCCGCCAAGACCGACGCCTCGGCGGTGGTGAAACTGGGGACGCTCTACCTGCCGCTCGCGGGGCTGGTCGATTTCGGCGAAGAGGTGAAGCGGATCGAGAAGGAACTGGCGAAACTGCGCAAGGATTTCCAGATAGCGGAGCAGAAGCTGGGGAGCGAAAGTTTCCTTGCCAAGGCGCGCCCCGAACTGGTTGAACAGGAAAAAGTGAAGCACGCCGACCTGAAAGGGAAGATAGCCCATCTTGAGAAACGGCTCACGGAGATAGGGTGATGACGATACCGGCCTACGCCAGCGCCGAACTGATAAAACTCGCACTCGCCGAAGATATCGGCCGCGGCGACATCACCACCCGCGCCACCATCGCGGCGTCTTCGCGCGGTACGGCGGTCATTAAGGCCAAGGAACCGCTTATCCTGTGCGGAGTTGAACTCATCGGATACATTTACGGCCTCATAGATCCGGCGGTGAAGGTGACCAGGTCCCGCAAGGACGGAGAGGTGCTGAAGAAAGGTGATATCGTCGCCACGGTGACCGGTTCCTGCCGCGCGATCCTCACCGGCGAACGGACGGTCCTTAACTTCCTGCAACGCCTTTCGGGAGTGGCTACCTTGACCAAACGCTATGTCGCGGCGCTCGATAAGAGGTCGAAGACAAAGATCGTCGATACCCGCAAGACCACACCGGGGTGGCGGACGCTCGAAAAGTATGCCGTCCGGGTCGGCGGAGGGAGCAACCACCGCTTCGCGCTCGACGACGGCGTGCTCATCAAGGACAACCATATCGTCGCCGCCGGATCTATCGCCGCCGCCGTGAAAAAGGCGCGCGTCGCGGCGCATCACCTCGTTCGCGTCGAGGTCGAGACCGCCACGATCGCCGAGGTCAAAGAGGCGCTCGCGGCCGGCGCCGACATCATCATGCTCGACAACATGGAGGCCGCGACGATACGGAAGGCGATCGCCCTCATCAACGGGCGCGCCGTGACCGAACTGTCGGGCGGCGTGACGCTGGAAAAGATACCGGTCCTTTCGCGGCTCGGCGCCGACCTCATATCGGTCGGGGCGCTGACCCATTCGGCCCCGTCGGTCGACATCAACCTGACCCTTACCGCCGAGAAGTGATGCTGTCACCTCGTCTTTCCATCGCGTTCTTCGTACTGTTCCTCGCGGCGATACTCGTGACCGGCATCTTCTGGCTCTTCCTCTCCGACCGGCACGGCTTTACGGCGGCCGATGAGCCGCTCATCGCCGAGATACTCAACCGTGAGTTCCGTCCGGGCGACATCATCTTCCCGAAGCCCGACTGGGACATCGGCTTCACCCGCTACCTGCGTGACGGCATCACCGACATATCCTACACGCTCGACGCCTTCACCAAGGAGGAACTGAGCGATCTCAACAACAACGGCGTGAATGTCCTGTGGTTCGTGGTCGACGCCGAAGAGCGCTGGGGAGACATCCGCGCCCGGTTCGTGCTCAAGGAGCAGGGACGCTATCCGGCGGGGGAGGCGCTCGTCATCAAGGCGCAGCCTTCGGGTGACGCGGTGGTGAAACTTTTCGATTTCACCAACGACCTCGCGCAGGCGAGGGAGGTGTATCTGACCGACGCGAAGGGAAGCCGCGAAGAATGCGCGTGGGACCGTGATCGCTGGAAATGCGGGCGGCAGGAGTGGCAGTATGTCGGGCCGCAGCGGACGCTCATGGCGGGTCGCTGGCAGAAGGCGAACTGGGCCCACCCGCGCACCGAACGGACGACCCATGTCGTCTTCGAGAACACCGTCGGGGCGACCGTGCTTATCCTTAACTCCTCGTTCCTCGAACGGGCCTATCGTGAGCAGAACGGCAAGCCGGTCCGCGTCACCGTCACGGTCGATGGCCGGGAACTGCTGAGATACGAGAACGAGAGCATAAAGAAACTGTACCGCCACCGCATCGCGCTTCCCGAAGGGGCGAAGATGATCGACCTTTCCTTCTGGGTGAAGTTCGACGGGGCGCGCCATTTCGTTTTCAACGGGTATCTGGGAAAATGACGCTGCATCGTTTCGACACATGGGATTGGATCCTTTCGCTCGCACTCGCCGCGGCCACGGCGCTCGCCGTGATGCTCACCTCGCATCTGGTGGGTCTCGTCCGTGACGAAGGCTTCTACATGCGGACGGCGGAGACGACCGCCGATTACATCCAGTTCTCGCTCGACAGTTTCGGTCGTGGCCAGTTCGCCGAGCCGTTCAGCAAGCGGACCATCACCCGCTTCTTCGAGTTCAACAACGAACATCCGACCTTCGTGAAGAACCTGTTCGGTCTGTCGTACTTCATCTTCCACAAGAAACTGCAGTGGCTCTCCTTCGTCAATTCGATACGGCTCGTGGCAGCCCTTTTCGCCGCGGCGACCGCCTTCCTCATCTACCTGTTCGGTCGACGCTTCTTCTCGCGGATGACCGCCATCGCCGCGCCGCCGCTCTTCTTCACCATGCCGCACATCTTCTTCCACAGCCACCTCGCCTGCTTCGATATCCCGATACTCTTCTTCTGGGCGGCCACCTTCATCCTTTACGCGATCTACCTCATCGAGAGGCGGATCGGGCTCGCATTCCTCATCGCGGTCCTCTTCGGCTTCGCGATGGCGACCAAGCACAATGTCTACTTCATCCCACCGTTGCTGGCGCTCCTGTGGCTCGTGATGCATTTCCTTCACTACCGCTCGCTTGAACCGCGCCACCGGGGCTTCGTCGGGTTCTTCCACGCCGTGCCGTTGCCGCTGTGGCTGATGCCGACGGTATCGTTGCTGGTATTCTTTCTCAGTTGGCCGTGGCTGTGGTACGACACCGTCAAGCGATTCGGCAATTATCTCGCGTTCCATACCTACCATGTCAATTACACCAACTACTATTTCGGGCAGGAACTGTCGGTCGCGCCCTTCCCCTTCTCCTACCCGTGGGGAATGACCTTCTTCACCACTCCGGTGCCGCAACTGGTCTGTTTCTTCGCGGCGGTAGCACTCTTTCTTTGTTGGCTCTTCGGCCGCGGTCGCACGCCGGTAGAGCGACATGTCGGTGCGATCATGATCATCGGTGCCTTGTTCCCCATCTTCCTTATCGCCTTGCCGAGCGTCCCGATCTTCGGCGGCATCAAGCATTTCTTCACCGGTCAACCGATACTGCTCACCGCGGGGCTCGCGGTGGTGCTCGGTGGCGCGACGGAACTCGCCCGCCGGTGGCCGTGGCTTAAGGAACAGGCCGTGCAGGGTATGCTCGTCGCGGGGGCGCTCCTAGCGCTCATCGTCCCCAACGCAAAGTTCGTCATGCACGGGGCCGGGTTCTACAACGCCCTCATCGGCGGTGCGCAGGGGGCGGCCGAGAACTACATGCAACGCAACTTCTGGGGCTACGATATCCTGCCGCTCTGCCGCGTGCTCAATACCGTTGCCCCGCGAGGCGCACGCCTGTATGTGATGAGTTATGCCGAAGGTCTTAACTGGAATTCCTTTCTCTATCTTAAACGGGAAGGGCACATCCGGAATGACATTCATGGCACCAACGAACTGCGCGACGCCGATCTCGCGTTTTTTTTCTATGAAAAACAGAACGAAAGCGTACTATACGACCTGTACCGCGAGTTCGGAACGGCACGCCCGCTTGAACTTTCGGAGACCGACTCGGTCTATTTCTCGGCTCTTTTCGGGAGGGTGAAGTGACCTACCTGTTCACCAATCCTCAGGTCAAACGCTGGAAGACGCTCTTTTTCATATCGTTCCTCTTCAATTGTTTCCTCGTGGTCGCGCTCTATGTCGAGACCGGCGAGGAACAGGAGCAGATGCCCGATCCCCCGGCGGATATGGTCGGTGTCGTTACCCCGCAGGCCGAGTCGTTGCCTGCGAAAGAGCGTAGTGCGGGGCCGGTCGTTGGCGAGCCGATACCGGTCTGGCTCACTATCACCGAGAATTTCTACAATGCCTTTACGGCCGATAAGGATATCGTGCACCATGCGGAGCATTTTGATTTTCCGCGACTCGCCGAGATCCTTTCGGTCTATGTCAGTCGCGTGCTCATGTGGGACCTGCTCCTGCATAAGGATGTCATGAAGGGCGATACCCTCTCTTTCGTGTTCCGCATGGTACCCGCCGAAGAAATGAAACAACGCGAGGATATGCCTGACCCGGTCGAGGTCTTGGCGGTCAGTTATTTCTCGAACCGCTACAACAAGTTCATAGATCTTTTTTCCTATCATGCGGTATCGAAAAAGCGCCGGAACTTCTACTACGCGGACGGTCGCCTGTTGGAGCGGGTCTTGAAGACCCCGCCGCTCCGCGATCATGTCGCCGTCATAACCCTGTTCGACGAGCATCCGCCGAAACACGAGGGTGTCGATTTCAAGGCCCCCACCGGTACGCCGGTCTATGCCACCTTCGATGGCCGTGTCACCCGCGCCGATTGGCAGACCCGCTTTAACGGCTATTCACTGGAGGTCACGGCCAAGAACGGCGCGCTGGTCGCCAAGTATCTGCACCTCGCCGAGCGGATGGCTGACGAAGGGCAGGAGGTCAAGGCGGGAGACATCATCGCCAAAAGCGGTAGCACCGGGAAAGCGGCGGTGCCCCATTTGCATTACCAGATCAACGCAGGTACTCGCGGCAAGGCGCTGGATCCCTTCAAGCACCACGAAACCTATTTCGAGTACCTGAAAGGCGATGAGTTGCGGAAATTCCAAGAAACCGTGGTGGATTACAAAAAGATATTGAAAAAAGTGGTTGATGGCTGACAATATATGTATAAAAAGTTTGACTTTTTGCCATTCGATGGATATTCTGCTCGACGAAGAGGCAATGAAGATTGAAAAGGTGACTAGTTTTAATGAGATAAGTTGCTCAAGGAGGGTCTCGTGAAAAGATCATGCTTCCTTACCGCGTCTTTGGTGTTGTTCATGACCTCGTCGCTCCTTTTGGCGCAGGAACAGATGATCGTCATGCCGATCGCCGCCAAAAAAGCGAACGAGAAAAAGATGGCGGACGATGTGTTCGAGAACTTCACCATGCTCTTTTCTTCCATAAAGGGCGTCAAGGCGGTCAGTTACGAAAAAGATCTGTCTCCCAAGGACGCCGCGAAATGCAAGGATGACCTCAAGTGCATGCTTAATGTCGCCAAGGAGGCGGACGCGGCCTATTATCTCCTGAGCAAGGTCTCGTCGGACGGCATCATGGTCTATCTCATGAGCGGCGCCGGCAAGAAACTCGGTACCGAGGATGTCGAATACAGCAAGGATGCCGATGAGGAGGATATCGCGGCGAAGATGTTGGCGGCTACGAAGAAATTGGTCGATAAGTATGTCGCTGGAGGAAGTTCCGGGTCAAGCGAATCTTCCGCGTCCGCGCGGTCGGCCCGCAGCGGTTCGTCGTCCAAGACCTACACCTATTCCGAGGTTAAGGACGAGATAAAGCGGGGCATGGATTTTTATCGCAAGGGCGACCTGTCGGGCGCCGAGGAATCGTTCTACCGCGCTGCCAACGACATGAACTGCAAATGTAGCCAGAACGACGATGCGAAGAAACATTACGAGAACATCGTCAACATCAAGAAGGGGCTCGCGGCCGCCGAGGATTCGGTCTCCTCGCAGGATTACGGTAAGGCGGAGCGCATCCTCAAGACGATACTCGACCTTGACACGCAGGTCCGTGACGCAGGGTACAAACTGATGTCCTTTAAGAAGGACAATGTGGAGCGCGTCATCTACCGCAAGCCCAACAGCGACGATGTGGCGGCGGTCGACTCGATACACAACCAGTTCAAGCGGAAGATAGAGGATGTCCGTAAATGGCGCCTTGAACAGCAGGCCTCGGTCGACAAATGGGTGAACGACCGCATCAAGGAGCGCGAGGCGGCCCTTGCCGAAAGAGAGAAAAAACTTCAGGACTTCGTGGCCATGTCCAAGGAGGCCGAGAAGGCGCTTAAAGAAAAGGTGCAGGGGCTCAAGTACCAGTGGGAGAAGGACGATTCGTCCCTTGAGCAGGAGATCGTCAATCTCGAAAGTCAGATCACCATGATCGAGCAGCGCGAGAAAGGCGTTGTGAAGGCGGCGAACAAGGGCCGTGAGAACGCACAGAAGCAGGAATACGAAGCGCTGGATAAGAAAAACGACGAGATCCGCAAAAAGATACAGGCGGAAAAGGATGCCTACTACAGCAAGCAGAAAGAGTGGGAGGACGCCGAAGGTAAAAAGGTGACGGCGAGAATAGCCGACATCGAGAAGAAAAAGAAGGAAAAAGAAGACCAGATAAAAGAGGCCGACAAGAAACTGCAGGAGATGAATGACGAGTTCGATAAGGCCGAACGCGCTAAGGCGGGAGAACTCGAAGCGGTGCGCATGCGCAACGAGGATGAGGATCGCAAGTACGCCGTTGAGATCGAACGGGAATACCAGAAGAAGTTCGATCAACTCAACAGCCAGCTTGCCAAGTATGATACCGAGGAGTCCAAGAAACAGGCCGATATCTCGAAGTTCGACCGAGAGATAGAGGAGTACATGGCGAAGAATGCCGAGAAAATGGGCAAGTTCCAAGAAGATGTTGAAAAGGAGCGTGCCGCGATCGACAGCAAGTACAACACCGACAAAGCGCAGGCGCAACAGAAGGCCGAAAAGGAATATCAAACGAAACTCACCGATCTCACGACCAAAAAGCAGGCGCTCGAGGCCGCCGTCGCGAAACATGGTGACGAGACCGAGCAGCTGCGCGCCAAGAAAGAGGATGAACTGACCAAGGCGCAGGAAGCGAAGATACAGGAGAGCGAGAAACGCCTCACCAAGATAGAGGAAGATCTCGCCAAGATAGATCAGGATTTTGAGGGCAAGGTCTCCCAGATACAGAACGCGCTGGCGAAAATGACCGATGCCGAAGAGTCGGAGAAGAGTGCCAAGGAGAACGAACTCCGCCAGAAGAACGAGGCGGCCCTTCAGAGATCGGCGGTGTATGATGAGAAGATAGACAAGGAGAAGATCGCGAGCGCCGAGGTGCAGGCCCGCATAGAGGACGAATATGCCGCGAAACTGTCCAAGATAGATGACGATATCGCCAATGAGAAGAACAAACTCGTCGAGGCGACCGAGAACCTTAAGGCGAACTGGGGCGAGATCGTCAACAAGGAGATAGAGAAGCTCATGGCCCAGGAGTCTTCTCTCGCGGGCGAACTCGACCAGAAAAAAGCGCGTAAGGCCGAGATCGACGCCAAGTACGAAACGAAGAAGGCCGAACAGACCAACAAGGTGGAGGACCAGATAGGGTCCGTAGAGAACAAGTACGCCGAAAAACTCGCCAAGGTCGAGGATCAGGTCCAGAGGGAGGCCGAGACCGAACGGGCGCGTCTGCAGGCCGAACTCGACAAACAGGCGCAGGCGTGGTCCGCCAAGGAGGACGAGTTTGCCAAGGAACTTGCCAAACTGGGACAGGAGGAGTCGGCGATAGCGCAACAGTTCGACTCCCAGGTCGACAAGTTGAATCAGATGCTTTCCGACATCGACGACAAATACGCCAAGCTTATGCAGCCGTACAGCACCGATTCGATCGTAGAGAAGATGAATCAGGAGATCGCCGAACTCGACAACAAGAAGGTTGAGGAGGTGAACAAACTGCAGGAGATGCTCGATGCCATCAGAAGCGCCAAGATAAACGAGACGCAGTCGTTCCAGGACAAGAAGGCCGAGACGAAGAATAAGGCCGAACTCGCCAAGATGGAGCGCGAACATCAGGCGAACATGAGAAAGATAGAGATGGATGAGGGCGCCCTCGACCGCAAGTTGAAATTCACCGAGGATTCGGCGAACCGTAGCATTCAGACCAAACGCTCCACCTACGAACGGCAGATAGCCCAGAACAAGGAGAAACTGGATAAGTTCGATGCCGAGAAGGCGAAGGAGACCATAGATATAAATAAGAAGATAAAAGCCATTAGCGGCGACAAGGCGAAGGCTCTCGCGGTCCACCAGAAAAAGGTCAACGAGGCGATGCGGGCGCAGAAAGCGGCGGCTGCCAAGCAAGACAAGGAGATGAAGGCGGGCGCTACTGACATCAACAAGAAGGTGGCGGCGGTCCTTGGTTCAGTCAAGCAACGGCAGGCGGCGGTCCTCGCGGAAAAGGCGGCCGAATTGAAGTCGCTGAAAGAGGCGAAGGCGGGCATAGTGCAAAAGGTGGATGAGGAGGCAAAAGCGGAGAAGGGTAAGATATCGGCAGAGGTCGCCGAGATCGACAAGAAGACAAAGGACATCCGCAAGGAGATCAAGGGCTGGGAAAAGAGGAGCAGTAAGGTCGATCCGGCGAAGATGAACGAGATGCGCAAGCCCTTCCAAGATAAGATAGCCTCGTTGGAAGCGCAAAAGAAGACGCTTGTTGCTGAGAAGAACCAGAAAATAAAAGGTATCAGTGATGCCGTCAAGCAAAAGATAGCCGATATCGCTAAAGAAAAGGCGACGGTGATAGGCGAGACCAAGGGATTCGACGCGTTCCTGAAGGCGGAGATGAAGAAGGTGTCGGAAAAGTACGCTGCCCAGAAGAATACGCTGCGCGCCGATGAAAAGAAACTCGCGGGCGAAAAAGCTGAAAAGGCCGCGGCCCTGACAAAGGAGAAGGCCTCGCTTTCAAAGGAGAAGGATGCGCTCGAGAAAGGATTCGCAAAGAATATAAAGAAGGAAACCGCCGCGCTTTCGGCCGAACGGGCGAAGGAGTTCAAAAAACTTAACAGCGAATTGTCGGCTGTCAACAAGGCGCTGGCCAAGCACGAAGAAGAGAAGGAAATGCTCTTGGCGCAGGCCGTCGAGGCGATCGATGCGGCCTACGATGCTAAATCAACGGAACTCGACATGAAGAATGTCGCCGAGAACAAGCGCCTGCAGGCCGAGAACGACAAGTTCACCAAGGCGAAGAAGGCGGAGAAAGCTCAGGCCGAAAAGGCGTATAAGACCTTCCTTGCCGAAAAGGAGCGTTTCAGGAAGAATATCGACAAATCGGTCGCCGATGCCCAGAAAGAACGCGATGGGAAGCTCGCCGATCGCAAGAAGCAGCGGGACAATGAAGTCAAAAAATGGGAACAAGAAAAAGAGAACCGCAAGAAAGCGTTCGAGGCGCGCACCGCCGGTACCCGCCAGAAGATAGCCGATCTCACCAAAGAGGTCGAGAGGCTTTCCAACGACATCGCGGTCATCAATGCCGACTGGGCGAAGAAACTCGACGAGACCAAGGTCAAGAATCAGGCCGAAGGCCAGAAGAGGGAAAAGGCTTGGACCGAACGCCAGCAGAAGGAGACCGACCTCTACGAAGAGGGCAAGAGGAAGGTCACCGAGAAGTACGAACAGATGGAGGTGAAGGAGAAGAACGAGCGCGAGAAGCAGAAACAGACGATGATGGCCCAGCGTGATAAACTCCTCGCCGAAAAGGAGAAGCGGAAGGAGAAGCGGCAGGGCATTCTCGCGAAAGAGAAGGAGGTTTGGGAAAAGAAGCAGGCCAAATCGAAGGAGGACGAACAGAAACTCCGCGATGAGATAGACCGGTCCAAGTCGAAACGCGAGGAGGACGCCTCCAAGGACAAGGAGGACGCGCGTAAGAAGAAGGCCGCGATCGATGCCGACTACCAGAAGAAACTCGATGCCATAGCCGACGAGGAGCTCAAGGTCATCCAATCGCGCTATAAAGAGGCCTATAAGGTCGAGTCCAAGCGCGATCTGGAACTCACCGCCACCACCAAGAACATCGAGGCGAAACTCGCCGAGGTGCTCGCGAAGAACGGTCTTGGCAAACTGAACGAGAACGACCTTTCCGGTGCCCGTGATGCCTTCGTGCAGGCCCTGTACCTCAACAGGAACGATAAGACGGCAAAGGAAGGTTTGAACTCGATCAACTCGAAGGCGAAGGCCATCTACTGGGAGGCCTTCGGCATCAAGGAGTCCGACAAGACCAAGGCCAAGAAGATGTTGCAGCAGTTGCTCAAGAGCCTGCTCGCGACCGACGAATACTTCCTTCGCTCCCGCGCGTTGCTCGAAGAGATCAAATAATCGTCCGCGGATGAAAGATGTTATGAGAGGGGGAGCACGCGCGGTGCTCCCCTTGCTTTTTGTGCTCTGTGTTTTTCCGATCTTTGCCGCGACACCCGCCACATCGTATGCCGACCTGTACCGCGTTTTCCATATGCCGCTCTCCGATGTTTCCGGCTGGCTGAAAAAGGATAAAGGCGATCGCGTAAAAGATCTTTTTCTTGCGCGCTACCATCTTCCTTTGACCGGGCGTGGCGGCATACAGCGTATTCCGCTGGATGTCGTGAAAAGTTATAATGAGGGACTCCGATACGCCCCTCTCTGTGTCGAAGCGCCGAAAAAAGAGACCTTTCTCTTCTTGTTCTCCGGGATATTCAGAGGAACGATCGCCGTGAACGGCGAACAGAAGGGCGTTTTCTCGCCGGAGCATCCCTTTGACCATTCAACGACAGAACTGACCCTGGACCCCGGTGTCTATTCCGTGCTTTTCACTTTCGAGCCCCCCGCACGCGATGAAGCCCCCCTTCTTCTGGCGGACCGGCCCATAACATACGCATCTCGGGGTTTTACCAAGAACTTCCGATCCTCTCTCAAGGTCAGGGAGCATCCGTTCCCGGAACGGGAACTTGCCGGATGGCTTTATGAGAATGGGATCTTGCCCTCCTCGCAAGACGATGACCTCGGTTACGCGGTAACACGCGCCGTGGATGACCCAACGGCCACCATCAAGGATGGTCTCTCCGAAAAGACCCCCCTGCTGGTCCTTTTGCGACATACCGAAGATAAAAAGGCGCGAGAGATGCTCAAGCGTATAGGATTCGATGATGAGGCGCTTGAATGGTGGGAGCTGTTTCTGGGCAAAAGAAAGAAGGAGGCCCCATGAACGATAGGAGGTGGAGCATCGTGGCGACCGTTGTTGCGCTCATCGCGTTGGTCTTGGCGTGCATAGCGATCGTCCTGGTGCATCGCGGCGGCCCTGTCGCCGAAGAGGTGAGCGCGCTTCAAGACCGTTTGGATGCTCTCGAGACGCAGATCGAAGAATTGCGCGAGCAAAAGACCGGAGAGGTGGCCAAGGTCAAGGATGTCTTTTCTGTCGCGGCGATGGAAGAGCAGATGCGCCGGCTTCGCGCCGAGGTCGATGCGCTTAAAAAAGGAGGAGGTGCCGAGAGTGCCGTAGCTGTGATGCAGTCGCGGCAGGAAGAGATGCTCAAGGGGACGAACAAGGCCTATTTCAATACATGGAAGGGCGTGCTTGACGCCGGATTGGCGCGTAACGGGTTCGACGAGGAGCAGCGGCAGCGTATCGGCGGCGATTATTCACGACTTCTCGAGAATCTCGAGGAGGTGCAGTTGCGCTGGTTCCGCGGCGAGGTCGATTGGGCCCGCGCGATGGATGATGTCAAGATGCGGTCCATCGAATTTTATGATTCGGTCGAACGGACCTACGATACCGATACGGCGCGCCGGGTCCTTGACATCGCGTTCCCCACGCCCGAGACCAAAAGGTTCTTCTTCTCGGGAAGCGGTCAATAGGTAAGCGGGCCGCTCTTCTCTTTCGTCTTGAGGGCGCCGCGGGTCTCCTGCATGTTCTTGTGGATGAGCGTGAGTTTCTCCAGCACCGACCTGACATGCTGAAGCGTGTCGCGGCTGTTCTTGACCAGATCCTTGATGGAGTTCGCCACCACAGCGAACCCCTTGCCTGTCTCCCCAGCCCGTGCCGCCTCGATGGATGCGTTGATCGCCAGGATATCGATGTTCTTGGTGATGGCGGCAAAGTCGGTTATCGATTTCTTGATGTCCTTGATGTTGAGCATGAACCGGTCTTCTATGGTCGCGAACTCGTTCTCGATGATCGTGGCGAGCAGATCGTACATGATACGGGCATGGCGATGAGTGAGCAGAGTGGTGCGCGGGGAAAGGTTGTCGTTGATGACCGAAAGTACCTCGGCGCGGTTATCGGTGAGTTCGATGATGAGGTCGATCTCGGGGTAACGGATGGCATCCATGATGTTCGTCGATATGCGCACCTGGTGCTCGGCGGCATAACGGAGCGCGGGGGCGTCCCGGAACTCGTCGGTCACCATCACCACTTCGATGCCCGGTGTTCTTTCAAAAAAACGGAGAAAGGCGAGGGTCATTTCGCCGCCGCCGATGAACGCGACCTTTGTCGTCATGCGTGATCCTCCTTCCCTTGTGGGGCTAATAATGCGCCGCTTCTCCGGTAAGTTTTTGAATGGTCATTTCTATCTCTTTGATGTTCTTTGTCTTTTCTCCCTGCAGCTTTTTGACCATCACTCCGTCGGCATTAAATATAACGACCGTGGGCAGGATGGCTTTGGAGCCCATGTAGATGAGTTGATTGCGTGTCGTAAAACGGTCGAACAGTATGGGGTAGGTGATCTTCTCCTTTTTCAAGATATCGATCGTGCCTGCGAGTACCTTGTCGGGGTTTTCGTCATCGTTGCGGAAGTTGACGCCGAGGAACTGTACGCCCTTGCCGGAGTATCGCTCATGCAGTTTCTGGAGTAATGGCATCTCCTCGATACAGGGCTTGCACCAGTTGGCGTAGAAATTAAGAACAAGAGCCTTTTTCCGTTCCGCGGGGCCGGAGCCGACTTTTCCCTGAGGCGGCTTTCCGACGAAATCGGTGAGCCAAAGCAGATTTTTGAGTTTGCCGCTTTCCAGATCGACGATCCGCATACCGAAATCGACCAGAGGAGAGCCTTCGGCAAGACCCTCGGTCGCGGGAGCGGGGGCGTCGGCTGCAAAGAAAAGGCAGGGTGCTAGCGAAAAGAGAAGAAAAAGAAAGGAAGAACGCATCGCGCCTCCGAAGCGGTTGGAAAACACGGTCGGATGATACCACGGCAAAGAGAAAATGCCACTTTTTGACGAAGAGATTCTCCGTGAACAGGCGACGGGAGACCGCAAAAAGGGAAGGAGCAGGTCCTCCAGACAGACTGTTCGGAATCGCACATCCCGGAATTGCTTAGTGGTTCAGAATAACTTTACTTTTTTGCCGTTGGATAAGAAAGTCGTGGGGTGACGACCGATAGTTCGGTACCTGACATTTTTAGGGAGTTGTTCTTGAAAAAGAATGTTTCTCGCGCGAGTGTCTTTTGCTGTGCGTTGCTCTGCTGTTGCGCCATATGGTCGTGCCGGGGAGGGGCGATGGATGATGGCGAGAAGGCGCGGCCGGTCCGGGCGGTGACCATCCAGAAGGAAAAGCGGCCGGTGCGGCTTCCCTACATCGGTACGCTCAGTTCGCAGGACATCAAGAAATATTCGTTCAAGATGCCGGGCAAGATAGCGGCCATCCGCGTCGAGAAGGGGCAGAAGGTGAAAAAGGGGACCCTGCTGGCGCAACTCGACCCGACCGATGTCGGCTTCGCGGTCTCCGATGCGGAACACACGCTCCGCAAGGCGAAGGAGGCCTACGACGAGGCCGAGAACTTCTATCAGCGCATCAAGGCGCTCAGCGAGAAGGGGTCGGTCACCGGTGACGACCACGACAAGGCGAAACTCAACCGCGATGTGCGGGAGGCCGACTACCGGCGCGCGCAGGTCGATGTCGATTACAAGAAGAATCTCGCCGCCGACCTGCGGATGTATTCCGAGGTCGAAGGATATGTCATCGAACTGCTCAACAAGCCGGGCGAGATCACCGGCGCCGGCTATCCGGTGGTGGTGGTCCGCACCGACCGCCAGATCGTGAGCGTCGGGGTGTCGCAGAAAGATGTCAAGCGGCTGTCGATCGGCATGAAGGCCCTGCTTTCGGTCGATGGGGTCGAGGGGGCGGGCCTCATCTCGAACATCGCGCAGATACCCGACCTGCAGAGCCGCACCTACACCGTGGAGGTAGAACTGGCCGACAAACTGGCCCGCTCCGATTTCTACCTCGGCTCGATCGCCAAGGTCTGGTTCGAGGTGGGGGAGAAAGAGGCGGTCTGGGCGCCGGTGCAGGCGATACAGAACGACGGGCTCGAATATGTCTATGTCGTCGAGAACGGCCATGCGCGGCGGCGCACCGTGATGCTCGGGGCCATCGAAGGGACGGCGGTCGAGGTGAGCGGCCTTGAGCCGGGCGAGGTGCTCGTGACGGAGGGGATGAAGGACCTCCATCAGGGGATGCCGGTCGCCATCGTCGAACAGCGATAGGACGGGGATGAAGGAACTCATCTATCAGGCGGTGCTGAACCGCAGGATCACCCTCTTTTTCGTCGCCGCGATAACGCTCTACGGTCTCGTCAGTTACTATTTCCTTCCCAAACAGGAGAACCCCGACCTTGACCCGACCATCGCGCTGGTGACGGCGGTCTACCCCGGCGCCCTGCCCGAGGACATGGAGAAACTGGTCACCGAGAAGATAGAGGACGCCGTCAGCGAGATACGCGGGTTCGACAGCGTCCGCAGTTATTCGAAGAATTCCATCTCCATCGTGCTGGTCTACATCAGGTCGGATGCCGACCGCGAAAAGTCGTGGCTCGACCTCCGCCAGAAGATGGACGATCTCTACCCGGAACTGCCGCAGGGGTGCTGGAAACCGGAACTCAACACCAAACTCGGTGAGACGGCGGGGCTCATGATATCGTTCTCGGGCGGTAACTACACCTACGACCAGTTGGAGGCCTACGCCGATATCTTCAAGGAGCGTCTGCGCCGCATCAAGGGGGTCGTCCGGTTCGAACTCGCGGGAAAGATCGACCGCGTCGTGCGCGTCACCGCCGACGCCGCGCGGCTCAACCAGCACCGGCTGTCGCTCGAGGATCTCTGGAAACTTCTGCAGGCGCAGAACATCGAGATCCCGTCGGGGGCCATCGCGAGCGACGGATCGACCATCAATGTCAGCGTGCCCGGTAAATTCGGGTCCCTGCGCGACATCGAGAACACCGTGGTGGATGTTTCTTCCGTCGACGGCTCCATCGTCCGTCTGCGCGATGTGGCGACCGTCTCGATGGGGCTCGACGACGAGGCGAGCAAGATACGGCGCAACGGGAAGGAGGCGGTCATACTCGCCGGCTACTTCGAAGAGAAGCGCAATGTGCTCATCATCGGCGACGAGGTGCGCGCGGCGATCGACGAGGTGAAGCGGTCGCTACCCGACGATCTCATCGTCGACGAAGTGCTTTACCAGCCCGACGATGTCAGACAGGCGGTGAACGACTTCATGTCGAACCTGTTCGAAGGGATGCTCTTCGTCATCATCGTGGTCTTCATCGGGATGGGGTTCCGCAACGCGATGGTCGTCGCCACCGCGATACCGCTCTCGATACTGTTCTCCTACATCGCGATGGGGTTCTTCG
>JAKLFG010000069.1 GCA_022711315.1 bacterium | reverse complement strand
CTGATGCAGATAGGCATATGGGCGGTACCGGTCCTGTTCAGCATCGTCGTCCACGAGGTCTCGCACGGCTGGGTGGCCCAGAAACTGGGCGACAACACCGCCGCCTCGATGGGGCGGCTGACGCTCAACCCGATACATCACATCGACATCCTCGGCACCGTCGTGCTGCCGCTCATCGGCATCATCGCGGGCGGCTTCATATTCGGTTGGGCCAAGCCGGTGCCCGTCAACCCCTACAATTTCTACCAGCATGTCAATCTGCGGAAGGGGATGATGTGGGTGGCGCTCGCCGGACCCGCGTCGAATCTCGCACTCGCCTTTGTCGGCAGTTTCGTGCTCGTCGCCACGCAGTCGTTCTTCCCGAACGAGTTCGCCATATTCCTGCTGAACGCCTTCGTCTGGATAAACATCTACCTCGCGATGTTCAATCTGATGCCGATACCGCCGCTCGACGGGTCGAAGATACTGCAGGGCATCCTGCCGTACCGTTTCGACCGCGCCTTCATGAATATCGAGCGGTACGGATTCTTCATCCTCATCATCCTGCTGATGACCGGCGCCTTCTCGCTGCTTCTCAGCCCGGCCCGTTTGATCCATGAGTTGTTCCTGTGGATACCGCAGACCATATTCTCGATGACCTGAGAGGAGGGGACGCCATGTTCGCACCGACCGAGTTCTTCGACCTGACGAAAAGCGAGTTTTCCGACATCTTCGACGGTGTCGGGTCTGCTTGGCAGATACTGCCCAAGATAACCGACTACATCAAGGCTGCCCGCTCGCGGCTCACCGCCGCCGGGTACCGAGAGATAGCGCCCGACCTGTGGCTGGGAGAGGGGACGACCATCCCGCCGACCGCGTCGGTGAACGGTCCCGCGATCATCGGGAAAGGGGTCGAGATACGGCACGGCGCCTTCATCCGCGGCAGCGCCATCATCGGCAACGGCTGCGTCATCGGCAATTCGTGCGAGATAAAGAACGCCTTCATCTTCGACGCGGTCCAGATACCCCATTTCAACTATGTCGGCGACTCGGTGATGGGGTATAAGTCGCATATCGGCGCGGGGGTCATCCTGTCGAATGTCAAGTCGGTCCCCGGCAATGTCACGGTCAAGTGCAAGGACTGCTTCATCGATACCGGCCTGCGGAAGTTCTCGGCGATCATCGGCGACCACACCGAGGCGGGCTGCAACACCGTTTTCAATCCCGGCACCATCGTCGGGAAGGAGTGCGTCATCTACCCGCTGACCAGCGTGCGCGGCGTCATCCCGGCCCGCACCATCGTCAAGGACGACGGCAAGATGATGCAGAAACGCTGAGTACCTGAAGGGAGGGGGCCATGTTCCGACAGCCGATGCTCCTGTTGCTTTCGCTGATGCTCCTTGTCGCCTGTGACAGCGGCAAACCATCTACGGATGCCGATATCCAGTGGGACCTCGATCCGATGGTTGACGGGGAGGGGAGCGACAACGATGAAAAACCCCTTCCCGATGTGGATGGGGAACAGGACGAAAAGGACATAGGCGACGATGATCCGACCGATCAGTCTGATCAGTCCGATCAGATATTCCCCGACGACGACGCTCTGCTGTCCGACGGATCGGTCGATGAGGATGAACTCACCGACGACGGCGACCTGCTCTTGGACCTCTGCTTCGAAAAGGCCTGCGGCGCGCACGGCGATTGCAGTGTCCCCGGTCACGCCTGCGCCCCGTATCTTTCGACCGAAGCGTACGCCTGCGGTCCCGATGTCGAGGACTTCGGCTACCGCGGCGAGGGCCTGTGCGTCGAGGTGAACTGTGCGGTCGACGCCGACTGCCGCGAGGACCTCGGCTACCTCTGCGTCCCCTTCGGTGGCCCGCTCCCCGAATTCAACGACGCCTCGTCGGCCTGTCTCCGGTCGCTTTCGGGGGCGCCCTGCGCCGAAGAGGGCAAAAAGGTCTGCCAGTTCGGCAAGGATATCGTCATCACCTGCACCGACGGGTCCTGGAAGCCCTACTTCTGCGAGGCGGGGTGGTTCTGCGAGGCGGGGGAGTGCATCCTCGAGGTGCTCGACGGCGACGGGGAACTGCCCGATGTCGATGTCGTGCCGCCGGCCGAGATATGCGACGGCGTTGATAATAACGAGAATAACCTGACGGACGAAGGGTGCGATACCGACGGCGACGGCTGGTGCGACATCACCATGGTCGTCTACGGGACGCCCGCCATCTGTCCCAACGGCCTGCTCGACTGCGACGACGAGGACCCGGACATCTATCCCGGTTCGACGGTCCATCAGGAAGGGGTCGACTACGACTGCGACAACCGCAAGGAGTATCAGGCGACCATGACCTTGTCGGTCGATGACCAGTTGGTCGAACTGTGCGCGAACGGCACGCAGTTCTCTTCGGCGGAGTTCGGCATCTACTACGGGAACTGGGCCTACGCCGACACCTACGGCGGCCCCAAACTGGTGCTCGAATCGGGCACCAATGTCATCGGCGTGCATGGAAAGGACACGGGGCTCGCGATATCATCCTTCGTTGCGGTCATCCTGGTGAACGGCGAGACCATCATCACCGACGGCGTCCTGCCGCCGGGCGACGGGAACGAATACACGCCGCTCGACGACGAGTGGGACGCCGCCGCGTGGCGCTATTTCCCCGAAGCGGTGCCGACCCCGAACGCCGATTGGTGCGACAAGTGGTTCGACGACGGCGACTGGGGCCCCGCGATATTGGCGGGGAAGGCCGGTACCGCACCCGAGGTCTACGGCAACCTCGGGACCGACCCGTGGTGGGGCGGCGCCTGTGGCCTGACGCAGTACGAACGGTGCCCGACCGCGTTCGAATCGTACTATACCGATGTCGAAGAGGGCAACGAGCCCAAATGGATATGGGACTACAATCCGACGCAACTCGCTGACGCGTGGTTGCGGATACGGATAGTGTTGCCGTGAGGGAGGGGACCATGAAACAGTATGCTCTTCTGACGGCGTCCCTGTTCGCGATCCTGCTCAGCGCGTGCGACGGCGGTAAACCGGCCGTCAAGGCCGACCAGGATAACGACCTCAATGACGACGACATTGCGTCGGAGAACTCCCTGCCCGATAGCGACTACGATCAGGCCGATCCGACCGATCAGTCGGATCCGTCCGATCCGTCCGATCCCTCCGACGACGATGCCATCTTCACCGATGACCTGCTTTCGGACGATGACTCCCTGCTCCCCGGCGATCACGATGGTGACGGTATTCCCGACAGTGTCGAGAAGCCGGGCGACATAGCGGTCGATACCGACAACGACGGTATCCCCGACTTCAAGGACGATGACAGCGACGGCGACGGCATCCCCGATGCGGTGGAGTGCCCCGGGACCCCATGCCGTGACACCGATAAGGACGGCGTGCCCGATTATCGCGACAAGGACAGCGACGAGGACGGCATCCCCGACGCCGTGGAGGCCGGGACCGACCCGACCACCCCGATCGACAACGATCTGGACGGTGACGCCGATTATCGTGACATCGATGCCGACAACGACGGTATCAAGGACCTATACGAAGGGCGCAAGGACCCCGATGGCGACACGAGCCCCAACTATCTCGACCTCGACAGCGACGGCGACGGCGTGCCCGACTGCATCGAGGGCCGCGGCAAGACATTCAAGGATACCGACATGGACGGCCAGCCCGACTGCAAGGAAAAGCCCGACTATACCGATCCCCCGGCCGACACCGACGACGACGGCCGTTACGACTTCGTGGACACCGATAGTGACGGCGACGGGCTCGGCGACGATCAGGAGGTGGTCTGCCCGAACCTGCAGAAGGACGGCCGCGTCTGGGCCGATGTCGATAGCGACGGGTTCAGCGACCTCGCCGAACGGGCGGTCGGATCGAAGGTCTGCGACCCCGATGAAGGGGTCACCGACATGCCCGGGGTCGATTTCTACTTCGAACTGCCCTATGAAGAGCCAGAGAAGACCGACACGCTCCTGTTCACCCCGTCGGTGCAGAAGGCGGACATATTCTTCAACATCGACACCACCGGTTCGATGGACGGCGAACTCTACAACCTGAAACACATGCTGTCGAGCACCATCATCCCGCAGACTCGGCAGAGGATAACCGACAGCGCCTTCGGGGTCTCGCAGTTCAAGGACGAGGACGAACTTTCGCTCATACAGATCGACCCGGTGACCGATACCATGGCGGCCCAGTTGGCCCTCAGCGCCCTGACGGAAGGGTACGGCGGCGACTGTCCCGAGGCGGGCTATTTCTCCCTGCATAACCTCGGGGCGACCGGTCAGTGGCGGCCGGGGGCGATACCGCTCGCGGTCCACATCACCGACGCACCGAGCCACGAACGGGGCGCCGATAAGGCGTCGGCGTTCGCGGCGCTCGGCGCCACGGGGACCAAGGTCATCACCGTCCTTTCGACCGGCGGCTGTGACACGGCGACGGCGCAGACCCAACTGAGCGAACTGTCGGAGACCACCGGGGCGACGGTCCCCGCCTGCGCCGAAGCGGGGCGGACGACGCTTCTCTACACCGTTGACGAGAGCGGCAACGGGCTTGACACGGCCATCGTCAACGGCATCGACGCGCTCGTGAGATACGCCGCATTCGATGTCTATGCGGCGACCGATGACGACGGCGACCTCGGCACGACAGATACCGCCTGTTTCCTCAAAAAGGTCGAGGCGCTCGGCTTTATCCCGCCGCCGGGCGACGATTGCGCCCCCGATGCGACCGCGGCGGCACTGAACGGCGCATCCTACGACAACGGCTTCACCAACTTCGTGACCGGCACCTCGAACCCGCTCGTCACCGGTTCCTCGCTCACCTTCACGGTCCACGCCGAGAACGACACCTGCGTCCCGCCGCTCGAATATGCGCAGGTCTTCACGGCGCTCATCCACATCGTCGACGCCGGTTCGGGCGCGATACTCGACACCCAGAAGGTCACCATCATCGTGCCCGGGGTGATAAAGCCGCTCGATGAGGAGTCGTAGGGCGGAACTTTTTCTTTACTTTGCCGGTCTTTCGCCGTATGAGTTCGTCAGGTTATATGTACTCGAATGATAGTGTCTAGGGGGATTTAGCGCCATGAGAGTGAGCAACTTCTGCCTGTTACCGCTTTTGCTGACGGTTTTGGTTCTTGTCGCCTGCGATAACGACGGCAAGAAAACGGAGAACGACACCAACGGAACGCCCGACGAGGCGGTCGACACTCTGCAGCCCGACGAAACGGTCGATACCCTTGTGCCCGATGAGACGGCCGACACGATACTGCCCGACACCGCGACCGAAGAGGAGCCCGATCTGTTCGAGAGTTGGGCGACCGACGGCGATGACATCGCGATCGACGAGGAGACCAGCGACGATGCGACGACGGTCACCGACTACGATATCATCTATCCCGACGACATCCTGATGAGCCCCGTCGATCCGTACGACGGCACCTACGGCTGGGAGATCATGCAGGAGGGGTATCCGGTGAACGACACTTGGGACGCGCTGTCGTTCGAATGGGATTACTTCATGATACACAACGAGGACGACTCGTTCAGCGGTTCGGTGGGGTATCTCATCGCCAATCCGCGCGCCAAGGATATCGCGTGGGGGCTCATGGGCAAACTCGTGCCGGGCGGCGGCAATATCGCCATCGCGGGGCAGTTCGACAAGGATCTGCCGCCGGTCGCCGACTACGAGAACTTCGATCCCGACAACGGCCAGTCCTTCACCGCGTCGGGGACCGAACGGTCGTTCGCGGTTGAGAACACCGATACCGGTTCGTGGGGCCGCATGACGCCGAACGCCCTCGACGATACGATGCTTCTTGAGGGCAAGACGGCCAACTTCGAGTGGGAACTGACGGTCCGGCAGGACTGGACGATACTCACCACCGGTCCCGACACCTTCGTCAAGGTGACCGACAATAAGATAGACACCGTCATTTCCGGTATCCCCGCCGCGCAGGAGTGGAATGTCCACATGTTCTGGCCGCGCACCAAGATCACCGGCTGGATAAAGGACCTGCGCGATGAGACCACCTATCCGATAGACGCCCACGGCTACCGCGAGAATTCGTGGGGGCGCTGGGCCTTCAATCAGGGCGGGTGGGACTTCGGCACCCACTCCGATGCGCGGTCGAAGGTGATGTTCGGCTGGCAGACCTACCACTTCAAGTCGACGCGGCTCGACTACCTCGACCTCGGTTTCATAGACAACGGTGAGTACAAACTGGTCAACTTCCGCGCCGATATGGGACAACTCGGCTGGAAGCACGATCTCTGGTCGTTCGACCCGGTCGCCCGGCAGTGTGTGCCGCGCGACACCACGCTCATCGCCAAGAACGCCGACTACCGCGTCGACACCTACATCACCATCGGTCAGGGGCAGGTGCCGATGCTCTCTTCGGCGACCTCCACCGTCGAGAAGTATGTCATCATGATACAGATACCGTGGTTCAAAGGGACCATCACGCGGCTTTCGGACAACACCGTCATCGCCACCTTCGAGGGGCGCGGCGGCGGCGAATTCTCGACCGAGCGGGCCGAGGAGGGGACCATCGACATCAGCGACGCCGACTGTGCGGCATGGGGCGCCAAATTCTCGGTGCCGTTCCCGCAATAGGATGGACCGATAACAAGAGAACATACCGGGGGATGTCATGAAAAGAACGGTGTTCACGGTCATTGGCGCGCTGGCGATGCTGGCCCTGCTCTTCTCCTGTGAGAGCGGCGTGAAGACGACCGGCAACGACCAGACGACGGTCGCCGATCAGGATACGGCGGGGGGCGGAGATACGGTGCTTGTCGACATTGATGCGGAAGAGCAGGATTACGACCGTCCCTGCACCGGCGACGAGACCGCTTGTTCAGGCGACATCTACCTCTGGTGCAACAACGGCGATTTCAGCGAGATAAACTGTAGCGATTTTGGCAAGGTCTGCGATCCGGCGCTCGGCTGTGTCACGCCGACGGAGGACGATACGCCGCCGGCCGACACCGATGTGGTCGTGGACACCGACGGGGACGCCATCGTTGTCCCCGACGATGACGGAGAAATGCCAGAAGGCGACGACGCGGGACCTTCCGACGAGGATCTGTTCCCGCTCGATACCGCCGATGATCCGACGGTACCTGACGATACTCCGGTCATCGTTGAAGATGACCCGGTCATACCCGACGAGGACACCGATATCGCCACCGATGACCCGGTACCCGATGTCGATGTTGACGCTGATATCGACACCGATGTCGTCGCTCCCTGTGTCCTCAGCAGTACCTGGCCGAATACTAAACCCAGCGAGTGGACCTCATATCTCACACTCCGGGTGAGTGGACGCATCAACGATCCGAACGAGGCCGATCCCGTTCTGGCCACGATCTCTTCGGTGAGTGCTCGCCTCAAGGGGGCCAACCACAACCTGAGCGATAATTACGGCATGTACTCACGCGACCTATTGGATGGCAGCATCCCGGTGGTGGTCGAGAGTAGCATGGGAAGCGTCACTTGGCCGGTGTCCGGGCAACTGGCCTCACTCTGGGCATCCCAGACCTATGCGGCCGTCAACGACCTTCTTGTGTGGAAGCAGGCGGCGACGGATCAAGGGCTGACCGGCGTCGAGGTCGAGGGGGTCTATCAGGTCGTTGTCTTCGAAGTGTGGATAGAGATCATCGGCGGGAGCAGTCAGGCGACCCGGATGGATTGCTATCGCGGCCTCTCGGCGCTCAACGAGGCGGAGGACGCCTACGACGGGGCGATGTTCGTCTGCGTCGACACCAATACCTCGTGGGCGATAGGGGAGACGATGAAGATGATGGAGTATGTCCGCATGCTCGATCAGGATGCCGATATCCTCGCGGCCCTCAACGAGGGACTCGAACCGAGCGACCCCGATTACCTCACCGATGTCTGCACCTGCTACACGCAGGACGGCACCGACACGATGGACTGCGACGAAATGAAAGCCGAGTTCGGACTGTAAAAAGCGTATGATCAAGAAATTGCGCTCCAGCGGAGGATATCGCACCGCCGCGAGTTTCCAGACCACCACGCTCATCTATGACGCGACCTACTGGTTCTGCGAGAAGTTCCTCGACCCGCATTCGCGTACCGTCGACCAGATGGTGCAGGCGGCCCGTTCCGGTCGGCAGAATATCGCCGAAGGAAGTCGTGCGGCGGCCACCTCTTCGCAGACCGAACTGCGCCTGCTCAATGTGGCGCGGTCGAGTCTCGAGGAACTACTGCTCGACTTCGAAGATTTCCTGCGACACCGGCGTATGGCGCAATGGAAAGCCGATGGCCCCGAATCGATGGCGGTCCGTAATGTCCCGCGCCTTCTGAAAAAAGATCGGACCGATCAGTCTGATCTGACCGATCTGTCGGATCAGGAACGGTGGGCGCTGTATGCGCCGTGGCTCGAAAACGCCGATCCGGCGATACGCGCCAATACGCTCATCTGTCTTATCAATCAGGCGAACTTCCTGTTGGACCAGCAGATCGCCGCGGTGGAAAAACAATTCGTCGAAGGGGGCGGCTACAGCGAAAAATTGGCCGCCGCTCGTTTGGTGGAACGGGGACGCAAAAAAGATCAGCCCGATCCGTCCGATCGGTCCGATCCGACGGATCATATCCCCGTCTGTCCCAAGTGCGGCAAGGCGATGGTGCTCCGCACGGCGAAGACCGGCAAGATGGCCGGGAGATCATTCTGGGGCTGTTCCGGCTATCCCGAATGCAAAGGGGTTGTGCACGAGAAGTGACCTCCCAATTTTTCTTTGACTTCCGAACGGCAAAACCGGATAATCGCGGTGTGGAATTGAGACAAAAAAGGGGGTTGCCATGACACGGTCGCTTGTTGTCTTAACGCTTCTTTCGTTGTTCATCATCACTTGTGAAGGTAAGAAAACGGAGACGTCGAATGACGCTGGCACTACGCCGCCCGCTGCCGTCGTCGATACCGGTCCCGCTACCGGTGAAACGCTTGCGGCGGCCGAAACGACCGTGAACCCAGCGAACAGCAACGAACTTGAAGCAGTATCCGCGAAAGGAAAACTTCTCTATACGGTCGATTGGTTCGGTTCAGAGGGGACCGACTTCTTGCTGGGGAAGGATGTCCTTCAGAACGACCGGCGACTGAAGGGGTGGGTGGTGATGCTTGATCCGGACAAAAAGGCGCGGGTTATTTTCTATGGACCGCAGGGGACCGGATACGCCGGGTATCATCAGGCATCATTCAGCAAGGATGCGGCACCGACCTATCAGGACATCTCATCCCAGCCGCTCGGTCCCAAGGAACTTGCTTTCATCAAGGCGCGGGAGTTGGTAACTGCCCAGTTCACCCCACCCTGTAATGTGAAATACAACACGGCGGTCGTCCCGGCGACCGACGATACTATCGCGGTCTATATGTTACCGTCAACCCGCGATCCCGGCGAGGTGCCTATCGGCGGCGCCGAGGTCTTTTACGCCGACCCGAAAGGCGAGAAGATCCTCAAGCACGAGGCCTTTTTCAAGTCGTGCCTTACCATGCGGAAATCGAACACCGATGGAAGTGGTCAAGTCGTCAGTTTAGCGATGAATCATATCACCAGTAACATCCCGAACGAAATACATGTTTTCGTGTCATTGCTTTATAGATTGCCGCTTCATGTAATAACCCCGGACATGGTCACATGGAATGTAGAGAACGGTAACATTGTGAAAGATGACCTCACCGGCAATAACCGGGGAGAAAAGCATGTTAGAGCCATGCAAGAAGACCAAGCAAAGATGGCCGCCGGTGCTCCGAAGATGGCGGTGACCATCTGGTCGTATGAGAGCGGCAAGAATGGGCAGCGTGTCAATGTGAAGTTGATGAATGTCATGGACCCCCTGACGAAGAAGAACATCGAGTTCAAACCCCCCGACGCCTACATGACGGAGGCGAAGAAGCGGATGGCCGAACATAAGGACGAGGAGGGCAAGATGACACCGGGGAAGACCTACTACACATATCTTTTCATTGATCTGAACAATCCAACTGCGGTCATTGACGACATAAAGACCTACACCGGCGGCAAGCAGTAGCGGCGTGGAATAGGGGAGTTGTGTCATGAGAAACGCTTTGATTTTTGTCTTTGTCTTGAATTTCTCTGGTTTGCTGTCCGCCGCCGACATCAAGATTCCCGATGGCTACCGAGAGGCAACCCCAAAAGATTATGTGCACGAAGAAGGCAATTTTCCCAAAGGTAACCCTCCGATTAAAGTGACCGCAGACTTCAATGGCGATGGGAAACAAGACATAGCCGTTATCCTCATAAAGAGTGATGGCAATGGTTGGGCGTTGTTTGTTTTACTCGCAAACCAAAAGACGATGCTTAAATTAGACGAAGTTACGGAGAAAGCTCCTCCCCATATGGGTATTGATCTAGTCAAACCAGGAACGATAAAAACGGCTTGCGCGAAAGGGTATTGGGAATGCAAGCCAGATGAGCCATTGGAATTAAAACTGACATTGCCAGCTATCAATTACTTTATGTTCGAGAGCGCGAACTCCTTGTTTTTTTGGGACAAAAAATCGGGTGCTTTCAAGAGAGTCTGGATCAGCGATTAGTTTTCTTCTCTTCTGGATTTTTCCCCGCGCGCGAACCCCAAATAATTATTGCTTTTCGGTCGCCCCATGCTATAGTCGGCCCGGTGTAACGGAACGGGGATAGATACCCGGGCTTTGACAACATGACCAAAAACATCCGTAACTTCTCGATAATCGCCCACATCGACCACGGCAAATCCACCTTAGCCGACCGCCTCATGGAAATGACCGGCGCCCTTTCGGCCCGCGAAAAGCGTGACCAGTTCCTCGATGACATGGATCTGGAAAAAGAGCGCGGCATCACCATCAAGGCGCGCGCCGTCACCCTGCCGTACAAATTCGAGGGCGAGACCTACGAACTGAACCTCATCGACACCCCCGGCCATGTCGACTTCGCCTACGAGGTGAGCCGCGCACTATCGGCCTGCGAAGGGGCGCTCCTCGTGGTCGATGCCACGCAGGGGGTCGAGGCGCAAACACTCGCCAATGTCTACATGGCGCTCGATCACGACCTTGAGATCGTGCCGGTCATCAACAAAATAGACCTCCAAAGCGCCGAGATAGACCGCGCCCGTCACGAGATAGAGGACATCATCGGCATAGATACCGCCGATGCCGCGCTCGTGTCCGCCAAGACGGGACAGGGGGTGCCCGAACTGCTTGAGAAACTCATCAGACAGGTGCCGCCGCCCCGTGAACAGGCACCGGGCGAAACGCGCGCGCTCATCTTCGACTCGTGGTTCGACCCGTACCTCGGCGTGCGGCTCCTCATCCGCGTGTTCGACGGCGAGTTCCGCATGGGCGACAAGATATGGCTCATGTATTCCGAAAAGGAATACGAGATACTCGAGATAGCCCGCGAGATGCCTTTCATGACCAAGGTGCAGAGCCTCGGTGTCGGGCAGGTCGGCATCATCGCCGCCGGCATCAAGAACATCAAAGAAGTCCGCATCGGCGACACGGTGACGCTGGCGAAAAAGCGCGCGCCGGAGCCGCTCAAGGGCTTCAAGCACATGAAGCAGATGGTCTTCTGCGGCATATTCCCGGTCGAGTCGTCGCGCTACGAGGAACTCAAGATGGCGATGGAGAAACTGGCGCTGAACGACAGTTCCTTCTCCTACGATCAGGAGAACTCCACGGCGCTCGGCTTCGGGTTCCGATGCGGGTTCCTCGGGATGCTTCACCTCGATATCGTCAAGGAACGGCTCGAACGCGAATTCGACCTTGAACTTATCACGACCGCCCCGTCGGTCTCTTACAAGGTCATCACCGCGAAGGGGGAGGAACTCTACATCCAGAACCCCGACAAACTGCCGCCGGTCCAGCACATCGACCACATCGAAGAACCGTTCGTCAAGATAGCGATACACACGCCGGCCGAGTACATCGGGCCGCTCGTGAAACTCTGTCAGGACAAACGGGGGCGGCAGACCAACCTGCATTACCTTACCCCCGACCGGGTGATGATAGAGTACGCCATACCGCTCGCCGAGATCGTGTACGATTTCTACGACAAACTGAAGAGCATCAGCCGCGGCTTCGCCTCGATGGACTACGAGTTCCTCGACTACGAGGTCTCCGATCTGGTCAAACTCGATATCCTCATCAACGGCGATCCGGTGGACGCCCTCTCGGTCATCGTGTTCAAGGATTCGGCCTACAACATGGGGCGGTCGCTGACGCAGAAGATGCGTAAGGTCATCCCTCGCCAGATGTACGAAGTGGCGATACAGGCGGCGATCGGAAGCCGGGTGCTCGCCCGGGAATCGGTCAAGGCATTCCGCAAGGATGTCACCGCGAAATGTTACGGCGGCGATGTCTCGCGTAAACGCAAACTGCTCGAAAAACAGAAAGAGGGGAAGAAACGGATGAAGCAGGTCGGCATGATAGAGATACCGCAGGAGGCGTTCCTTGCGGTCCTCAACGCGCAGGAAACTGAGTAGGGGAGACACGGAAAGATGATATTCAAGATACTCGTCGCGCTCACCGTTCTGTATTTTGTCCTCGATGCGATACTCGCCCGTCGCGGTCGTCGCGTGTTCCCGTTCTTCAAGCCGAAGACGGTCGAGCACCTCATCGAGCGCCGCCGCCAGATCGAGTGGATACTCAAATGCCGCGACATCCCCGAGGAAAAGCGCCGGATAGCCCAGGAACTCGTCTCCTCGGCGACCGCGGCGATAGATGACTTCAGAAAGAAAGGTCACGCCGACCTCATGGCGACCGTGGCTCAAGTGGACGGATCGTTCGCCAAGCACCTGCGCCCCTTCAAACGGAACGGGTTCATGGAATTCATCGATTCGGTATGGGTCGTCGTCCTCATTGCGCTCTGCATACGGTTCTTCCTGTTCGAATCGTTCCGCGTGCCGACCGGGTCGATGGTGCCGAACATCTACATCGGCGACATGCTGTTCGTCAACAAGTACATCTACGGCCTGCGCCCGCCGTTCACCAAATTCCATTTTTTCCGATTCAAGGAGCCGACGCGCGGTGAGGTGGTGATATTCATGTACCCCGAGAACCCCTCGCAGGATTTCGTGAAACGGGTCGTCGGGCTTCCCGGC
>JAKLFG010000068.1 GCA_022711315.1 bacterium | reverse complement strand
TTGGCCGGTAACTCGATGGGGGATACGGCGTTCTCGGTGGTGACGGCGAGCGTGGTGAACACGCGCCGGTAGTTCTCGGCGTGCGCGTACAGTTCCTGCATCACGGCGAGCGACCGCTTGTCGATGTCGCCGAAGTTGTCGATGAACAGGAGGAGCGGTCGCGTGCGGGTGATCGTCTCGATGATGTCGCCGATGCAGGCGACGACGCGGTGGAGATTCTCCTCCATCGAATGTTCTTCGGCGGCGGGAATGGTGATGCGCCGGAATTCGGGGGCGACGGCGCATTCGGGGAAATAGGCCCGGATGAGCGCGCCCCATTTCACCGCTATCTGGTAGCGCAGTTCGCGGTCGGCGGTGTCCCAGAGCCCCTTGAGGAGGTCGCTCGCGAGACTTTGCGTATCGGCGGCCGACACGAGCACGGTCGAAAGATCGCGGAACGCCATGCGGGCGCGGACCTCCTCGAGGAATCGGGTCTTGCCGGCGCCGCGCTCCCCTTCGACGATGACCGTCATGTCGAGGCCGGAGGAGAGGAAATTGTCTATCGCGGTCACGAGGCGGCCCATCTCGGCGCGCCGCGCGATGAATTCGGGTTCATGTATGCGGAGCGGCAGGGCGCGGGCCGGGCGTTTGGCCGCGCGGGCCATGATCAGTTTGCTTTCGAGCGACTCGAGTTCATTGAGCAGGGTGAGCGCGTCGGGCGTCCGTTCCGCGGGGTCGGGCTGGAGCAGGCCCCTGATGATGCGGGCCATGTCGGGGTCGAACTCGTCGGGAAAGGTGATGCCGTCCGGCGCGAGCGCGGCCGGCGCGAGCGTGCCCGGCGGCTCGGCGAAGGGCGGCTCCCCGGTCAGCACCTCGTAGAAGATGAGGCCGAGCGCGTACAGGTCGCTCCGGTGGTCGAAATCGCCGCGCTGGAAGACCTCGGGCGCCATGTAGCGGGCGGTGCCGCTCCGTTCCTTGGCGTGCATCATCTTGAGCGAGGCGAGCCCGAAATCGAGTATCTTCACCGTGTCCTGCGGGGTTATCATGATGTTCGACGGCTTGAGGTCGCGGTGGACGATGTTGTAATTGTGCAGGTCCAGCAGGCCGCGTGTCAGAAGCAGGAACGGTCGCATCACATCGGCGAGTTTCGAGCCGGCGAGCGTCGCGAAGGTGCGCCCCTCCACGAACTCCATCGTGAAGAACACCTCTTTTTTCTCGTCGTACAGGTCGAACATCCGCACCACATACTCGCTCTTTATCGAGCGGGCTATCTGGAACTCGGCGCGCAGGCGCTTCACCTCGGCGCGGCGCAGAAGGCCTTTGTTGCGGATCCTCTTGAGCGCGATCGTCTCGTGCCGCTCGGCGTCCTCGGCGAGCCACACCTCCCCCATGCCGCCGCTCCCCAGTTGACGCACGAGGAGGAACCGATCCTGCATGAGCCGCTCTTCAGACACCGCCGAACACCGCCTAAAAGAAAACAACGCCCGAATGATACCGGCGCGGAGCGAAAAACACAAGAAAAAGAGTTGCAAATCGTGACGGGGAAACTATAGTCACCGTAACGGGTTGCGCCAACCGGAACCACCGCTCACGGAGGCATCATGACGCTCGACGGTCTGTACGACATCCTGCTCGCGGCCCAGTTCATCTCGGCCGCCTTCGTCTTTGTCGCCCTCTACTTCATCACCGTCCCGTACGGCCGCCACACCCACACCGGCTGGGGGCCGCTCGTCCCGTCGCGTCCCGGCTGGGTCGTCATGGAACTGCCGGCGGTGCTCGTCATCGCGGCGCTGTTCGCCACCGGCGATATCACGCTCGTCGGCACGGTGTTCCTGTGCATCTGGCAGTTGCACTATCTCCAGCGCACCTTTATCTTTCCGCTCCTTATGCGGAGCGGTCGCGGCACCTCGGTGGTCATCGTCCTTTTTTCGGTGATGTTCAATGTGATGAATGGCTGGGTGAACGGCTGGTACCTGTACCGCCGCGCGGCTTACGATGTGTCGTGGCTGGGGGACCCGCGATTTATCGTCGGGCTCATGGTCTTCATCGCCGGGTTCGTCATCAACCTGCACAGCGACCATGTCCTGCGGACGCTCCGCAAGCCGGGTGAGACCGGGTACAAGGTGCCGACGGGCGGACTGCACCGGTTCGTTGCGAGCCCCAACTACTTCGGCGAACTGCTCGAATGGACCGGCTGGGCGATCCTCACCTGGTCGCTCCCGGGGCTCGCCTTCGCCGTATTCACCGCCGCGAACCTCGTGCCGCGGGCGCACGCCCACCGGAAATGGTACCGCGCCACCTTCCCCGACTACCCGGCTGCCCGTAAACGGATCATTCCCTTCATCTACTAGGATGCGATGAGACGGACGGCGATCATACTCTTTCTCGCGACGCTTTTTCTGCGGGCGCTCTGCATACCGTTCATGCACATCACCTACGACGAGGCAGCCTACAGTTGGACCGCCCGCGATCTCGCGCTGAACGGCGGCTGGCTCGACCTGTACGGCCGCGACGACCTCTTCTTCTTCCCGCCGCTGTTCAACTATCTTGCCGCCATCTTCATAAAACTCGGCCTCGACCGGCTCTACGCGGTGCGGCTCGTGACGACGCTTTTATCCTCCGGGATACCGCCGCTCATGTATCTCCTTGCGGTCAGATCGGGGCTTTCCGAACGGGAGGGTCTTCTCGCCGCCGTTCTGTGGATCATCCTGCCGTGGGGGTGGTACCTGTCGGTCGCCGGCATGGTCGAGACGCCGTGGATAGCCCTCCTGCTCGTTGCGGTCCTTTTCCTCCAGAACGCGGTCGAACGCGGTTCCAGGCGTGACGCGCTCCTCTCGGCGCTCGCCTTCGCCGCGGCGCTCTGGGTAAAGGAGACGGCGCTTGGCGCGCTGCCGCTCTTCCTCTTCGCGCTACGGAAGGACCGGCCGCTTCTGGCGCGCTGGGGCGAGACGGCGCTCCTGCTCTCCCTGCCGCTCTTCGTGCAATCGCTCCTGCCGCACCGGTACGATCTGTTCTTTGAGATCACCACGCCGCTTCTTTTGTGGCGTTCGTTCGAGATAGACGCTCTTTTGAGGAACATCGGGACCCTCTACGGCGCCGGCTCCTTCCCGTGGGCGGGGTGGGACCTGAGCCTGTCGTTCTTCCTCCTGACGGTCGCGATACTTTCGATCGTCGCGCTGCCGCGCGCCGAATGGCGGGAGCGATTCCTGTTCCGTTTCGCCGCCGGGTTCTTTCTCATCTACCTTCCGTTCTTCGCGCTGTTCCCCAAAAAGTTCCATTACTATCTTCTGCCGGTGGTCCTGCTGAGTTGCTTTTTCATTGCGCGGTATCTGGCGACGCGGCCCCGTCTTGCGGTGGCGTACGGCCTTGTCGCGGTACTGCTTGCCGTGCCCGCCTTCCTGAAACTGGCCGATCGTTCGGAGGAGGAGTGGTATCGCGAGGCGTTCCGCGTGGCGATGCAGGAGAAGCCGGATGCCCGCATCGGGCTCACCCTGCCGCGCAAGGCGGAGTATATCGCCGAGCGGGCGGGGATGCGACCGGCCATCGTGCCGGTCGAATGGGTCGAGTGCGCCGGGAACGGCGACCCCTGCATATTCCGGAACGACTTCCTGCTCAGTGACCCGATGTTCCTGATGATGCTCTACTGTCGCCAGTGGCCGATGAGCCCCGAGACCTGCGATACCGCGGCGCTCTCGGCGGCGAAGGACCGGCTCATACCGGTGTTCAAACGCCCCGACTTCACCCTCTATCGCGCGGGGCCGCCGCCAGCAGGGATGCCGCATCCCGAATGAGCGTGGCGTTCTCGTCGCGGTGGGCGGCAAGGACGGTGCGGTACCGGCGCGATATCTCTCCGACGCCGTTGTCGGTGACGAGCCGGATGCTGCGGAACGGCAGCCGGCGACGACGGCAGATATCGAACAGCGACAGGGTCTCCATCGTGTACAGGAGCGGCGCGCCCACCGTGTCGGCCCACGGGAGATCGTCGCCGCGATATACCGTGTCTCCGCCGGTTGCCGCCGCGCGGGGCAACCCCGGCACCGGTTCGATCGAGCCGATGCCGTTCCCGTCGGTCGAGAAAAGCCGGGTCACCGTGTAGTGGGCGCCGATGGGGGCGTTGGCGACGGCGGCGGCGCCGCCGAACTCGAGGAGGCCGCGTATCTCCGGCCGGCTTTGCAGGATGTCGTCGATCCGCGCCGCGCCGGGCGAACCGATGCCAGCCAGCACGAGGAGCAGGTCGTCGTGCGGTGTCGCCGCGCCTTTGACGAGCGGGATATCGAACGGATTCTCGGGCGGCGTGGCGAAGGTGACGAGTATCATGCCGCCGCCCCGGTTTCCGCCAGTTTCTTTTTGTAACGGTCGCGGAGCGAGAGCAGAAAGGCCGCGGCCGGGTCGCGCAGATAGTCGCGGTAGGTCCACGGCAGTCCCTGTATCGTCGCATGCCGCGTGAACAGCAGCGTCACCTCGGCGAAAACGCCGTCGCCGAGATAGATGCGGTGGCTGTGGTTCTTGGCGGTCGCGAGCACGAAGTTCTCCATCGTGAGGAGTCCCGGGTCGAGATTGACCCGCCGGTGACCCTCCACCGCGAAGCGCTGTTCGAGTTCGGTGACCCGCCGTTTCACCTCGGCGAGATGTTCACGGGGAAGGAGTCGTTCGAACGAGACGATGCGCTTCATCACCGCGCCGCCCATCTCGGTGTCGTAATGGTCCGATATCGCTGAAAAATCGTACGGATCGCTTTCGGTGTCGCGCGGGCCGTGGACCTGTTCGAGCAGGGCGACGGCCTCCTCGTAGAGCGCGGCGTCGCGATAGGTCACCGAGCAGGTCAGGTTCGCCGGCGCCGGTCGTTTAAGTAGAGCCATGGTCCCCGTCGTGTCGTAACATGATGGACGACCGGATTCTATCGAGAAGGTTTTTTTTGTCAAAAAACAGCCCTTTCTTGAAAAAAACGGTCGCCGCGCATACAATCGACCCGTTCTTTCGATGCGCAAGGGAGGTTGCCCCCAGATGCTCGACCATCGGTACCGCGTCCGCGACGAGATCGCATGGCGTAAAATGAAGGACGGAACGGTGACGATCGTGTCACCGCTCGTCGAAAAGATCATATCCCTCAATGCGACCGCCGGTGTCATCTGGGAACTGCTCGATGGCACCCGAACCGTCGCCACGGTGATAGCGGCGCTTGAGGAGCGGTTCGGCGAAGAGGTGCCGCGCGCGGTGCTGGCGGGCGATGTCGCCGATATCTTGCGCGACCTTCTGGACCGCCAATTGATAGAACAAATTGTTGACAATACGCCGCGTTGAAAGTATCATCAACGCCTGAAGTTCTTTAGATGGTCATAGGGGAGAGAGCCATGAAGCGTTTTGTGTTGTTCGTGCTTGTCCCGGTACTCCTGTCCTTCCTCGCGGGCGCGTGCTCCTCCAAGGAGGAATGTAACGCCGACACCGATTGTTCGGCCGGGTATGTCTGCAGTGACGATCAGAAATGCGAGAAACTGTCGGTGACCCTGCTGTTCCAAGGTCTCACCGACGGTCAGGTACTCACCGTCGCCGATGATAAAGATGCCTCCGACAAGACGATACAGATAGACCTCACCGTCGCGGCGCAGGCGACCGTCGGATCGGTCCGTGACGGCATGCCGATAACGCTCGAAGTGACCCGTTCCACCGCGGAGAACGATGACGATACGCTCGTGCTTCGCGGCCTGACGACCCGGACCTATGCCGGGATACTGGTCAACGGCTTCGCCAAGTTCCTCCATATCCCGTTCGAGGAGGGGGAGCATCAGATACGGGCCTATATCCCCCACAGCCCCGACATCGCGACGCCGACCCTCACCCTCACCGCCACATACGAGGTGGCGAAAACGGTGGTCATGCGCTACTACGAGGGCGGCACCGCCCCGAACATGCTTGAGGGCGCCGCGCTTGGTGACAACGATGACCTTGACAAGGAAGATCCCGACCTCCAAGTGAAGATGGAGGCGGTGACGACCGGCTACCCCGAGGGGCAGATGGTCGAGATATACATCGAAAACTATAGTACTGACTGGCAGACCGCCACCGTGCAGGACGGCGTCGCCTCCTTCGCGTCGGTCGATGTGCCGATATGGAACGAGATAACGATGCGGGTGCGGGTGGGGACCTTCGAGGATACGCTCACCTTCAGCGCGGTTTCACAGCAGACCTGCGGATTCACGATGAACTTGGAGAACGATCAGATATTCGGCAAGAAGGATGACGAGAACGCGACGCTGAACGGCCTGCAGAAGACGCTTGTCATCAGCAAGGTGACCCAGTGCTCGCTCGGTTCATCGGTCAAGATATACATCAACAAGACGCCGGGGACCGACGATCCCGACCACACCCTTTCGCTCGGCGGCGATACGCTCGAGCGTTCCATCACCCTGCCCGAAAGCGCAGGCGCGGAGGATCTGCACACCGTGACGGTCGTCATCGAGGACGATGATACTTCGCTCACCGGTTCGCAGAGCGTCACCGGGCTGTTCGTCGACATCACCGCCCCGGCGGCGCCGACGGTGACCGGCACGACGCCGACGAACGACGCGATGCCGACCTGGTCGTGGAACACGCCGGCGGACACCGTGGAATTCCGTTACAGTTTTGACGAGACCGACTGGACGGCGACGACCGATACCTCCTTCACGCCGGCCAATGCGTTGATAGACGGCGAGTACACCCTGTATGTGCAGGGCCGCGACGATATCGGTAACTGGTCCGATAGCGGCTCGTTCACCCTTGTCGTGGACGCCACCGCCCCGGCGGCGCCGACGGTGACCGGCACGACGCCGACGAACGACACGACGCCGACCTGGTCGTGGGACACGCCGGCGGACACCGTCGGGTTCCGCTACAGTTTCACCGACGGGACCGGCTGGATAACGACGACCGCGACCTCCTTCACGCCGGCGTCGGCCCTTGCGGAGGGGGCCCATACGCTCTATGTTCAGGGAAGCGACGCCGCCGGTAACTGGTCGGCGAGCGGCAGTTTCGCCATCACGATAGACACGACCGATCCGATCGTCGTCATCGACCCGGCGGTGCCCTGCACCCGCCGGACGACCGGCACGATGACCTTCACCGTGACCGGCGCCACGACCATCACCTGCCGCTTTGACAAACCGGGCGGCACCTTCGTGACCGGTGTCTGCGAGAATTCCTACGACTACGCGCTCGATGCCGGCGACGGAGTCTATACGCTCACCGTGAGCGCCGACGATGGGCTTGGCAATGCCGATAGCGCCGAGATGTCGATAACGCTTAACACTACGACCCCCACCTTCCAGTGGCAGTTGCCGCCGAACAACACTTCCTACAAGGCGGGGTCCGCAGTGCCGAGTTTCGTGTTCCGCACGAAGAACCTCGAGGCGGGTGAAACGGTCGAGATCTGGGATGCCGATGCGGACGCGAAGGTCGCCGGTACGACCACCGTCGGGTCGCTCTGCAACGCGACCGAGGATGTCTCGATACCGCTCGATCTGCCCGATAAGTGCGGACCCTACACGCTGTATGCCAAGGTGACCGACGGCGTCGGTGCCGTCACCTACTACACGAACAATACGACCGACGAAGGGGCGCTCACGAGCCGCACCTACACCTTCGATCGATCGCTTCCGGTCATCGAGACTTTCGCCGTTGAGAACGACGCGAACGGTGACGATGTCCTGCTCGCCTCGGAAGATCTCGACGGTATAGCGGGCAACGGCCTGCAGGCGACCATCGTGCTGACCATAGAGGATGACATAGACATCGGTCGCACTGCGACGCTTCGAAACAAGACGACCGGCAGTTCCTACACCGCCGTCGTCGCGGGCGACCGGACCGCCACCTTCACGAGCATCACGATACCGGAAGGGACCAACTCCTTTGCGGCGACGCTCACCGACTGCGGCGGCAATACCTCTGACGAATCGGCCAAGAGTCTCATCATCGACACGGCGCCGCCGACGGTGCTGTTCCAGGGCCCGACCGGCGCGACGCCGGGCCACCCGCTGTGGCTCACCGCGCGTGATGGCGTGGTCGATGTCAACGACAAACTGACCGGTCAGCAACTCAAATTCAAGATAACGGGCGACTGGGACGGCGGGACCCCGGTGGTCAAGCACACCGTGTACGATTATGCCGGTGTCGAGCAGTCGACCTATACCTACACGGCGGGCGAGATGACCGTGGACGGCACCACCGTGACCGTCGTTCTGCCGCCGCTCGCCTACAACAAGCACACCTTCGAGGTGACGGTCGAGGATCCTTACGGCAACGCGCGGACCGCCTTGCGCACCTACGAGGTCGATCCGATCACCCCGAACGCCGTTATCGCCTATCCGACCGACGAACTCAAGCTTGACTCGTTGAAAGACGAGGATGCCGGCGCGTCAGGCGTCCAGTTCACGCTCGAAATTGATCTTACCAAACTCGCCACGCCGACCGTCACCGCATCGATAATCGATATCGTCGCGATACCGATAACCGGGTTTGGTGGTATCGAGGACGGCACGCGGAGCCGCAAGTCATGGAACGGTTTTGCCGCGACGCTCGACGGCGCGGGCCAGACCTTCCCGAACGACGGCTCGTACCTGCGGCTCGGCGACGGGTTCTGGCGTCTTACCGTGAAGGTGACCGACGATCACCAGAATGTGTACGATACGGCGGGAACCCAGCAGATAGATGTCGAGGTCGAGACCGATGTCGCCTGTTCGGCGCTCTATCTTGACGCGAACGATAAACTCATCAACGGTCGACAGGCGGTGCCGACCTGGTTGAATAGCGCCGATGGCGACGGGATTTATGATATGTATGTGCAGACCGACGCGCCCGATACCGGCACGGTGACGCTTGTGGTCAACGGTACGACGACCTACGGCCCGGTGAATCCCTCCAGTGGCGTCGCCGAATTCACGGCGGTCGCCCTGAACACCGGCGGGGGAGAGAACACCATCGTCTTGACCGTCTATAACGGCGTTGCGACCGCGGTCGACACCTACTATGTCCGCGCCGACATCACCGATCCGACGCTCGCCTCGTCCACCATGAATCCGGTGCCTCATGTCACCGGATCGATATGGGAACTTGGATACGGGTACGACGACGATGTCGATCACGACACCGCCGCGATACTCGAACTCAACGATGTCTCCACAGGCCGTCTCATCTTCACCATCGGCGGCATCGAGGACATCGTGGGCTATCCGAAACACGGCACGGTGACGCTCTCGGCGGTCGCTCCGGTCGGCGCGATAAGCGGGACGACCACCGTCAATATCGAATCTATAGTCCCCGACATGGTCGCCGAGTTCACCGACCTCGCCTTCAATGACAGCGTTCCCGGCGGCCAGACCGACATCGAGATGAAGGTGACGATCACCGAACAGCCGTCCGGCAATGTGTACGAAAAGACGATATTCGTGCATGTCAATCTCGACCGGCCCGAACCGGTGACGCCGGTCGTGACGACCGTTCCTGCCCGCGGTTCCGCCTTTGTGCAGTGGACCGCGGTCGTCGGCAACACCTCGGCCTACGCCGGAGCGATGCAGAACCGGCCGTACGAGTATCAGGTCAAATACGAGCAGTACGGCGGCACCTGTTCGCTCGACGACGACGAAAGCGTGTTCGACACCGGCGTCGCGGTCATCCCGCTCGCCGACTTCTCGGTGGCCGATCCGTCCCTGAACGATGATTACTTCGTCGATCCCAAGGTGGCGGGCGAGGCGCAGAGTTACCGGTTCTACCTCAAGAAACGGACGGATGACGACGAAACGGTCACCGCCGACATCCACCGGAACAGTGACAAGTACTGCTTTGCGGTCAGGGCGATCGACGCGGTCTACGCCCAGGACGGCAAGATTCTTGCCACCAATCGCGCCCCGGTCCTGTCTACCAATGTTGTGGACAAAGGAGCGGTGCAGTTGACGACGCACGAATTGATAGCGGTCTCGGCGGGCAATCATACCATCAACATCAAGAACATGGGCGACATCAACGGCGACGACCGTACCGATTTCGCCGTTTCCGATTCGGGCCAGCAGAAGGCCTATGTGTTCATCAGCAATGCGACGGGTGCGCCGACAAAACTCGAACTGATCAAACCTGCCGATGCCGGGACATCGTTCGGGATCCGACTCGCTACGGCGGATCTTAATGGCGATGCGCACATGGATGTTGTCGTCAGTGACCTCGGTGGTAAGAACCTCCATATTTATTACGGAACCGCTGATTCCGTCAATGTCGAACGCGGGGACAAGGTGACCTTCCTGGACACTATCTACGACATCGACGGGATAGATGATCACAACGGTGATGGGTGTGATGACCTCGCCATCGGGCAGGCTTTCTATGACGATCCCGAGGATGCGACGGCCGATGATCGTACCGGCAGGGTGTTTGTCCTGTACGGTGATGACAAGGGTGCTTCCGGCAAGACTTGTATCGGCGATCATGTGGCACAGGTAGGTGTTTCCTATGTAGGCAAAGCCGTCGGCGAGCGTTTCGGGTACAATGTCAAAAAGGTCGGCGATATCAAAAAAGGAGGAACGGCTTATGGCTGTTTCGTCGGTGGACATTATGACAATGTGAACCCGACTAACGCCAAGATCACCAGCGGCAAGGTGTTCTACGGGAGTTCCTCTCCGACGGATGCTCGCGTGACCACCTACGATTTCACCGTCTCGGGGCTTACTCAGATCCGCACCATGTTCTCCGGAGAATTGAATGGGGATGACCACGCTGATTTTGCCGTTATCTCCGGAGGCGGAGAGATACGGTTCTTCTTCGGGTCCGAAACGGGAACGGTATTCCCGGGAGTTTGGACCGAAGGCGTCGACCGGGTGACCAGAAGTGTCATCATGGACGAACTGGTGGGAGCGGAGACCGGTGCGTGGGGTACCGGTAACTCCGGCGCTTCCGAGGATGTCGATGGTGACGGGCTTGCCGATACCTTCATCAGCGGAGTGCAGTCACAGTCACTCTACAGCGGTCGGAGCACCTTCTTTACCGCGCACCCATCGGTGTACCTGCCGCTTCCCGTCACATCGGGGAATGTGCAGACGACCGTGCTCTCCTATGGACTGGTGATCTGTAATCGTAACACCGACACCGGTAATTGTGTTCTTTATCATTATTGAGATCAAGGAGTATAGCGTGAAGTACATCAAACCACAGGTTATCGAAGAGAGGATCATTGAAGCTCGCCTCCTCTTCACCTGTTATCTCGATGACGAGTTCTGTGACGCGGAAGGAGGGATGTACAAGACGGCAAGCGAAGGTCAATGAGTAATATCCCTCTTTCTCAACCATGCCAGATCTTTCCCTTGACCAGATCATAGCGACCTTCTCCGCCGGGGGCGTTCCCGGCGCGGTATTGTTCGGTTCCCAGAATTCCATGTTGCCTTCCATCACCCCCGGCGAACTCGTCCATATCGCGCCGGTCCAGCGCGACCGCTTGATGAGCGGCGATGTGGTGGTCTTTCGCGCCGGAGAGGTGTTCGTCGCGCACCGGCTGATCTGGAAACGAGGCTTTGTCGCGCGGACGAAGGGGGACAACAACCCGTACTGTGACCGGCCGATATCGGTGTTCGACATCGTGGGTGTGGTCGAGGGGAAACGGTCGCGACGCGCGATGTGGTACTACCTCCTGCGGAATCGGCTTCGTCACTATACGCCGCGACCGGTGCGTTCGCTTTTCTCGTCAGTGAAAAAGAGCATATCTGACCGGAAGCGGCTGTTATGACGATAAAGCGGCTCGGTATCCTGTTCGAGATCGCGGACCGGTGCAACGCGCGGTGCCTTCACTGCTATCAGCCACGGGACTGTGACCACCGGCTCATGTTGCTCGCCGAGATCGAACGGGCGCTCGACATCCTTGCCGACAACGAATATCTCGATGTCACCTTCAGCGGCTATGAGCCGTTCACCAATCCCGATCTGTGGAATATCCTCGCAGCGGCGCGGGAACGCCGGTTCTACATCAACCTGAAGACCAACGGGCTCCTGCTTGATCGAGACGCGGCGCAACGACTGAAGGCGCTCCATATCGGGTCGGTCCATATCTCGCTTTATTCGGCCGATCGCGCCGAACACGACCGTGCCGCCGGCGTCCCCGGGGCTTACGACCGCATCATGATGGCGCTCGACCATTTGAAAGAAGCGGGGATAAAAACGGTGCTCGCCGCGCCGCTCCTCCATCCGATGCCCGATCTGGCTCGGCTCACCGCGTTCGCCAAGGAGCGCGACCTGCAACTGGTCATCGATCACGGCATCTTCAGTTCGTTCGACAAGCGGCCCGGGGTCGAAGCGGTGAAACTGACCGATGAAGAACTTGAGGCAGCGCTCCGTTTCCAATACACGGTGGACGCCGGGGAGATGGATCTCTACGCGCCGAAAAAGCGCTCCTTCCTCTGTCATTACGGAGATCCCGGAACGCTCCGGCTGGATGGCGCCGGGGATCTTTTTGCCTGTGGCAAGTGCACCGCGCCGCTCGGCAACATCCTGACCGACGACTTTGCCGGAATGCTACGGAAGGCGTGGGCGGAACGGCAACCGATCATAGAACGGCGGGAATGCAACGAGTGCGACCTGTTCCCGTACTGCAATCCCTGTCCCGCCGAATCGCTTCTGGAGAGCGGCTCGCTGTATGTCTGTTCGAAGAACCGTAAGCGGATAGCCGAACTTAAAAAACGAATAAGCGGATTGAAAAAGTCCGGAATAGCCAACTCCTCGGAACCGTGCCATTTTTAGGAAGTAAAAGAAATCGCTTGACTTTTAACCGTCTTTTAGTTACCTTTATCCGAAATTAACACGGCGGGATCATTTTATGAGGTACGAAAAACCGGCGTTGCTGGAAGAGAAGGACCTGCCGAAAGAATTGTTGTTCGCTTGTATCTTCCAGAATCCCAAGAAACAGGGAGGGCTTTGCGAGGGTGCCTGCCAGAACGCCGGGCAATCAGAAACGCCGTGGCCCTGTGTGTAAGGGCCTTTTGTGCGTTCCCGTCGTTTTGACATAGCCGACACCTCTTTAAGCGTCTCCGGTGAAGGCGTGACGAAGTTCCCCACCTCGTGGCCTCTGTTCGAGGTCGCCGATGATGCTCCACAAAAAAAACATGATATCACGATAGTCGCGCAGGATCGCGCCGACCTTAACAACCTGCAACGGGTGAACGGCGTCTGGTCTATCGGGCGACACCGGCCGTATCTGTATCTGGAGAAGGTGCTTGCCTATGAGGGATTCGAACGGGAGGATCTGTTCTTGCTCGTCCATTCCTGCTTTCTGGTTGATCGCGACGGTGGCGGGCACCTGTTCCTCGCCCGTTCGGGGGCCGGCAAAAGTACGCTTGCACGGAAGATGCGCGGTCTCATGACCGGCGGCAACGACGAGACCAACATCCTTTACCGACGCAACGGCGCATTATTGGCGGCCTCGACGCCGTTCTACACGATACCGAAACTCAAACAGGCGGTCATCAGCAATATCTCCGCGCCGCTCAAGCAGGTATATCTTCTGCATAAAGCGACGACGGGGCCGTCGCGCATCGACGATCCGGTCGATCCCGACGCGTTGTGGCGTTATCTCGTCGAGGGGCAGGTGTCCACCCCCTACACGAAAAAAGAGTAT
>JAKLFG010000067.1 GCA_022711315.1 bacterium | reverse complement strand
TGCAGTACCCGGAAGATGCCGTCGCGAAGGAACTGCCGCCGTCGCTTACCTCCTTTCTCGACGCGGGTGAGCCGCCGGTCCACCTGACCTTCGGCAGCATGTTCGCCTTCGGCACCGACGATGTCCCCGTGTCGATGGACCTACTGGCCCGCGCCGTCCGGATAGCCGGTTGCCGTGCGATACTGCAGGCTCCCGAACCGCTCATCGGCCGGATAACGGCCGACGACGAACTGTTCCCGCTCGGCGGCACGGTCTCCCACGCCGCCCTTTTCCCGCGTTGTGCCGCGGTGGTCCACCACGGCGGAGCGGGGACCACGCAGGCGGTAGTGCGCGCCGGTCGCCCCTCGGTGGTGGTGGCCCACTTGGTCGACCAGTTCTTCTGGGGCGGCCTGCTGCGAAAGCAGGGCATCGCACTTGAACCGCTGAAACGCAACGGGCTCACGGCCGAAAAACTCGCCCGTCATATCCGCCGGACACTTGCGGCGCCTTCGCTCGCCAGCCGTGCCGTCGAATTGGGGGTGCTCGCCGCCGCCGAGGATGGGGTCGCCCGCGCCGTGGAACTGATAGAGGCACATATCAAGGGAGGTCCGAGATGATCCGTCATGTGGTGATGTGGACACTGTTCGAGTCGGCCGATGGCCACGACCGCGCCGCAAATGCGTTGCGGGCGAAGGAGAAACTACTGGCGCTCAAGGATAAGATACCGCTCGTCCGCGCCATGGAAGTGGGTATCGATCTCCTCCATTCCGATCGTTCTTACGACCTTTGCCTCATCGCGTCGTTCGATTCGCTCGATGACCTCGCGGCATACAACGACCATCCGGCCCACCGGGAGGTGGCCGCGCTGATGGGGAAGATACGGGAAAAGGCAGTGGCGGTAGATTTCGAGGTGTGATCGATATCGGGCATGTCGACAGAAAGGGAGCATATGCCATGAGGACCTTTTTGTTTTCTTTCTTTTCTATTGCGCTGTTCCTCTTCGTCGCCTGCGCGGGGACGGACGCCCCGGGTGGCGGCGCCGCGCTTACGACCGAAGACATCGCGGGGATATGGGGGGCGGGCCCGCGTGAGTTCACCAAGACCTGTCAGGGCGACGACGAGATAGAGGAGGGGGAGGGTTCTTATATCAGCATCGTTGCGCAGGGTGCGACCCAGGTGGTCATTGACCTCTGCTATGACCGCGACTGCGCCGAGACGGAGGATGATCCCCGGACGCTCCCGTTCCAAGGCAACAGGGTCCTCTACGGCGAGCCCGGCGTCTATCTGGCCTACGATACGCCCGACTGCAAGATATACATGGAGATATTCCGGTACGACATCTCCTTCTCGAATGCCTCGACGGCGATCCACCGCCAGCATTTCAAGGTCATCTATGAGGGGGTCGAGTGCGAGGACGAGGATGGGGTGAAACTAGAGGACTGCGAGACAGAGTTCAGTTCCGATATGTGGAAGATACACGATTAAAGAACCCCGGCAAAAATTATTCACGGTCCCCCTTGATTTTCGTCTTCACGGCGGTATGGTCCCACCCGAGACCATGATAAGGGAGTGACCCCATGACGAAGAAAGAAAGCAAGAATCAGCAGCCGAAAGCGGAGATCGTGGAACCGATAGACCCGCGCCCCGAGACCGAATTGACCCTCTCGTTCCGCGCCACCGACCCCATCCCGTACAATTTCTTCCCCGGCATCGCCCGCGATCCCGCCACCGGCGGACTTTTCGTCGCGCTCGACCGCCCGTTCCCGGTCGGCACGAGACTGAATCTCTCCTTCCTCACCGAATCGCGCCGCGTGGAGAGCATCGCCGAGGTCTGCTGGAGCCACAAGTTGTACAACGGCTCCACCCCCGAAACGAAGGTGCGGCTCGTCGACATCGACCCCGAGGACCGCGACCTCATCGAATTCTATATCCGCGAGAAGAAATAATTCTCGCAACCCCCTCCGCATCGTTGATTTTCTTGCTTCATGTTCCTGCCGGGGGTATCTTGCAGGGTCATTCACGGAGGCGGTCATGACCTATCATCCCAAAGTCGTCGGCAAAAAATGTTATCTCTCGCCCATCCGCATGGAGGACGCCGACACCTACACGCGCTGGTTCAACGACCTCGAGGTCCAGAAGAATCTCATCATCCCGGTGCCGATCGTCACGCTCGAATCGGAGAAGGAGTGGATCGCGAACACCGCCAAGCGGGAGGACACGGTCATCTTCGCTATCGTCGAGAAGAAGGGGAACACCCTCATCGGCAATGCGGGGCTCCACCAGATAAACCTCCGGAACCGCTCCGCCGAGTTCGGCATCGTCATCGGCGAGAAGAAGTTCTGGGGCAAAGGGTTCGGGACCGAGGCGACCAACCTCGTGCTCGACTACGGGTTCAATGTCCTCAATCTGCACAGCATCTACCTCAACGCCTATGCCTACAACGAGCGGGGGCTGAACTGCTACAAAAAGTGCGGGTTCAAGGAGGTGGGGCGGCGGCGCGAGGCGAAGTGCATCGCCGGTAAGTTCTGGGACGAGGTCTGCATGGACATCCTCGACCGCGAATTCACCTCGCCCTTCGTCAAGGGGCTGTTCAAGTAGCGCACATATAGGGGGTGCCGTGAGACACGCCATCGTATTCTTCCTGTTTTTTTCGCTCCTTTTCCTCCTTTCCTGTGCAGGGGAAAAGAGCGCGGTGGCTGAGGCCGATATGGTGTCTGACGCGGCGACCGATGCGGTGTCCGACGCGGCGACCGACACGGTGTCCACGCAGGACGAAACCGCCGACACCGTCGACGATCTCCTGCCGGAGGCCGATCTCTTAGACAGTGATGACAGTGCGGTGCCTGACGACGATATCCTGCTCACCTGCGACGACTTGTGGATGGGCGGGGCGGTGCTGGTGGTGACATCAAAAGATACTTCTATCGACTGCATGGTGGATAAAGACAGAGATAAGGTCACCGAACTGGACGGTTCTCACTGCGGCCGGGCGGTGGTGACCTGCGGGTGGCGCGGCAATGTCTACCCGTTCTGCGAATTGACCGAGGTGTCATGGGGGCAACTTCCGACGGGCGAACCGGCCTATTCGCGGGTGGAACTGTATCGCAGTAACATGCAGGGAGGTTGGCCGCTGTGGGGTGTCTGGTGGCGCACCGGCGATCCGGAGGAGGTGTTCGTCGGGGCAGAGGAGCAATGCCAGATAATACACTCTATCTATGTGGTCGGATACCGATTGGTGTTCACGCCGTGATCGGGCGCGAAGAGTTTCTTGGTTCGTTCTCCGGGCGGGGGTATTCTGCGGTGAAACGGGGGGCGTCGGATGCGTTATCTGACGGAACGAGTTGGGAGAAAAAGATGAACGAACCCATGCTGACACAGATGCCCGGCGGTGAGCTGACGGACGCGGCAACATATAAGGATTGCTTACAAGTTCGCACTGAAACGCCGGACGACGAGACCGAAACGACGAAGGCGAAACAGCGGAGAAATGTCTAATGTCGAGGACTGACCGCGTGATGACAAATTCGATGAAAAGGAGTTGCCCATGAAAAACGATGGTCTCTTTCTGTTGATTGTCGGGGTGCTTTGGCTTCTGATGCTGTCAGCATGTCATTCTTTGCCGCAAGTCGAGAAGCCAACCACGGTTAAACCGTCGACACCGACGAATTTTGATGTGGCGGCGATTGATCGCTGGCTGACAAGCGAGGTCGAGGTGCGAGGACTCGTCGGTCTTTCGGTGGCCATCGTGCGCGACAAGGAGATTGTGCTCGCCAAGGGCTATGGCACAAGATCCGCAGGCATGCAGGAGCCGGTCGATTCCAAGACACCCTTCGCTATCGGCAGCATATCAAAGGAGTTCACCTGCGCGGCGGCAATGACGCTCGTCGACGAAAGCAAGCTCTCCATGCAGGATCAGGTGGCACGATACTATCCACAACTCACCCGGGCAACGGATATCACGCTTGACGATCTAGCTGCTCATGTCTCGGGTTACACCGACTACTATCCACTCGACTTCACCGATTCACGATCTAAAACCCCTATTGCACCGGATGATCTCCTTACGCGCTACGCTGGGCAACCACTCGACTTCGAACCACGTAGTCGATGGGGTTACAGCAACACCGGATTCGTCCTACTCGGACGGATCGTCGAAAGGGTCGCCGCCACCTCACTCTCCGATCTTTTGACGCAGCGCATCTTCAAACCGTTGGGCATGACCCAGACCACTCTTGGTCGACCGACGACCGAGGCCGAGCCTGCCACAGGACACATCGCTTTCGAACTCGGGGAGCCGGAAAAGTCCGAGCCGGAGAAAGCAGGATGGCTGTTCGGTGCCGGAGAGATCTGGTCTTCCGTCGATGATCTGGCACGATGGGATATCGGCTTCATGGAGGGCAAGATTCTGTCCGAAACGACACGGCGCTACATGATGACGCCGCACACGACAACGGACGGCCGCGGAACTAACTATGGCTGCGGACTTATCGTACGCGAACAGGATGGGGAGATAGTGATCGAACACAGTGGCGAGGTTCAGGGATTTCTCGCTTTCAATTCATTCATCCCCCGGACCAAATCGGCCGTTATCCTGTTGTCGAATCATATGCAGAATGACCCCTCCGACATCCAAGCAACCCTGTTGCAACTGGTGCTGGATGACACTATGCGCTTGCCAATCATCAAAGGCCCCTCAGCCGCCGAGGCCGCTAGCGACTTGATACAGCAGCTCCAGCGAGGTGCGGTGAACAGGAAGAATCTTGGTCCCGAACTTAACGAATATTTTGATGAGTTGCATGTGACGCAAGCAGCCCCCAGACTCCGTGATCTCGGGGAGCCCGCCGTGACCGTTCTGCGGCAATGGGAGCGTTCTGGCATGGAGGTCTCGTACCTCAGCGTTGATTTCCCAGAACGAAGCGTCAAAGGGCTAATGTTCCGTGCCGGGGACGGCAAGATACACCAACTGCAATTGTTGCTCCCATGAGAGTGGCGAGCGGGGTCAGGGCGAGAGTGGAGAGACCTAATTTTTTATAGTTTTCCCCTCACCGATAAGTAGGTGTCCCCCCGAACACCTTGCCGAACCGCTCCAGCGCCTTTCTCCACTCATCCGGCGTTGACGCCGGCACCTGCACCCCGCTCGGCGGCACGAACTTCCCGCGCAGAATATCGACCGCCTCGAACAGATCGTCCATACTCTTGGGGGTGGCGGTCGCCGAGAAGGTGAGCGTCATCCGGCCCTCCGACAGATCCATCTTCACCACACGCGCCTTCCGCGCGAGGGTCCGCATCTCGTTGAGGAGGAAGAGGTTCTCGACCTCGGGCGGCACCGGGCCGAACATCTCGGAAAGCAGATGGCGCACCCAGCCGAGTTCTTCGGGCCGTTCGGTGTCGGCGAGTTTGCGATAGAAACTGACCCGCGTCTCGGCATCCTCGATGTAGGTCTCCGGGATGAAGGCGGGCAGGTCGGTCTTCACCTCGATGTCGCGCGTCTCTCCGGTCTGTCCGGTCCGCAGGAACTCGATGCGGCGGCGGAGCATCTCGAGGTAGAGGTCATAGCCCACGCCCTTGAGTTTGCCGGTCTGCGACAGCCCGAGGATGTTGCCCGCGCCGCGTATGTTCAGGTCCTCCATCGCCACATCGTAGCCCGATCCGAGCCGGTCGAACCGTTTGATGACCGACAGCCGGTCATAGGCCTCCTTGGTGAGCGTCTTGAAGGAGGGGACCATGAGGTAGGCGAAGGCCTCGCGGTTCCATCTGCCGACGCGGCCCCGCAACTGGTAGAGTTGGGCGAGCCCGAAGGTGTCGGCGCGGTTGATGACGATGGTGTTCACGAGCGGTATGTCGATGCCCGATTCGATCAGCGAGGTGGCAAGGAGCAGATTGAACCGGCGCGCGGTGAAGTCGAGCATCACCTGTTCCAGTTGGTCCTCCTCCATGCGGCCGTGGGCGACCGCTATCCTGAGTTCGGGCACCAGTTTTTCGAGCAGGCGCTTCATCGTCGGCAGTGATTCTATGCGGTTGTGGAGGAAATATATCTGTCCGTCGCGCTCCATCTCGCGCAGTATCGCCTCGCGGACGATCTCCTCGCTGTACTCGACCACATGGGTCTTCACCGGCTTGCGTTCGCGCGGCGGGGTGCGGATGAAACTAATGTCGCGGACACCGAGGAGCGACAGTTGCAGGGTGCGCGGTATCGGCGTCGCGGTCATGGAGAGGGTCGCCACCCCCTTTTTTATCTCCTTGATCCGTTCTTTCTGCGTCACGCCGAAACGGTGTTCCTCGTCCACGACGAGGAAGCCGAGGTCCTTGAACGCGACATCCTTCGAAAAGAGGCGGTGGGTGCCGATGACGATGTCGACGGCGCCCGTTTTAAGTCCTTCGAGTATCTTTTTCTGCTCCGCCGCCGACTGGAAACGCGAAAGCATCTCCACCCGCAGCGGGAAGTTGCGGAACCGTTCGGTGAAGGTCTGCCAGTGCTGGAAGGCGAGGATGGTGGTGGGGGCGAGTATCGCCGCCTGCCGGCCCGCCGCGGTGGTCGCGATGCACCCGCGCATCGCCACCTCGGTCTTGCCGAAGCCGACATCGCCGCACAGGAGGCGGTCCATGATGCGTCCCGATGAGAGGTCGCCCTCCAACTCGGCGATGGATCGCGCCTGATCGAGCGTTTCGCGGTAGGGGAACTCGGCGGCGAACCGTTCGACCATCTCGCCCGACGCCGGGAGCGGCCTACCCTGTTCGACCGCCCGTTCGGCGTACAGTTGCAGTATCTTCTCGGCCACCTGCTCGACCTCGCGCGACAGTTTTTCCTTGGTCGTCTCCCAGACCGAGGAGCGGAGGCTCGAACAACGGGGGAAATAGCCCTCCTCGAACCGGTACTTGTAGAGGAGGTGCATGTTGTAGACCGGCAGGTAGAGTTTGTCGTCGTGGTCGTACCGGAGCGTCAGGCAGTCGGTCTTATCTATCCGTTTGGTCCCTTCGTACACGGCGACGCCGTAGGTGTAGTGGACGACCGCGGCGCCCGGTATCAGTTCGTCGAGCAGGAGCGGCTGGCGCGTTTCGTCGGCCTCGGGCGCCTCCTCGACGGCCCGGCGGCGCGACGGTTTTGCCGGGGCGCGCACCGCGAACAGTTTCTCGTGCAGGACCGCGAGCCCGGCGTGCGGCACGAGGAGCACCGCGTCGGGCGCGGCCCAGCCGTCGCCTTCGAGGATGTGGACGGTGCCCCGTTCCGGTGCGGCGGGGAGCGTTTCGAGCGGGATCGACGGGATATCCTTCTCGACGCACAGGTCGCCCCAGCGGTCCCTGCCGCCGCGATCGGTGAAGAACACGACGGCGTTGTCGGCCGCGAGCCGCCCGAGGAGTAGTTCGGGGTGCTCCTTCTCGTGCGGCGACGCCTGCTGGTGGGCGACCGGATATTTGACGATGGCCTCGGCGGCCGAGAAGAAGGAACTCACCTCGACGATCGGCGCGGCGGCCCGTTCGCGGAACGAGGCGCGCAGGTCGAACGGCGTAAAGGTCCCTTCAGCGCGGCGTCGTTCCCGCTCCGCCGTGAGCGCCTTCAGTTCCTCGTCGAGCGCCATCTCGCACCGGACCCGTTCCCACCGGATGACCGGCGCGTCGAAATATTCCTCGATGAGCCGGTCGCCCGCCGTGAGCGGGTGCAGGTCGCCGGGGAGCCCGGCCCCTGCCTCGATCGCCTCCTCGACCTCCATGATGCGCCGGTTCCCTTCGGCGGCGAGCAGTGACGCGAGGCGTGTCTTCCAGTCGGGGACGAGCAGTCGAGAAACGATGCGGGGGAACAGGTGCGCATCGGGTTCGTCGCCGATGTTGCGCTGGCTGGTGAGCGAGAAGCGACTGATCTTCTCGACCTCGTCGTCGAACAGTTCTATGCGCCAGCCGGTGTCGGGCTCGTAGGCGGCGATGTCGATGATGTCGCCGCGCACCGAGAATTCCCCGAAGGCGCGGACGATGGGGACCGCCTCGTAGCCGCGCGCCGCGAGGTCGCGGGATATCCCGGAGGTCGACAGACGCGTTCCCGGCGCGATGCGCAGGGCGCCGCCGTCCAGCGCGGCGGGGAGTTTGAAGCGGCGCGAGAGCGGCGTCACCACGACGATGCCGCGGCTCTTTTCCAGCAGGCGGATGAGCCGCTGTTCCCACGAGGCGTCGTATTCGCCGCGTTCCATGAGCAGGAACGGCGGCAGGAACAGTTCGCACGCGGTGTCGAAATAATGGAGCGAACGGGCGAGCAACGCCGCCTCGCGCGGCCCCGGCGCCTCGACCACGAGCCGTCGGTGTTCCCTCGCGAGTCCCGCGACGAACACCGGCACCGCTTCGGGGGCCGTTTCAATGAAGGTGGCTGTTTTTTCGCTCATCGTCTCCTCGCGACCGGTGCGATGATAGCGCGCCGGGCCGATTTTGCCAGAAAAAGATTGACAAACAGGGCTTTCAGAGTATCTATCCCGCTGTTAAAAGCACCCCGGAGCAGGCCCACCGTACCTGTCCGTTCCGCGCGGGGCGCGGGACGGTGAGCGGAAGGGCCGGGGGAAGCGATAACAGGTAACTCTTTTTTGGAGGCATCACATGGTAGTGGACATCAGAGAATTGTTGAAGGCGGGCGCCCATTTCGGGCATCAGAAGCAGAAATGGAACCCCAAGATGGCGCCGTACATCTTCACCGAACGCAACGGCGTACACATCATCAATCTGGAGAAGACGGTCGGGCTCATCGAGACGGCGGCGAAGTTCCTCAAGAACCTCGGGCTGAACGGCGACCCGGTCCTGCTCGTCGGCACCAAACGGCAGGCGCAGGAGGTCATCAAGCAGGCGGCCGAACGGGCCGGCGCCCCCTATGTGACCAACCGGTGGCTCGGCGGCATGCTGACCAACTTCCAGACGATCGGTCAATCGATAAAGCGGCTGAAGAAATACGACGAGATGCTCTCCGAGGAGAAGCGCTACCAGTACACCAAGAAGGAACTCATCACCATAGCTAAGGAAAAGACGAAACTTGAAAAGAACCTTTCGGGCATCGTGAAGATGTCTAAACTGCCGGGCGCCGTGTTCGTCGTCGATCCCCGCCGCGAACATCTCGCGGTGCATGAGGCGACCAAACTGGGCATCCCGGTCATCGCGATCATCGACACCAACGGCAACCCCGATCCGATAGATTTCCCCCTGCCGGCCAACGACGACGGCATGCGGGCGATAGACATCATCGTCAACGGACTGGTGGACGCCTATCTCGAAGGGTACGACATCCATCGCCAGAAGGCGCAGACCGAGACCAAGGACCACCGCGACCGTACCGGGCGCGGCGATGAGACGCGGAATGTGGCCGGTCGCAAGGTGAAGGTCAAGAGGATCGGCGGCGACGAAGGCGAGGCGAAGGCGACGGGTGACGGCGATGCCAAAAAGCCGGTCCGCCGGACGGCTCCCAAGAAGGACGAGGCGGCGGGAGAGGCCGCCAAGTAAGTAACAGCGTCACCATCAGCAAGGAGGAACGATGATCATGGATATCTCCGCGTCACAGGTCAAAGAATTGAGAGAACGGACCGGCGCCGGCATACTCGACTGCAAGAACGCGCTTGTCGAAGCGAAGGGCGACACCGAGCAGGCGGTCACCATCCTGCGGGAAAAGGGGCTCGCCAAGGCGGCCAAGAAGGCGGGGCGCGTCGCGTCCGAGGGCGCGGTGCTCATCCGCATGGACGGCGACAAGAAGGCGCTCATGCTGGAACTCAACTGCGAGACCGATTTCGTCGCCAAGAACGACGGCTTCCGCGAACTTTCGAAGACCATGCTCGACTATTTCGACCGGCACGGCAAGGAAGAGGGGACGCTCGTCGACATGCAGGAGAAGTTCTACGATGCCGAGATCGAGCGCCTGACGACCGGGGCGGTGGCGAAGATCGGCGAGAACATCCGCCCGCGCCGCTTCATCCGCTATGCGGTCAAGGAGAACGGCTTCGTCCACTCCTATGTCCACATGGGCGGTCGGATAGGGGTGCTCGTGGAGATCGCCGCGACGGATGCGGCGGTGCTCGCGAAGCCCGAGGTGCGTGAGATGGCCGACGATGTCGCGATGCACATCGCCGCGATGAACCCGGTCTGCGTCGCCCCGGAGGAATTCCCCGCGTCGCTCATCGAGTCGGAAAAGGCGATATACCGCGTGCAGGTGCTCGAGATGGGCAAACCGGAGAACATGGTGGACAAGATCGTGGAAGGCAAACTCCGCAAGTTCATAGCCGAAAGCACGCTCGTGAACCAGACCTTCGTGAAGGATCAGGAACTCACGGTCGGCGCCTATGTCAAGCAGGTCGCCAAGAAGGCGGGCGCCGAACTGAAGGTCGTCCGTTTCGTCCGCTTCGAACTGGGCGAAGGCGTCGAAAAGGAGAATAAGGATTTCGCTTCCGAGGTGCAGTCCCAGATAGGGAAGTAGCAGGGGGTCATGAGGGAACGGTCTCTGCGTCCGCTTTTTTTCTTTTTCCTGCTTGTCCCGGCGCTTCTTGCGGCCGGTGGGCCGGTGGACAGGGACGCCTTCATCAACGCGTTCGTCCAGAAAGCCGATCTCGTCAGGTCCCTTGACGCGAACATAGAGGCGGCGCAGGCGGAGGTGGACCGGGCGATCTGGCAGTATTTCCCTCGCATCAAGGTGACCTTCGGCATGGCGCCGTTCCCGCGCTACGAGTACGAGCCCGAAACGATCGGATGGAAACGGAGTTACCATCTCGGCGATCTCGGCGTCGCTTTGCGCGCTTACGGCGAAGTGACGCTCCCGATATATACCTTCGGCAAGATAGAGTACGCCCGGGAGGCCGCCGAGAAGGGGGTCGCCGTGAAGGAGGCCGAAAAAAAGATAGCGGTGCTCGATCTCCGCAAACAGGCCGCTTCCTTCTACTACTCCCATGTGATGGCCTCCGATATGTTGAACATGGTGGATCTTTCCATCGAGAAGATCGTCGAGGCCGAGGAAAAACTCGAACAGTGGCTCTACGACGGCAAGGAAGGAGTGTCGCAGAACGATCTCATAAAACTGCGCATAGAGAAAGAGCGGCTCCTGTTCAGCAAGGACCGCGTGTTGGCGAGTCAGGCGACGCTGAAGGCGCTCTTTGACCGGGTGCTCGGCCCGGGGTACGCCCTCAAGGACGAGTTCATGTTCAAGGTGGATTTTCCGTTCAGCCGGGAGATGCTTGAGAGCCATCTTATCGAGCGCAGTTCCTACCGGAGCCTCATCGTGAACGGCCTCGGCGCGCTCGAGTCGCTCTATCGCTTCGAGAAGAGCAACTTCTTCCCCAACCTCGGCGCCATGGGGAACTACCGCATAGATTACACCTCTAGCGTCGACGACCGCGGCTATCCTCTGCCGTCGAGCCCTTACAACGGGTACGGCGGCGAGGCGGGCGTCGGGCTGGAGTTCAACCTGAACATACTTGAGCAGGTCGCGAAGATGCGCAAGGCGCGGTCGGAATGGAAGGCGAAGGAATATCAGGCCTCCTTCATGATAGAGGCGACGCTCCTCGACCTGCGGCGCAAGTACGACGAACTCCGCGCGCTCGACAGTCAGGTCGAACACCTGCGCAAGGCCCACAAGATGGCGAAGGGCTGGATGACCGCCGAGTTCCTCAACTACGAGTCGGGCATGTTGTCGACGCGCGATCTCATAGACGCCGTGAAGGCGTTCGTCGAGCAGGAGTATGCTCTCGTCAACGCCATGTACGAATACAACATGAAGGTCGAGGACCTTCTCACCACCGCGGGGTTCGAACGATGAGGATGCCGCTTTTGCTCGCCCTCTCCCTTTCCTTCTTCATGCTGGCCGCGGCCGACGCGCCCGGCGTCGCCTCCGGCCCTGCCGCGGCGGGTCCGGGACTCGATGTCAAGGCGGCGATGCGGCATTTGGAGCAGCACGAGGCCGAACTGGAGAAATGGGCCGGCGTCAAAGCGGCGAAGGGGAGCGACGCGTTCGCCAAGAAAGAGGCGGGCATGCAGGAGGTCGCCGATCGCATCATCGACTACGATTTCATCGCGCGCTTCGTGCTGGGCGACCGCTGGGAGACCACGCCGCAGGACAAACGGGACCAGTTCTTCCAGAAACTCCGGCAACTGTTCCGGGAGTTCTATCTGGAGGAGGTCTTCTATAACAAGAGTTACGAAAAGCGTTACATCGACAAGGGGGTGCGCCGGAACTATCTCAAGGGCATATCCGAAAGCGTCTTCGTGACCACCGAGATACAGGCGACCCTGAAGAAAAAGCCGGTCATCTACGAGGTGGTCTACCACCTGTACCTCCCCGCGCCGGAAGGCTCCTACCGCATATTCGACATCGAACTCGACGGCGTGAGCATGCTGCGCAACTACCGCGAACAGTTCTCCAAGACGCTCAAAGAGAGCGGCATCGACGAACTGATAAAGAAGATAGACGCCCGGCTCGCCCGCAAGAAGGAAAAGGACGCCGCAAAGGGGAGTTCGCCCATCACCCCGAAGAAGAAAGAGGAGGCGAAAACGCCGCCGCAATGAAGAGCCTGCTCCTTCACGCCTGTTGCGCTCCCTGCCTGTCGGCCGTTTCCGATGCGCTGTATAACGGGTTCGACGGGAAACTCGCCGTGCTGTTCTACAACCCGAACATAGATACCCGTGCCGAATACGACCGGCGCCTGCGTGAGGTGGAGCGCTATCTCGCCGCCCGCTACGGGAAGAACATCGAGATCCTGAACGGCGGATACGAGCAGGACCGTTTCGAGCGGGAGGTGGCCCCCTTCGCCGCGACCGGCGAACGGGGAGAGCGCTGTACGCTCTGTTACGCCATGCGGCTCTCGCGGACCTTCGAGGAGGCCGCTGCGCGCGGTATGACCCACGCGGCCACCACCCTCACCGTCAGTCCGCACAAGGACGCGGCGCGCATCAATAAGATGGGGCTCGCGCTCGAACGACACCATGCCGTCAACTACCTTTCCGGGACATGGGAATATCGCCGGTCGCTCGATCTGTGCCGGGAATACGCCATCTATCGACAGGATTACTGCGGATGCCGTGAAAGCGCCGCCGAGCGCGACCAACGGAAGAAAAGAAGAGGTGCGTCATGAAAAAGATACTGTTCCTCGGCCTGACGGCGGCGATCCTCGGCGCCTGCGGCGGCCCCGCCTCCTATTCGACGCCGCTCGTGATGCAGAACCGCATCGTCGCGCAGAGCACCTGCGAGGGGAGCGACGCCATCGACCCGTTCGACGACGCGGACGCCCTGTTCGGGGCTGATGACGCTTTGCCGACGCCCTCGGTGTCGGTCGAGGTCCAGAACGATACGGTGGTCCTGCGGCACGAGAACCTCTACCTCCCGCGCGGGACGCTTCTTGGCATCGAGGACCGCGATGGCCGGTTGACCTGGCGCGATGCCCGACCGTACTATTACCTGACGGCCGATACCGACTTCATAGCGGTTCGCGAATCGGCGCGACTCGTCGCCGCCGATGAGTTCTGCCTGTACTCGCTCACCGTGACGATACAGAACATATCGGGCGGCGAATACACCTTCTACCTGTTCGACCATACCGGCGCCGCAGTGCCGGAGGCGACCTCCCTCCTGAAGATACGATGACCCGCACCCTCGTCATGAAGTTCGGCGGCTCCTCGCTCGCCGACACGGGAAAGATAGGGGCGCTCACCGATATCGTTGCGCGCCGCCGCCGCGAAGGCGTTCCGGTCGTGGTGGTGGTCTCGGCGATGGGGGGAACGACCGACGGGCTCATCGATCAGGCCCGCGATTTCTCACAGAGACCCGACCTGCGCGAGATGGATATGCTGCTCACCGCCGGTGAACGCATTTCCGCGGCGCTCGTGGCGATAGCGCTCAATGCGCGCGGCGTCCGGGCGGTCTCGCTGACCGGTTCGCAGGCCGGCATCATAACCGATGACGCCCAT
>JAKLFG010000066.1 GCA_022711315.1 bacterium | reverse complement strand
GCCTATCACCGCATGATGAACGATCTCTGCAACACCATTCCGGTCCGCCCGTTCTTCCATGCCTTGAGCGACAGCCCCGAACAGGTCTCGGCGGCGTTACGGGCGGCGATGTCCTAAAAACATCGGCCCTCTTGTTGCTTTCTTTTTCCCGAATGATTATAATGCCTCCAGATCGTCAACCATGGAAGGGGGAAGATCATGGGCGGACCCGGTAAGGAAGCGTACGATCCGAACATCGAAAAAAGGAAAAATCCCCGTGTCGAGATCGAGTTGTCGGTCTTTTTCGCGGTGTCATCGGAACTGCCGCACAATTTCTTCACCGGTATCATGATGGACCTCAGTACCAGCGGCATATTCCTTTCCACCGAACAGATGCTTCCCGTCGGTACGCGACTGCACCTGTCGTTCCTCATGGACACCCGACGGGTCGAGGGGCATGCCGAGGTCTGCTGGATACGCAAGGCCGCGCCGGGCGTCGAGCCGGGCATGGGGCTCCGGTTCCTCGATATCCCGGCCGAGGATCGCGACCTCATCGAGTTCTATATCCGGCAGAAAAAACCGACCGGCTGAACATCCCCCGTGGACCGAAGGATATTCCCCGCGCTGATCTTCCTTGCCCTGACGCTGACCCCGGCCTTCTTCTATCTTTCGGGCCGTTCGCCCGACGATGTGTCGCTCCTGCGCAAGGCGGAGTATGCGGAGCCGCTTTCCGGCGGCAAGGTGCGCTGTGAACTCTGTCCGCACCGTTGTACGCTTTCAGACGGACAGACCGGCGTCTGCAGGGTGCGTCGCAACATCAAGGGGACGCTCTACTCGCTCGTCTACGGCAGGCCGGTGGCGCTCAACAACGACCCGGTCGAGAAAAAACCGCTGTTCCACTTCCATCCCGCTACCAAGACCCTTTCCATCGCGACCGCCGGGTGCAATATGAACTGCAACTTCTGCCAGAACTGGGAGATATCGCAGGCAGCGCCCGACAGCGTCACGCCGTACGACCTGAGTCCGGCGCAGGTGGTGGCGCTCGCGAAAAAGAACGGATCCGACAGCATCTCGTTCACCTATACCGAGCCGGCGGTCTTTTTCGAGTATATGCGCGACATAGCGAAACTCGCCCGCGAACAGGGCCTGCGGACGATACTCGTCTCGTGCGGCTATCTGAACGAGAAACCGCTCCGTGAACTGGCCAAGCACCTTGATGCCGCGAACATAGATCTCAAGGGATTCACCGACGAATTCTACCGCACATACACCACCGCGAGACTTCAGCCGGTCCTCGATACGCTGAAGGTGCTGAAGCAGGAGAGGGTACATATCGAGGTGACCAATCTCGTCATCCCGGGCGCGAACGATACGGAGAACGAGATACGGGAACTGGCGCGATGGGTGAAAAAGGATCTTGGCGCCGATACGCCGCTCCATTTCTCCCGTTTCTTTCCGAAATACAAACTGACCGCGCGGCCCCCGACGCCGCCCGTGACGCTAGAAAAAGCGCGCGCCATCGCGCTGAAAGAGGGGCTCCGGTTCGTCTACATCGGTAATCTTGCGACCGATGCGGGCGAGGATACCTTCTGTCCGAAGTGCGGGAAGAGGATCATCGACCGGAGCGGCTACTTCATCGGGTCGAACCTGCTGAAAGAGGGGTGCTGTCCCTTCTGCGGCGAAACGATAAGCGGGCGGTGGCGGTAAGTGCGCGCGCGGTTCGACCACGCTCTTTTTATCGCGCTCCTGCTCGGCCTGGTCACGGTGCTTTCCCAGACGGTGCTCATCCGCGAACTGATGATAGCGACCGGGGCGTTCGAACTGGTCGTGGCGGTCGGCCTTTCGCTGTGGATGCTCTTCACCGGCGCTGGCGCCGTTGCGTCGGTTCTGTTCCCGATCCTTCGTCGTCCGTTCGCGCCGCCGGTGCTCCTCGCTTTAGTGGCGATCATCGCCGTCGGGCAACTGTTCCTCGTGCATCCGGTGGCGGCGTTGTTCGGGACGGTCGGCGGCATGGCGCTCTCGGTGCCCGCGATGGTCGCCGTGACGGCGATCGTGCTCGCGCCCGGCTGTCTCGTCGGCGGGCTTGCCTTCCCCGCCTGCGTCGCGACGGTGCGCGGTGGCGCCGAGCGGACGGGGCTGGTGTACCTCATCGAATCGGTCGGCATGGCGCTCGGCGCGGCACTCTTCTATCTTTTCATGGAGTTCTTCTCGCCGGTACGGCATCCGATATTCCTCGCCCACTATGGGGAACGCTACCGGCCCGAGGAACTTGTGCTGTCACGCGACGGGCGCTCCGGTCGCCTCGATGTCACGAGGCGCGGCGACCAGACCGCCTATTTCTGGAACGGGCAGGCGGCCGGTGTCGCCGGTCCGAGCAGGCCCGCAGAGGCCTTTGCCGGGTTCGCGCTCACCCAGCGGCCCGACCCGCGGCGCATTGCCGTCATCGGCGGGCTTCTTGCGGGTACCGCCGTCGAGGTGGCACGAAAAAGCCCCGAAGCGGTCGTCACCGTCATCGAGTCCGAACCGATGTTCGAGGAGGTCTTCGCCGCCGGGACCGTCGGCCGCAACGGCGTACTCCGTTTCGGTGATCCCGGCGCGGTCTTGCGGGAATTGCCGCCGCAGGACCTCATCATCATCGACCTGCCCGCCCCTTCGTCGGTGTCTCTTTCTCGTTTCTTTTCACGGGAGTTCTTTTCTTTTCTTCAGAAGGATAACGGTCCCGCGATGGTGTTGGTTGTCGGCCTGTCGGGCGGGCAGGGGATGCTGACGCCCGAAACGGCGGCGCTCAACCGCTCGGTACAATTGGCGCTCCGGGCCGTGTTCCGGAAAGTGCTTCTCCTCCCGGCTTCGCGTCATCTCTGGGTCGCCGCCGATAACGATCTGCCGACCGCCGACCCGGTATTCATCGAGGAGCGGATGGAGCGGAGGGGGCTTGCCGGTGACTGGTTCAACACGGCGCTGGTGCAGGATGTGATCGAGCCGATGCACCGGGAACTGACCGGTGCGGCGATAGAAAAGGCCGATGCCCGCGAGAACCGCCTGCTCCGGCCGGCCGCTCTTTTCGAGACCCTGCGACACACCGCACGGAGGCTTGACCGGCCGCTTCCCTCCCTGTTCTCCTCCCTGCCATCACGCCCGCTTTCTTATCTGGGGGTGACCTTCCTCTTCGCTGTGATTGTGGCCGTCGCCCTTTCGCGCCTGACCCGGCGCCGCATGGCTCCGGCCCGGAGTGCCGCCATATTCGCCGTCAGCGGCGGCGCCTTCACGCTGCAACTGGCGTTGATGGCGCTCCTGCAACTCCATGTGGGGCAGATATATCACCTGATCGCTATATTCACCGTTTCCTTCACGGTAGGGCTCACTGCGGGGCTCTGGGTCTCACGGAGGATGGTCCTGCCGCTTAACCTCTCCGCCGGGGCGCTCGCTTTTTTGTCGCTCGCGACGGCATGGAGCGCCGACTCCGCGACCGGCGCCGCATTTCCCGTCGCGATGAATTTCCTTGCCGGCCTCTCGGCGGGGCTCTCGTTCGGCACGCTCCTCCGGGGGAGTGGGGATGGCGGCGGTGCCGCGTTCTACCTCGCCGATCTGGTCGGTGCGGCGCTGTGCGGTCTTCTTTTCGGCGCCTTCATGGTGCCGCTGTACGATCTACGGTGGGTGTTCGGTGCCGTTGCGATCCTTGCGCTCGCCGGCATGGCCGCCGGGTCGGTCAGGGAGCGCGCTTCCGGAAGGTAAGCAGTTTGTTGCCGAGGAAGTTGGGGCCGGTGAAGAAGGCCATCGCGACGATCGTGCTGAGACTGTCGTTCAGGAGCAACCATCGCGAACAGACCAGCAGCGCGCCCATCTGCAGGAGATAGGACCCGAGCCAGACGCCGGAATAGACGATCGTCTCGCGCCACACCGCGCCGGTCGATCCGAAGGTCCAGCGGCGGTTCCAGATGAAACTGTTCACGAAGCCGGCGCCGTACCCGATGACATTGGCGACAAGGAGCGGCGTGTCGAGCCAGAGCAGGACGAGGATGACCGCGAGGGTGAGCCCGGTGTTCGAGAGCCCGACGAGCAGGAACTTGCCGAATTGCCGGGCGTTCGCCTTGGTCACGCCGAATCGTTCCATCTAGCCCTCCAGCCAACTACCGAGCATTTTAAGGTTCCAGAGGAAAAGCCGGTGGTCGGCCCGTCCGGCGACATGATCGTCGTACAGGTGGTTCATGAACGACATGTTGAGGCCGGTCCGCGCCATCTCCTCCTGTGTCACGACGAGCGTCCGTTTTTTAAGCCACGCGCCGACCGGTATGCCGAACCCTTTCTTTTTCCGGTGGAGTATCTCGCGGGGCAGGAGCGGTTCAAGCGCTTTTTTGAGGAGATATTTCGTCGTGCCACGCCGTAGTTTGAACCGTGCCGGGATGCGGCGCACGAAATCAACCAGTTCGATGTCGAGGAACGGCGCGCGCACCTCGAGCGACACCATCATGCTCGCCCGGTCGCCTTTCACGAGGATATCGTCCTGCAGGTAAAGTTTCGTGAAAAAACACAGCACTTTGTCGACAAGGTCGGGTGATCGGCAGGAATCCCAGCTGGCGATCGCCTCCTCGTAGAGTTCCTCGGTGTCGGTCGGGGTGCCGAAGAGTTCGGTCAGTTGCCCGGGGAGCAAGGTCGACATCCAGATGGCGGGCCAGAGCGGGGCCGGGTGATCGAGCCCCATGAGGGTCCGTTTTATCCTGAAATCGAGACTCATGTGGCCGTGCGAAACCGGCAGGCGGCCGGCGAGAAGCGATATCGCCTTGTGCAGGGGTTTGGGCACCGCGCGGTCATACAGGGCCGCCGCCTTAAGCGCCCGGAACGGGTCATAACCGGCGAACAGTTCGTCGCCGCCGTCGCCGCCGAGCGCGACGGTCACTTCGCGCCGGGTGTGGCGCGCCAGCAGGTAGGTCGGGAGAAGCGATGCGTCGCCCATCGGCTCGTCAAGGCGCCGCGCGAGTTCGGGGACGAGTCCCCCCGCCATCTCCATCGAGAGTATCTCTTCGCGGTGCGCCGTCCCGAAAAGTCTTGCCACCCGTGACGCATAGCGTGACTCGTCAAAATCGGCCTCGGTAAAGCCGATGCAGAAGGTCTTCATCCGTTCCGCGCCGGCATGCTGCACCGCATAGGCGGTCACCGCCGAAGAGTCTATCCCTCCGCTCAGGAACACCCCGAGCGGCACATCGGACATCAGACGCCGCTTCACCGACGCGGAAAGTAACGCGCGGATCTGTTCGCCCCACAACGCCTCGGCGTTATCGGGCACCTGCTCGAACGGCTCGATCTCGAGATCCCAGTAACGGCTCACCCGCAGGTCGCCGGTGCGCAGGTCGTAGACGAGCGAACAGCCCCCCGGCAGTTTCGACACCTCGCTGAAGATGGTATGGGGCGCCGGTATGTAGCCGTAGGCGAAGTATTTCTTGAGTGCCTTTTCGCTGTGCGAAAGGTTGAGCGTCCCGTGTTTCCGGAGCGCCGAGAGTTCGGAAGCGAAGGCAAAGACGCCCTTCTGCAGCGAGTAGAACAGCGGTTTTTTGCCGAACCGGTCGCGCGAGAGGAAGAGCCGCCCCCGCTCGCGGTCGTAGATGGCGAACGACCACATCCCGTTGAGCCTGCCCACGAAATCGTCGCCCCAGAGACGATAGCCGTGCAGGAGCACCTCGGTATCGGAGTGATCGGTGGAGAATCGCGCTCCCTCGCGTTCGAGTTCCCCGCGCAGTTCCAGATGGTTGTATATCTCGCCGTTGAAGACGATGACGAGTTTCCCGTCGACACTCGACATCGGCTGGGCGCCGCCCGCGATATCGAGGATGGAAAGTCGCCGGTGCCCGAAGAACACCCCGGCCGCCGGGTCGTGCCAGAACCCTTCGGCGTCGGGGCCGCGGTGCTCCATCGCGCCGGTCATACGGCGGATGTCGTCGCGCGTTCCCGTTCCGACGAACCCGGCGATGCCGCACATATCAGTCGTTTTCCCCCAGATTGACCGATTCCTTGATCCGGTAGGTCGGTTTGTCCTGCGATTCGTGGTAGGTGCGCATCAACAGTTCGGCGATGAGTCCGAGGAATATGGACTGTACGCCGAGTATCACGAACATCGCCGACATGAGTAGAAGCGGCGACTGGATGAGCGAGGCGCCGGTGGCCAGTTTCATGGCGACCAGATAGGTGACGATAAGTGTTGCGAACACGATGAGCCCTATCCCTACCATGCCGAACAGATATATCGGCTTGTGGGCATAGGTCGAAAGGAATTTTACCGTCATGAGGTCGAGCATCACCTTGAAGGTCCGCTCGATGCCGTACTTCGATCGGCCGTGCGTCCGGGGATGATGGGTGACCGGCAACTCGGCGATGCGCGCGCCGTTCTGGTAGGCGTAGGAGGGGAGGAAGCGGTGCATCTCGCCGTAGAGCGTGAACCCTTTCAGGACCTCGCGGCGGTAGGCCTTGAGCGTACAGCCGTAATCATGCAGGTGGCAGCCGGTCACCTCGGATATGAGCCGGTTGGCGACCATCGAGGGAAGTGTCCGGTTGAGAAAGGCGTCCTTGCGCTCCTTGCGCCAGCCGCTCACCACATCGTACCCTTCGGCCAGCTTTTCGAGCAGGGTCGGGATGTCGGCGGGGTCGTTCTGCAGGTCGGCGTCGAGGAACACCAGCACCTCGCCGCGGGCGTGGTGTATGCCGGCGGCGATGGCGGCGGTCTGGCCGTAATTGCGCAGGAAACGGAGCACCTTCACGCGCCGATCGCTTTGCGCCGCTTCGGTAAGAAGGTCGAACCCGCGGTCGCGCGAGCCGTCGTCTACATAGAGTATCTCCCAGTCAAGCGGGAGTCCCGTGAGCGCCGCGACGATACGCCGGTGCAGTTCGGAGATATTCTCTTCTTCGTTGTAGACCGGCACGATGACCGACAGGGACGAAAAAGCGATCTTTCCCATGCGCCACCGCCTTTCGATGAGTTTCCCGATACACCGCTTCATGATATGCGAGGGTGCGGCGAAAAGCAACATAACTTGTGAGGCGGGGACGGGACGATGGGGTCTATTTCACGAAGTGTTTTGAGAGGAGCCGTGCGAGATCCTCGAAGGAGAACGGCTTGGCCAGACTGTCGTTGAAGCCGTATCGGCGCGGGGAAGCCATGATCGGATCGTCGGCGTATCCTGAGAAGACGAAGAGCGGGGTGTCGGTATCGAGGTGCCGTATCCGGGTCGCCGCCTCTTTGCCGCCCATGCCGCCCGGCACGGTGAGGTCGAGCATGACGGCGGCGAAGGGCGCGCCGGCTTTGCGGGCCTCGGTGAAAGCGGTAACGGCGGCCGCGCCGTCCCTGACGCAGACCGTCGCATATCCGAGCCGTTCCAGCATCTGGGAAAGGAGCGACAGGAGCATCTCTTCGTCGTCCATGAGGAGTATCCTGCCCGAACCGGTGCGGTCGGCGGGTGCAGGAGGCGAGACCTCGGGTTCCATCCGTTTCTCCGAAACAGGCAGATAGATGGTGAAGGTGGTCCCCTTGCCCGGTTCGGATCGCACGGTGATCGTGCCGCCATGCTGGCGTACTATCGAGTGGGACACGGCGAGTCCGAGCCCGCTCCCTTTCTGTTTGGTCGTGAAGAACGGGTCGAATATGCGCGGCAGTATCTCCGCTGGTATGCCTATGCCGTGATCGCTGAAGGAAAGGGCGATATAGTGACCCGGCGCGAGCGGCGGGATCTCCTCTCCGGCGATGACGACGACCATGCCCGCTATCTCGACCGTGCCGCCGGCGGGCATCGCCTGTTGGGCGTTGAGCAGGATGTTGTTGATGACCTGCCCGATCTGGTCGGGGTCGTGGTCGCACGGGGGCAGGTCGTTGGAGAGGTCGGTGGTAAAGGAGATCAGTGACCCCGAGAGGGTGAAGCGGGCCGTATCAAGGACGAGCGGCTGGAGGAAGGAGGTGCGGCAGTTGGGCGCGCCTCCCTTGGCGAAGGTAAGTATCTGCCGCGTGAGACCGCGCGCGCGCGCCATCGAGTGGAGCGCCTCGTCGAGGTAGTTGGCCGTGCGCGGGTCCTTCGATACCTTGCGCGCCAGTTCGATGAAGCCGAATATGCCGGAAAGCAGGTTGTTGAAGTCGTGCGCAAGCCCGCCCGCAAGAACGCCGAGCGCCTCGAGTCGCTGGACCTTCTGCGCCTCCTCCCAGAGCCGTTTCCGCTCGGTGATGTCGACCGAGACGCCGAGCACCGCCTTCTTCCCGGAGAAGGAGAACGGGATCTTGACCGTCGTGAGCGAGCGGAGATCGCCCTCTGCGTTGGTTATCGGCTCGTCAGGGATGAACTTGGGGATGCCCGAGTCGATGACCGCGAGATCGTCGGCCCGGAAATGATCGACCTCTTCCTCTGACCGTGCGAAATCGGCGTCCTTTTTCCCGGTGAGTTCCTCGACGGTGGTGCCGTAGTTGTCGGCGACCGCGCGGTTGACGAGGATGAATCGACCGTCGCGGTCCTTTGCAAAGATGAAATGAGGAACAAGGTCGATGATCTGGCGCAGGAGCCGCTCGCTCTCGCGCAGGGCTAGTTCGGCCTTGCGCCGCTCGCTGATGTTGCGCCCTTCGGCGACCACCTGCACCACCTTCTCGTCGTTATCGCGGATGGGGTAGAGGCTGAATTCTATGACGATGGGGCCGTGCTTGGTGAGCACCGGGGTCTCGCGTTGGATGACCTCGCCCGCTGCGGCGCGCCGCAGGTCGCTTTTCAGTAGTTCGTGGTCGCCGCCGCGCCACCAGAAACTGTCCCAGAACTTGAGGCCAAGCAGTTCGTCCTCGGGCAGTCCCGCCGCCTCGACCGGCGCGCGGTTGAGATACCGGATGGTCCCGTCGAGGTCCAGCAGGCCGATGAACTGGTACAGCCCGTCGAGTATCTGCGCCATCTGGTCGGCATTCGACCGGACGAGCGCCTCGGTCCGTTTCTTCTTATTGTTGCCCATGGTGTTCCCCCCTCACGACGAATGCGAGGGTAGTCTAACGGGGATCCATCGTGTCGTAAAGTTTTTCCGGGAAACGGTCATCACCCGATTTGACACCCCCTTTCCTTTCTGCTAGCATCGGCCACCATTAACGGGGTACGGAGCGCGTCATGCCGGAACGGGATATCAGTTGGGTCTATTACTTCGTCTATCCGGTGCTTGTCGCCGCCGCCGGGTATCTCGTCTTCATCATCTTCCAGTATCTTCGCGGCCTGAAGGATTCACCGCGCGAGATATGGCTCGTCTCGATATCGCAGGTGACCGAATTCGTCGCGTGGGCGCTCATGCTCTCGACGCTCACGCTCTTCCTGTCGAGCGATGTCGGCCTGTCGGATGTCATGGCGAGCAACATCGTCGGCGGCTGGAATGTTTCCTACACGGTGCTCATGTTCGGCGTCGGCGCGCTCGTGGACGCGGTCGGCGTGAAGCGGGTGCTCGTCATCGGGACGGTGCTTGCCATCGGTTCGCGGCTTATCTTCGCCGTCTCGACCAACATCTATACGCTCATCCTGTTCGGATTCGCGGTGCAGGCGGTGTCGGTCGCCTTTCTTTCGCCGGTCATCACCGTCGCGATCAAGCGTTACACCAAGTCAGACACCTCGGCGATGGGCTTCGCGATGTTCTACACGCTCATGAATGTCGGTTTTGCGATCGGCGGATGGCTGTTCGACTATATCCGCAATACGCTCGGCGAGTACGGCACCACCGTGGTGCCGGTGCTCGGTACGATGTCGACCTACCGCTTTATCATGCTCGTTGCCTTCTTCCTGTCGATACCGGCGATGATCTTCATCGGGATGCTCCGCGACGGGGTCAACCTGCACGATGACGGTCGCGTCGAGATAAAGCCTCCCAAAAAGAACGAAGGAGCCTTTTTCCCCGCGCTCGGCAAGACGGTCAAGGATGCCTTTACCGATGCCTACCGCATCTTCATCGATGTCATGAAACAGCCCGCTTTCTGGAAGTTCATGTTGCTCCTCACGGTACTGCTCGGCGTCAACTATGTCTTCTTCCATTTCCATTACACCTTCCCGAAATACGGTATACGCGTGCTGGGCGAAGGGGCGAAGGTCGGCTCGGTCTACGGGATGCTCAACCCGGTCATCGTGATATTCTTCGTGCCGGTCATCGCGTGGGCGACACGGACCTGGAGCCCGTACCTCATGATCACCTTCGGTTCGTTCGTGTCGGCCTTTGCCGTCTTCCTCGTGACGCTCCCCGAGCGGGTCTTTATGCCGCTGGTGGACACCGTGTTCGGTCGGCTCATCTGGCAGGTATGGCTCGACCTCGACCCGGCGCTCGGTCCCGAGAAACTCTCCATCTACATCGGACTCACGATATTCGTCGGGCTGTTCACCGTCGGCGAGGCGATCTGGTCGCCGCGTCTGATGGAATACACCGCCCGCATCGCCCCCGAGGGTCAGGAGGCGAGTTACATGACGCTCTCGATGCTTCCCAAATTCATCTCCCAGCCGCTCGTCGCGCTCATGTCGGGACAACTGCTCGCGAACTATGTGCCGGTGCAGGATAAGATCGGGCCCGATGGCAAGGCGGTGCTCAACGAGGCGGGGCAGGTGGTGCAGGTGGTGGGCGATGTGTCGGATCACCGGATGGTCTGGGTCTGGATAGCGGCGCTCGCTGTCACCTCTCCCATCGGGATGTTGATACTCCGGAAATGGGTGAACCCCAAGGAGCCGGTGAAGGGGTGACCCTGCTTCAGGATCGCACTGAAAAACAGATCATTCGCCCGTCGACCGATGCCTTCTCGACGGTGAGAGATGTTACCTCGGCATGACGCGGGCCGTGCCGTAGCGCCGCTTCGAATCGCGCCAATTCCTCGCCGGTGCCGACCGCGTACACCTCGACCGAACCGTCGGACAGATTGCGGACCCATCCGGCAAGGCCGATGGCCTCGGCGTTCCGCTGTACGAAATAGCGGTAGCCCACCCCCTGTACGATGCCTTGCGCGAGATACCGGCACGCTTTCCGTTCCATGATCATAGCCAGAACAGCAGTCGTTCGACGCTCCAGAAAAACATGGCGATGTGTAGCAATACCCCGGCATAGGCGCCGCTCACCAGATCGTCGAGCAGGATGCCCCACGAGCCGTGCAGGTTGCGGTCTATCCAGCGGGCCGGCTGTATCTTGATGATGTCGAGGGCGCGGAATAGCAAAAAGCCGTAGATGGCCGCGACGAACGGGTCGACCTGAAAGACGAGGGGGACCACCAGATAGCCGGCGATCTCGTCGAGGATGAACTGCCCCGGGTCACCTTCCTTGCGCGCCGTGCCGCGCCACTTTTCGATGGCCCACGGGGTAAGGACATGGTTCAGCCATGAGACGATGAACAGCCACGCGACAAGCCACGGGACGAGCAGGTCCTTAGGCAGAAAGCACCAGCCCGCGAGATGGATCCCGACGCCCCAGAGCGCGCCGAAGGTCCCCGGCGCGACAGGCATGAGCCCGAGATAGCCGCCGGTGGCGATGAACTTCTTCAGGTGTTCGGTCATGGCTAGAGCGCGCAGAAGGTGTCGATGTCGCGGCCGATGATCGCGAGCGACCCGCGCCAGAAATCGGGCTTGCGGACATCTATCTTCATCAGTTTCGCGACGGTGGCGATGTCGTTCTTCCCCGTCTCGCGCAGGAGCCGGTCGTAATCCTTCACGAAGGTGTCGCCGCGCTTCAGGTATTCGGCGTAGAGTCCCTTGGCGAACAGCAGTCCGAAGGCGTAGGGGAAGTTATAGAAATTGTGGTCGGGATCGTAGTAGTGCGGTTTGCACAGCCACATGTAGGGGTGGAGCGTATCTTTGTCGAGCCCGTCGCCGTAGGCCTCCTTCTGGGCGGTCAGCATCAATTCCTTGAGCCGAGATACCGGCACCGACGAATCGGCGCGCCCCGCGAAGAGCGCCGTCTCGAAGAGGTAGCGGCTGTAGATGTCGACGATGACCTGCGTCGCCCCCATGAGTTGGTTCTCGAGTATCGCCGCGACATCGCGCTTGTCGGCCGCCGCGATCGCCGCCTGCGTGACGATGGTCTCGCAGAATATCGACGCGGTCTCGGCCAGCGGCATCGGGTAGTCGCTGTTGAGGAACGATTCGGACCTCAGGCAGTGGCCGTGGTAGGCGTGGCCCAGTTCATGGGCGAGCGTGGTCATATTGGTGAAACTGCCGGTGAAGTTCGAGAGTATCCGGCTCTCGCCGATAGGATGGATGTTGTAGCAGAAGGCGCCGCCCACCTTGCCTTTGCGCGGTTCGGCGTCTATCCAGTGTTTTTTGAATGCATTGTCGGCGAACTTTCCCAACTCGGGGCTGAACGACGAGAAGTTCCGCACGATGAACTGGTGGGCGATGTCGTAGGTGAAGCGCAGGTCGCTCTTCCCTACCGGCGCGAAGAGATCGTAGAAGGGGAGCCCGCCCTTGTGCCCGAGCAGTTTCGCCTTTTTGCGGAGATATTTCCGGAACTGCGGCAGGCTTTCGCGCATCGCCGTGAGGAGCGCATCGAGCGTCTTTTTATCCATCCGCGAATGGTGGAGCGTCATGGAAAGCGGACTGTCGAAACCGCGCAGGGCGGCGGTGGTGATGACCTCGCCCTTTATCGCGTTCAGGCACGCCGCCGACGATTCGTCGACCTTCGCGTAGGCCGCCAGTTCGGCCTCGAATGCCGCCTTGCGCACCGTCTTGTCGGGGTCGTAGGCCAGATTGCGTGCCGCCGGGAGCGGCAGTTCCTCGGTCTTTTTCCCTATCTTCACCGGCACCATGAGCGTCGAGGTGAGGGTGTTCTGGAGCGACCCCCACGCGGTGGAGCCGGTCATCCGCATCTTGGCGAAGAGCACCTCCTCCTTCTCCGAGAGCATGTGCTTGGTGTTCTCCTGTATCTCGCGCAGGTGGAAAAGGTGTTCGGCGATGAGTTTTGACTTTTTGGCCAGCGCGTCGAGCTGTTTCACTCCGGCGAGCCACTGGGCGAATTTCACGCGGTCCTCGGCCGTCTCGGCGATCATCTTGTCGAGCGTTTCGAGCGCCTGCTTGGCGGTTTCGTCGCTCGTGTTCACGGCAAACGAGAGGTTGGCGAAGACGCCGAGTTTCTCGTTGAGCGTCGTCAGCGCGATCCGCTGTTTGAGGTATTCCTCGATGGTCTTGGCGGGGTCTTTCTCTTTGCCGAGCCGCGTTTTGGTCCAGCGGCGCAGGGCCGTTATCTCGGCGGCGAGCCGCGCGACATCCTTCTTGAAGGCGGGCGAGGCGAACGACGGGTACAACTCTTTCAGACTCCAGCGCATCTCCATGGGATCCCCCCGTTTGAGTTACTGACGCCGCAGTATAACGGGAGACGGGAAATGGTGCAAGAAAACAGAGAAATAGTTCAATACCGGTACTGGTCGCTCTTGTAGGGACCTTCAAGCGGAACGCCGATGTAGGCCGCCTGTGACTTGGTGAGTTTCGTCAGTTTTACGCCGAGTTTCGCCAGATGGAGCCGCGCCACCTCTTCGTCGAGTTTCTTGGGAAGTGTGTAGACCCCTATCGCGTACTTCGTCTTCCAGAGATCTATCTGCGCGAGCACCTGATTGGTGAAGGAGTTCGACATCACGAACGAGGGATGTCCCGTCGCATTGCCGAGGTTCACGAGCCGCCCTTCAGACAGGAGCAGTATCGAGTGGCCGTCGGGGAACTGGATGCGGTCGACCTGCGGCTTGATGTTGATCTTCCTGATCCCTTTGACGGCGTAGAGCGCATCGACCTGTATCTCGTTGTCGAAATGGCCGATGTTGCAGACGATGGCCATGTTCTTCATCTTCTTCATGTGATCGACGGTGATGACATCGCGGTTGCCGGTGGTGGTGACGAAGATGTCGGCGTCGGGCAGGACATCCTCGACGGTGAGGACATCGTAGCCCTCCATCGCCGCCTGCAGCGCGCAGATAGGGTCTATCTCGGTGACCACGACGCGGGCGCCGTAGGAACGCATCGACTGGGCGCACCCCTTGTCGACATCGCCGTAGCCGCACACGACCACCATCTTGCCCGCGATCATCACATCGGTGCCGCGCTTGATGCCGTCGGCGAGCGATTCGCGACAACCGTATTTATTGTCGAACTTTGACTTGGTGACCG
>JAKLFG010000065.1 GCA_022711315.1 bacterium | reverse complement strand
GATCTCTACGAACGGGCCGGCGTGATAGCACTCAAGAACGGCAAGACCGGCTCGCCCACCATCGGCGGCGCGGTCAGCCCCGCCGGCGGCAACTTCGAGGAGCCGGTGACGCAGGCGACGCTCGCGGTGGTCGGCTGTTTCCTCGGATTGTCACGCTCCCGTTCCGACGCGCGGCGATACCCGGCCATCGACCCGCTCATCAGCTGGTCGAAATACCTCGACCGCTTCTTCGAGCACGGCACGGATACCACGCGGCACCGCATCGAGATAGTCCGCAAGGCGAGCCGGGTCGTGTTCGCCGCCGACGAGATCGGCAAGAAGATGTCGGTCGTCGGCGAGGAGGGCATCAGCCGCGACGACATGGTCACCTTCCTCAAAGGCGAGTTTTATGACGCCGTATTTCTCCAACAGAATGCCTTTGACAAGGTCGACACCGCGACCGATCAGGCGCGGCAGACCGAGCAGATAGAACTGATAGAAAAGGTCATCGACGCCGAACTTTCCTTCGATTCACACGACGCGGCGCGCCGGTTCTTCCTGACCCTGCAGGACAAGTTCATCCAGTGGAACTACACCGCGCCCGACGCTCCCGAATACGCCGACCGCAAGGCAGCATTAGTAAAAATACTGAGGGAACACTCCCATGGTTAGGACCTACCATCGCATAGAGAGGATCAAGGGAAGCATCGCCCAGATCCGCGCCGAGGGGGTGAAACTCGGCGAACTGGCGCAGGTGAAGATGCGCGACGGCCGATCGTCGCTCGCCGAGGTCATCAGTTTCGACGACGACAAGGTCACGCTCCAGATCTACACCGGCACCAAGGGGGTCTCGACCGGCGACGCCATCCGGTTCCTCGGCAAACCGATGCAGGTCGGTTGCGGCGAGGCGCTGCTCGGTCGCGCCTTCAACGGCTCGGGCATCCCGATGGACAACGGGCCGGATATCATGGCGGAGAAGGTCGACATCGGCGGCCCGTCGTTCAACCCGACCAAGCGCATCGTCCCCAAACGGATGATCAAGACGAACATCCCGATGATCGACATGTTCAACGCGCTCGTCCGCTCACAAAAGATACCGATATTCTCGATCCCGGGCGAACCCTACAATGAACTGTTGGCCCGCATCGCGTCCCAGACCGACGCCGACATCATCATCCTCGGCGGCATGGGGCTCAAGTTCGACGACTACGAGTTCTTCCGCCAGCATTTCTCCCGGACCGGCGCGATGGAGAAGACGACCATGTTCATCCACCTCGCGTCCGACCCGGTCGTCGAGTGCCTGCTCGTCCCCGACCTCGCGCTCGCGGTCGCCGAACAGTTCTCGGTACAGAACAAGAATGTGCTGTGCCTGCTGACCGACATGACCGCCTTTTCGGACGCGCTCAAGGAGATATCGATATCGATGGAGAAGGTCCCGTCGAACCGCGGCTACCCCGGTTCGCTCTACTCCGACCTCGCCGCCCGCTACGAGAAGGCGGTCGATATCGAGGGGAGCGGCTCCATCACCATCATCGCCGTTACGACGATGCCGGGCAACGATGTCACCCACCCGGTCCCCGACAATACCGGCTACATCACCGAAGGTCAGTTCTACCTGCACGGCGGCATCATCAATCCGTTCGGTTCGCTCTCGCGACTCAAACAACAGGTCATGGGCAAGGTCACCCGCAAGGACCATTCCGACCTCGCCAACGCGATGATACGGCTCTATGCCGACGCGAAAAAGGCCCGTGACCGCGAATCGATGGGGTTCCGCCTCTCGAACTGGGACCAGAAACTGCTCGCCTACGCGAAGAAGTTCGAGACGCGCATGATGGACCTCGAGGTCAACCTCGACATCGAACAGCAACTGGACCTCGGCTGGACGATACTGGCCGAATGTTTCGAGAAGCACGAGGTCGGTCTTAAGGGAGAATGGATCACCAAATACGGCAAGTGGGGCGCATAGGATCCGGCGATGGCGCAGATAAAACTCAACAAGACCGAGCTCAAGAATCAGAAGAACCTGCTCGACCAGCTGACCAAGTACCTGCCCACCCTGCAACTCAAGAAACAGCAGTTGCAGGCCGAGGTCGAGACATCGCGCGCCCAGATACAGCGCGCCGAGGAGGACCTTGCGACACGCCGCTCGGCGCTTGCGAAGTGGTCCACCCTCTTTTCCCAGCGGCTCACCGTCGACATGTTCGACTATCTCGAGATAGAATCGGTGACCCGTGACAAGGAGAACATCGCCGGCATCGATGTGCCGGTCTTCACCGGCATCTCCTTCCGTACCCGGCCCTACAGTTTCTTCGTCATGCCGGTCTGGCTCGACCGCGCGCTCAAGGAACTGCGGCAACTCATCGCGCTCCGGGAGAAGATAAAGGTCATGCGCGAGAAACAGGCCTTGCTCGCCGAGGAACTGCGCCAGACCAACATCAAGGTGAATCTCTTCGAGAAACGGATGATACCCGACTGCCGCGAGAACATCCGGCGCATCAAGATATTCCTCGGCGATCAGGAGATCGCGGCCATCTGCAACGCGAAGATAGCAAAGGACAAACTCAAGCGCAAGGACTCGTCGGAACGGCGCGAAGAGGTGGCGGCGGCATGATAGAACGGATGCGCAAGATACTCATCCTCGGACCGCGACCGCATCAGGAGGGACTCCTGCGCCGCCTGCAGGAAGCGGGCATCGTGCAGGTGGAGGCCTACCACGGCGACATCTATCCCATCGACGGCCGTCATGTGACCCCGCTCGGCGCCGACCTCGCGCTGTCGGCCTACCGTACGCTCCAGAAATATGAACGGCAGATGCGTATCGATAAAGTGGCGGCCCCGGTCGAACGGTCCGGCCTGCCGCCGGAACGGATCGTCGAGGAACTGCCGCTCCTCGAGGACCGGGTCAGGATACTGCGCGACAAGATACAGCAACTGTCGAATAAACTCGATTCCATCGAGCCGTGGGGCACCTTCGATCTCGCGATGCTCCGCGATATCTGCGAGAAGGGGAAACTCACCATCCAGTTCTGGGAGGTCGCCCACGACTACGCCGACGATGTTACCATCGAGGGCGCCATCGCCATCATGGAGGTGAATGTAGACCCCGAACGACACTATTTCCTCACCTTTTCCGACCACACGCTTCATTTCACCGATTGCCTCGAGATACGCTACGACGAGGACCGTCCGACCCTCGCGCAGCGCATCGGGACGCTCAAAAAGGAACTGGCCGACACCTATGAGACCATCCACCGCATGGTGAACGACCGCGACGATGTGTTCCGTCACTACCTGCGCGAACTGGACAAGTTCCACTACGGCTCCGCCGCGTGGGGCGTCATCCGCCTGATGGACGACGCGCTGTTCGTCCTGCAGGCATGGTGCCCCGACCGGTCGTTACCCCGACTCTCCGAGATAGCTGCGGAGATACCGATACAGATCGAAGAGGTCATGCCCGACGAACGCGAGCGGGTACCGACCCTGATGGTCAATGAGGGCTCCGCCGCACTCGGCGAGGATCTCGTGAAGATATACGACACGCCGTCGTATCAGGATTGGGACCCGAGTTCGTGGGTCTTCTTCTCCTTCATGCTCTTCTATTCCATGATATTCGGCGATGCCGGCTACGCACTGACGATCATCGCGGCGCTCCTGTACGCCAAGCACAAGGCGAAGAACCCCTCTCCGGCTATCCGTCGATTCATCAACCTTTCGCTTGCCCTTTCGGGAGGCGCGGTGGCGTATGGTCTCGTCACCGGGGGCTTTTACGGACTTTCGAGCCAGAACCCGCTTTTCGGCTGGATCGTGAAACTCTCCCTCGTGGACACCGATATCTCCCACCCCGGAGTGCTCTCCAAGATGATGACCGTCTCCATCGTCATCGGGCTCGTCCACATCACCGTCTCCATCCTCCTCAAGGCGGGGCGCTCCATCCTCTCGCTGAAACAACCGATGACCGCCATCCCTCTCCTTGCGTGGCTTCCCGGTATCTGGGGCTTCTATTTCTGGGCCTCGCTCAAGGACAGCGATCCCGCGACGGCCGCCATCTGCCTGAAGATATTCATCGCCGCGCTCATCGTCGTCTTCCTGACGAGCGCCGGCACCTGGCGTCCGCTGCGCCTCCTGTTCGGCGGGTTCCTCGGCGTCTACAACGGCGTTCAGTTCTTCGCCGATATCCTGAGTTACCTCCGGCTGTTCGCGCTCGGACTTTCCGGCTCGCTCATCGCTCAGAATTTCAACATGCTCGCGATGATGGTCTGGGATGCCGGCCCGCTCTACTTCACGATACTCCCGGCGGCCCTCATCTTCGTCGCCGGACATGCTCTCAATATCGCGCTCTGCGTCATGGGCGGCGTCATCCACGGCCTCCGGCTCAACTTCCTTGAGTGGTACCGCTGGTCCTTCGACGGCGGCGGACGGCCGTTCAAGGCTTTCAGGAACCTTTTGACCGAAAGATAAAAAAAGGACATAAAGGACTAAAAAGACATAAAGGACCGGGGCATGGCCTCTTTTATTCCCGCACACGGCGGTTATCAGACACTGCGTTCCTACCAGAAAGCGGAGATCGTGTACGATGCCACGGTCTATTTCTGCGATCATTTCATAGACAAACGAAGCCGCACCCACGACCAGATGGTGCAGGCGGCCCGGTCCGGTAAACAGAACATCATCGAAGGGAGCATGGCCTCCGGTACCTCCAAGGAGACCGAGATAAAGCTGACCAATGTGGCGCGCGCCAGTCTCGAGGAACTGCTCGCCGATTATCTCGACTTCCTGCGGACGCGCGGAAGCGGCGAATGGCCGAAGGACGACCCCTACGCCAAACGGCTGCGGGAACTCAACCGGACCCCCGACGCGACCTATGAGACCTTCCGCAAGGGGATAGAGAACCCCGACCCCGTCATCGCGGCCAATGTCATCGTCGGGCTCATCCGAGTCACCAACTACCTGTTGGACAAACAGATCAAACACCTTGAAGAGGCCTTCGTGAAAGAAGGCGGCCTGCGGGAGCGGATGACGCGCGCTCGGCTGGAGGAGAGGGGAAAGAAAGGGACCAAAAGGACTTAAAGGACTAAAAGGACGAAATGCGAAAACTTCGGGCGGCCACGCTTTTTCCTTTTCTCCTGTCCCTTATGTCCTTTGTGTCCCTTTTGTCCTTTTCTTTTTCCTGCACTTCGCCGAAGTCGTCTCACGACACCGACGCCCTAGCGCCTGATGGCGATATCCCGGTGGCCGATGATGCCGTTGTCGTTGACGATGCCACCGATGACGCCATCTTTGTCGAGGCCGACGAGTTGTTGCCCGATGTCGATGCCGGTCCCGACGAGGTCTACTGTGTCGTGGACGAGAATCCCGATGCCGACATCGTCTACATACCCAACATCCATACCGGCAATGAGGATTGCCCGGCGCTTTCCTCGGCAAAGTTTCCCTACTACGACACCGATGGTACCCTCCATTTCTGTCGCAAATGCGATCAGGTCAGAAAGAACGACCCGCAGTGCGTGAGAAACCAGTGGATAGAATCGAACAAACAACTCTGCACTGACTATTCGCAGTATGATTGTTATGACTATCCCTGCGACATGCCTTGGCTAAAGCCGATATCCGACAACCAGAAGCTGTGGTATCAGGGATTGCATGTGTGCGATATCTCATTAAGTCCAAATCCGGGAGATTGGGACCCCGGGATGTACACCTTCAAGCATTTCAACATCAGCAAAGGGAAGGTAGGTTATTTTATGGCCAATGCGGGAGTACCGACATCGTATAGAGCGAACATGAAACTGATGGAATACGTGGTCGCCGATCGCCGTTATCGCGTACGGGCAGTTCCCGCATATGGAGAGCTTGCGTATCACCAAGGGGCTTACTTGATGGATATGGGAAGCGGGGCGCTTGATGCTTATTCTTATTTCCTTTTCATCGCCGCCAATGACACCTACCGGGTTGTATACAATCAAAAGATTAGGGGGCTCTCCTACACGCCGGTTCTAACTGACAAGTGGGCATTTGCTAACATTCAAGAATCAGATGGCGCGGCCAATAAACTCTCCTACGCGAAGGTTGGTGTATGGAAATGGACAAGCCTCGGTTTTGGCACCGGCAATGAGCCCTTCATTGTCGACGATAGGTTGGTCTTCTACGACGACAACTTCATCGGCTATTACTGCGACCTCGACAAGAGCCCCCAGTCTCTCGCCGATTGCGGCAAAGTGAACCGTGATGGGGAACAGATACGATTCCCCGTTCCTGACACAGAGGATAATCGGCTCATCTACTTTGAGACGGTTACCAAACACGACCGTATCGTTAGACTCGACCTGCGCGGCGCGACACCGGTGTACGAGGAACTTCCGCTACAGGAAGTGGAGACAGGAACCTTCATGGTACCGATACATCGTGTGCGTGGCAACCTGCTTTCCTACAAGACCATTTATCCAATCGCGCCGGCCGACCCTTCTTACGAAAACGATGGAAAATATTGTTTCTATCGCATCGACCAAAAGAAAAGCATCTGCCTGAAACCGGTTCAGCACATCTTCGACGGGAAAGTAGTGCCTCTTGAATATAATGTTGGATACTCCGATTGGGAAAATCAACACTATCTCGTCTGGCAAACGGCCTACTACCGCAATTTGATACTTCGTGACATGGATTGCTACTGTCAAAAGGAAGGGGTATGTCCGCTGGAGTAATTGATCCCATCCTCTCTTGGCGCTCATTCCCCGTCCTTTTTGTCCCTTTCGTCCCTTATGTCCTTTTCCCCGCCCCCTTTCCCCCCGATAAGGTTGATTTTTCCCCTCCGGTTGGTATGCTGACCCGTCTTTTCTGGTAAGGTACCTGATAAGGAGAAGGTCATGCAGAACCTTTGGAAGGCGCTCTACGGCCTGACCGAGAAACACCCCTATATCGTGCTGACGATCCTGTCGGCCGCCCTATTCATCCCTCTGCTGGGAAGTTACCCGCTGCTCGGCCAGTGGGAAACGCACTACGGGCGCGTCGCGATGGAGATGCTGCTCAACAAGAACGGCATCTGGGACTGGTTCCTCGACCCCATTTATCTCGACCAGTACAATTTCTGGAGCAAGCCGATATTCTGCTTCTGGATGGTGCTTCCCTTCTACGCCATACTCGGCCCGACCGAGTGGGCGACCCGCCTGCCGTTCGCCATCAATGGCATCCTCTGCCTGCTGCTCGTCTACTGGACCATCAAGCGCTTTTTCCACGGCGACCACTCCCGCGCCTTTGTCACCGCGCTCGTCCTGATGCTCACCCCCTTCTACTACCTCATCACCAAGCAGTTCATGTGGGACATCACGGCGGTGACCTTCATCTACGGCGGCGTCATGTTCCTCTACCTCGGCATGCGCGACGACGACCGGCGGCTGGTCCGGCTCTCCTATGTGTTCTGGGGTCTCGCCATGCTCGCCAAGGGACTGCTCGCGGTCGTCATACCGGGCGGCATATTCTTCCTCTGGATGCTCGCGACCGCCGACTACGGACTCCTTGCCGAGAAGGGAGGCGCCAAAAAGGTCTTCCTGCAGTACGGCGACTTTCTGAGGAAGACCCGCATCCTCGAGGGTATCGGGCTCTTCATCCTCGTTTCGGCGTGGTGGTACCTCTACATGTACGCCAAGCATGGCGTCCCGTTCCTCAAGGAATTCTTCATCGAGAACCATTTCGGCCGCATGGAAGGGCTCATCGACAAGCCCGATGGCCCGTTCGAGTTCTATCTGTGGCAGATAGCGATCGGCGCCTTCCCGTGGTTCGCGCTGTTCATTCCCGGGCTCATCTTCGCCGGCGACCATAAAGAGCACAAGCGCGAAGAGGGTTTCATCATCCTCTCGTTCTTCTTCGTATTCCTGTTCTTCACCCTCTCGGCAACGAAGTTCCCCCACTACATCTTCCCGGCGATGCCCTTCTTCGCCGCCATCGTCGCCATACCCATCATCGAGTTCTTCCGGGGCGAGCGACGCACCCTCTACCCGCTCGCGGCGGTGCTCGGCGCCCTCATCCTCGGGGTGACCGGTAAGGATCTCGGCACCGGCATCAACTACCGAGAACTGCTCTACATCATCACGACCCACCGGATACAGGACTGGTTCGGGCGCGTTTACGATATGCTCCCGTGGCTCTATGCGCTGGTGCCGCCGATGGTCTTTTTCCTGCTCCTGCCGCTCGTCCGCCTGAAGAGTATACTGCTCATGCGGATATCGCTCGTGGGCTTTTCGCTCGTCGCGGTCGCCTTCGCCTCCTACATCAATTTTTACTGGGTCCCGAAGGTGCTCTGGGTCTTCACCCCCAAGCAACTGGTCGAGAAGTACCTCGAGGTAAAGGAGCCGGGCGACCTCATCGTCGACTACGACAACTGGAAGAATCGCTGCCTCTATTTCTACCTCGGCCCCGACGAGCAACTCATCCGTGCCAACACCCCGGCGGCGGTCAAGAAACTCATAGAGGACAACCCGACCCACTCCGTCTACATCACCACCAAGAAGAACAAGGTCCCCGAACTGCGATCAGTGCTCATGGCATCGGGCGTGCCGCTCACCAAGATCATGGACGACGCGGTCGACACCTACATGGAGGTGGAGATGTACCGCGCCTCGATGAAGGAGAAGGGCTCCTCCGATGACAGTTGGAAAAAGGATCTCATCACCGAGGACAAGATACCGAACAACATCCAGCGGACCGGGTCGACGCTCGATGACAAAACGGTGGAGATCATCGGCTATAAACTCAACAAGAACTACTTCGAACAGGGCGAGAAGATCGTCATCGACATGTATTACCGCGTGCTCAAGACCACCGAGAAGAACTGGCAGATATTCTTCCATCTCGATGTCTTCGAGGGGGCCCTGCCGCACAGCATCAAGATAGACGAATACCCGCTCAAGGGCTTCTACCCGACCGACAAATGGCAGGTCGGCGACATCATCCACGACCAGTTCGAGGCGACCGTCGCGCGCGGCCACCCCGGCGGCGGCATCAAGATATACACCGGCTTCTACATCGGCAACGACCGCATGAAGGTCGACGAACAGAAATTCAACGACGGCGTCAACCGATTCATCCTCGGCACCTTCAACATCAAGGTCAAGTAGCGCTCATTGGACATTCCGGTACTTTTCGAAGACAACCACCTCATCGCGGTGGATAAGCCGCGCGGGATGCCGACGCAGGCGGACCGTAGCGGCGACCCGGACCTCTTGACCACGGTAAAAGCATATCTCAAGGACCGCTACGGCAAGCCGGGCGCGGCCTATCTCGGCATGGTGCACCGGCTCGATCGGCCGGTCGGCGGCGTCGTGCTGTTCGCAAAGACATCGAAGGCGGCCTCGCGCCTTGCGGAACAACTGCGCGCCGGGCTGTTCCACAAGACCTACCTCGCCATCGTACGAGGGGGACCGATCCCCACCGAGGCACGGCTCGAACACCACCTGCTCAAGGATCCTTCGCGAAACCTCGTCTCGGTATCCCCTCCCGGCACACCGGGAGCGAAGCGGGCGACCCTGACCTACCGGGTCCTCGCGGCGCACGGCGATCATTCGCTTCTCTCGATCGAACTCCTGACCGGGCGGTCGCACCAGATACGGGTGCAACTCTCCGCCATAGGCCACCCCATCATCGGCGACGAGAAATACGGTCCGAAAAGCGGCGCAGGACTTAGTCTGCTCGCCCTGCACGCCGCCTCGATATCCTTTGACCATCCGGTGAAACACGAGCCGGTCAGGATATCATCTCCCGCCCCGGCGGAAGACCGTTGGACGCCGTTCCAAGAAGCGATGATCGCGCATCTCGCCTAAAGCTTCTGAAAAAAACAGGAATAACCGCTCGAATTTCTTGAAAACATTTTTTGCTTTGTTATGATTCGACATCATTCGGCGATGCAGGAGACCCGGGTCATGGGAAAATTCAGCTCACTTCTTCAAAAGAACGCTGAGGAAGGGAACCGTTTCTTTTTCGTGTTCACCGAAGGCAAATACAAGGGCGGCGAGTTCTCCGTCTCCCGCGACGCCCAGATCATCATCGGGCGGGACATCTCCTGCGATGTCGCCATCATCGACGCGAAGGTCTCCCGCAAACACGCCCGCATCTGGAGCAACAACGGGAACACCCACATCGAGGACTCGAACAGCACCAACGGCTCCGTGTTGAACGGCAAGCCGCTGAAGGCGGGCGAACCGGTCCGCCTCTCGCCCGGCGACGAGATCACCATCGGCGAGTCGACCTTCACCTTCACCGGCACCAAGGGGACCGATGCGAAGGCGGAGGCCAAGAAACCGGCCGCCCCGGCGACGCCCGCGCAACCGGCGACACAGGAGATAGGCGACCGCCCCGACGCCATACCTCTGCCGAAAAAGAAGGCCGACCCGACGGCTGCGGCGCCGGCGGCGCTTGACGCGGCGCTCGACAGTCTCACCAACGATGACGAACGCAGCATCCCGCGCGGCGTCAATGTCGCCAAGGTCTCTCTCGAAAAACGCGATCTCAAGGCGGCCATGGCCCAGACCCGCTTCGACGGCTCGCTCCACGCCAAGGAGGGAAAACTCTCCAAGATAGAGCCGATAGAACTCCTCAAGGTCCTCCTGCAGTCCAGCACCGTCGGCATCCTTCAGGTGAAGGCGACCGAACCCTTCGCCGAGAAGATAGATATCCGTCTGGGCGAAAAGGGGGTGACCGGCGCGACCTCGCTCACCAACAAACTCTTCGCCGAAGAAAAGGCGCTGACCCGCTTCCTTCTCGCTAAGGACGGCGATTACCATCTCAAAGAATCCGAGGAGCCGCGCAAGGAGAACATGAATCAGGCGATATTCGACATCTTCACCGAGATATCGTCGCAAAAACCGCTCCTGACCCGATACCGCAAGATAGCGTCCGGCAAAGGTCTCCGTTTCCTCATACCGATGACCGGCAAACTTTCCGCGCTGAACAAGAAGGAACTCGACACCGTGCAGTTCATGGCCAACGCGGTGGAGGTCGTCGCCTATCTCAACATGTTCCCCGAGCACGACGACTTCATCCTGCTCTCCGAGATACTCAAATACATCGATCTCGGGATCATCTTCGGCGACAACAACGAAGAGGGCGGTCTGCCGACGCCCCGCGACATCATGGATGTCTAAAGAGGAGGAGCGACCGTGGGAACTTATTTCAAGGTCTATCACAAGCGTTCCCGGGAACTGGTGGCCACCTTCAACGAGAAGCAGATCGTCGATTTCTGCATCAGCAACAAGGAATCCATCAAGAAATACATCTTTGAGACCGGCGGCCAGAAGGACATCATGGAGTGGGAGGTCTTCGCGCTGAAGTACGCCCCGCTGTTCGTTCAGAAGGCGAAGGAACGCGAAGATAAGGAACGGCAGGTCTCCGAAAGCGTCGAGATCGAGGAGCCGAGCAAACTGCCATGGCTCCTGCTTGTCGGGGTCGCGGGGCTCGTGGTCGCCATCGTGGCGGGCGCCGCCATATATTACTACATGACCCGCGCCGATTCGGTCCGCCGCGTCCATGATCTTTCCGCGCCGGCTGAAGAGACCCCCAAACCGGCCGAGCCGGCACCGACCGCCACCCCCGTACTGCCGGCGAAACGGGACCCGATACCCGGCGACACCGCCTTCAGCGGCAAGGTACCGGACGATAAAACGCTTTCCGCCGCGTGGAGCAAGGTCAAAAAAGGGCTGACCGCATCGCTCGCCCCGATGGACATAAAGGAGGAGATGGACAAATACCTCCCCGCCCTCGAGACCTGCTTCAAGGAACGGGCGCAGGCCGGCGACCGCAACCTTCGCGGCACCGTCAACATGAAGATACGCGTGGCGGGCGACGGTACGGTGCTCGATGTGCTCTTCACCGACGACAAATACCGCTCGACCCTCTTCTCCGACTGCATCGGGAAAGCCATAAAGGGACAGAAGTTCCGTCCGTTCAAGAGCAAGGAACAGGTATTCACCTATTACTACGAATTATAGATATCCTTTGATATTCTCTGAATAAAACACCGCCACAGGTGTCGGTACGGGGCATTGCGTGGACAGAACGACACTTGAGAAACTCGTCAGGGAGACGCGGGGATGGATATTCGCCACCGCCTACCACATCCTGCGCGACCGAGCCTCCGCTGAGGATGTGATGCAGGAGACCTATCTCGCGCTCTACACCCATTATGACACGCTCGACAGCAAGGACGCGGTCTACAGTTGGCTCAAGACGGTCGCCATCAACAAGGCGTTGAACGCCGCCAAACGGAATGTCTTCGTCGAACTCGAGGATTTCGTCGCCGAAAAGATATTCTCGACCCCCGACGGCGGCGAACGGTCGCTGTATGCCGATCAGATGATGGAGCGCCTGCAGGAGGGACTCGACAAACTGTCGCCCGACCACCGCGCCATCCTGTTGATGCGCGAGATCGAAGGGCTTTCGTACGAGGACATCGCCGCAAAGATGAAGTGCACTATCGGCACCGTGATGTCCCGCCTCTTTTATGCACGCCGGAACATACGAAAATTCCTGGAGAGGAAGAATACATGAAAGACCTGAAGAAAGAACTGGAGGCGCAGGAACGGGAATTCGCGCCGCTTACCTCCCTGTTGAAACGGGGCTTCGAGACCGACGCGACGCGCGCCCCCGAGGCGGATATCGAGGCGATCCTCGCCGGAACGCTGAAAAAGCGCGCACCCAAACGGCGCGGACGCCTGCTCATACGGTTCGCCTTCGCGACGACGGCGACCGCCCTCCTGCTTGCCCTCATCGTCCCGCTCTATTGGCCGCCGAGCCGTCCCGACGCGGCACCACGCCTCTCGTTCGAGGATACCGAACGCATGCTCAACACCAACAGTCTCAAGGAAGTGACCATACTCTACCAATCGGGCCGCGCCGAGATCGAGACCGATGCGCCGGTGCCGATGGTCTGGGTGAGAAAGGGAGAGAACTGATGCGTATCCTCGCGTTCCTTTGTTCCCTGATGCTCTGCGGATCGTTGAGCGCAGAAGCGACCGCCCCCGCCGTTCCGGCGAAACCGGCCCCGGCACCCGAAAAGTATTCGCTCACCATCGTCCAGTACGAGGTGTCGGCCGTCCCGTGTGCCGCCGAGGGTCCGATGATGGAGGCGATCGTCAAAAAGGCGGGCTATGCCTGCGCGGCCCAGAAGGGACGCATCACCATCAACCTCACCGGCGCCGAGGCGCAGAAGGTGACTGACTTCATGAACAAGGAGATAACGGTCGCGGTGGAGGGAAAGAAGGAGAATTACCTGCTCGTCCGCGTGAAGATACCGGGCGAGATGGACGCGGTCTTCATGCCGGTCATCGGCGGCAGTTTCGTCGCCGGCTACGATCTCGACGAAAAGAAGACGAAAGGGGTGCTCCTGCTGATATATGTCGTTTGAGTTTTTTTCTGGAATTTTGTTGACTTCCCGTTAGTTATGCAATAAAGATGGACTGACATGTCAGTTCTCTGACCCTTTGAGGAGGATAACATTATGTTATTGCAAGGGAAAACGGCTCTCATAACCGGCGCGTCGCGTGGCATCGGCGAGGCGATAGCGTGCGCTTTCGCACGCGAAGGGGCCGATATCGTCGTCCACTACTACGCCCACAAGAGCGATCCCGAGAAGAACCTGCGCGCCGAGGCCGAGACGCTCGCCTCGAAGATACGCGACATGGGCAGGAAATCCTATCTCTGCGGCTTCGACATATCCGACCGCGAGATGGCCGATGCCGAACTCAAGAAACTGCTCGCCGAGGTGACGCCCAACATCCTCATCAACAACGCCGGCATCACCGCCGACAATCTCGCGATGCGGATGAAGCCGGAGGAATGGGAACGGGTCATCAACATAAATCTCTCCGGCGCGTTCTGGGTGACACAGGCACTCATGCGGCCGCTGATGAAAAATGGCGGGTGCGTCGTCAACATCGCCTCGGTCATCGGCCAGATGGGAAACACCGGACAGGCGAACTACGCGGCGTCGAAGGCGGGGCTCATCGGGATGACCAAGTCGCTCGCCCGCGAACTGGCATCGAAAAAGGTCCGCGTCAACGCCATCGCCCCCGGCTTCATCGAGACGGCGATGACCCACGCGATGCCCGAGGAGGCGAAGAAGAGCCTGATGGACATCATTCCCCTCAAAGAGACCGGCAAACCGGAGGATATCGCCAACGCGGCACTCTTCCTTTGCTCCGATATGGCCCGGTACATCACCGGTGAAGTGCTGAAGGTCAATGGCGGCATGTATATGTAGACAACCCAACCTAAATGGAGGAAGTACCATGGAAAGAATTGAGATCATGAACAAGGTCATCGCCCTGGCGGCCGACAAACTTTCGGCTGACGCGGCCAACATCAAAGAGACCACCTCGTTCATCGAGGACCTCAACGCCGATTCGCTCGATGTGGTCGATTTCGTCATGGAACTCGAAGGCGCCTTCAACATCGAGATCCCGGATGAGGATGTCGAGAAGATCAAGACCGTCGGCGCCGCCGTGGAATACATCAGCGGTAAGATCAACGCCTAAACCGTACAGTCACGAGGGAGGTTCCGGATGCGTAGAGTGGTCATCACCGGCATCGGTATCGTCAGTCCGCTTGGTAACAATACCGCGGCGACCTGGAACGGGCTCATCGAAGGGAAGAGCGGCATCGCGCCGATCACCCAGTTCGATGCGACCAATTTCTCCACCCGTATCGCGGGTGAAGTAAAGGATTT
>JAKLFG010000064.1 GCA_022711315.1 bacterium | reverse complement strand
CTTCCGCATGTACAAGAAACTCGCCGGCATGACCGGCACCGCCGACACCGAGGCGGCCGAGTTCGCCGACATCTACAACCTCGGCGTCATCGTGATACCGACCAACCGCCCCGTCATCCGCAAGGACCACGGCGATGTCATCTTCAAGACCCGCCGATCGAAGGAGGAAGAGGTCATCAAGGAGATCCGCAAACGGAACGAGAAGGGCCAGCCGATACTGGTCGGCACCATATCGGTCGAGAGTTCGGAGGTCTACCGGCAATTGCTTGAAAAGGCGAAGATACCGCACAATGTCCTCAATGCGAAGTTCCACCACAAGGAGGCCGACATCATCGCGCAGGCGGGCCGCAAGGGGGCCGTCACGATAGCGACCAACATGGCGGGCCGCGGCACCGACATCGTGCTGGGGGGCAACCCCGAAAAACTCGCCACGGCCGACCTCAAGGGGTGGCTCGCGGGGCGTGAGACGACCACCGAGGAGGAGGCGAAGGCGAAGTTCGCCGAACTGGTCGAACAGTACCGCCCCATCTGCATCCGCGAACGGGAAGAGGTGGTCGCGGCGGGTGGACTGCACATCGTCGGCACCGAGCGGCACGAATCGCGCCGCATCGACAATCAGTTGCGCGGCCGGTCGGGCCGTCAGGGCGACCCCGGGTCGTCGCGCTTCTTCCTGTCGCTCGAGGACGATCTGCTGCGCATCTTCGGCGGCGAGAAGGTATTCAACATCATGGACAAACTGGGGCTCGAGGAGGGCCAGCCCATCGAGCACCGCTGGATAACCAGAGCGATAGAGAACGCCCAGAAGAAGGTCGAGGGCCACAACTTCAGCATACGCAAACATGTCCTCGAATACGACGATGTGATGAACCAGCAGCGCAAGGCGGTCTATGCTCTGCGCCGCGACATACTCACCGGCGGCGAGAAGAACCGCGAGACGGTCCTGTCGATGATCGAGGAGGTGACCAATTCGCTCGTCGGCAGTTCCATCCCCGAAGGACAGTCACCCGGCGCGTGGGACTGCGAAGCGGTCCGCGAGCAACTCGCCCGTGTCGTGATGATGGCGCCCGAGAACTTCACCTTCGTGACGCCCGAAGTGGCGACAAAGGTCGAACGCGGCAAGGACCCCCGCACCGCGCTGGCGCAGGTCATCTACGATTTCCTCGTCCAGAGATACTCCGAAAAGATGGCGCAATATACCCCCGAACTCACCTTCGAACTCGAACGGCACATCATCCTCGAGGTGCTCGACTTCTTCTGGCGGCGCCACCTCCTCACGATGGACCATCTGCGCGAGGGCATCGGCCTGCGCGGCTACGGCCAGAAGAACCCGAAACTCGAATACAAGCGCGAAGGGTTCCAACTGTTCACCGAGATGATGTCAACCATCTACAGCGAGTCGGTCAAACGGCTCTTCGCGGTCCAGATCGTGACGCAGGAATCGCTCCAGAAGTTCGAAAAAAAGGAAGAGAAGCGCGAACGCGAGATGCAGGCGGGCAGCAGCACCAAGACGGCGGCCGCCAAGGAGCCGGCCAAGCGGACCGCGCCGAAGGTGAACCGCAACGACCCGTGCCCGTGCGGCTCGGGCCAGAAGTTCAAAAAATGCTGCATGGGAAAAGGCATCTACGACTGATGACGGGGACCGTCCGTATCAACCGTTTTCTGGCCGAGGCCGGGGTCGCCCCGCGCCGCAAGGCCGATATCCTCGTGGCGGCGGGCCGCGTCCGCATCAACGGGAACAGGGCAGCGACCGGCGACAAGGTCGACCCGACGAGCGATAGGGTGACGGTGGACGGCGAACCGGTCGCCCGCATCGCCGAGAAGGTCTGGTATCTTCTCAACAAACCGGCGGGCTTCCTGTCGGCCGTCACCGACGACCGCGGCAGAAGGACGGTCGTCGAACTGCTTCCCCCCACCCCGGGACTCTTCCCGGTCGGACGGCTCGACCGCGAGGTCGAAGGGGTCCTGCTCCTCACCACCGACGGCGACACCGCCCACCGGCTCACCCACCCGAGTTTCGGCATCACGAAGGTCTACCGCGTCCTCGTCGCGGGCAACTTCCCCGATAGCGTCATCCGCACGCTCAAGAACGGGGTCGATATCGCGGGCCACACCTGCCGCATCATCGACGCCGTCGTCACCGGTCGCGACCAGACCACCACGACGCTGGAACTGACGCTCGCCGAAGGACGCAAACACGAGGTCAAGGAACTCATCAAGGCGGTCGACCGGCTCCTGCTGCGCCTCGAGCGCATCTCATTCGCCGGGCTGACCGCACAGGGGCTCAAGCCGGGCGAGTACCGTCCGCTGACTGCCGAAGAAGTAGGGCGTTTAAGAGAACTGGCTTCCGTGAAGGACATATGAAAAAGAATGCCCGCGCCGGCCGTGTATCCGACTCGTTTCTTACCTGTGCGTCACAGGTGGGGCATGTTCGGCCGCTACCTTTTTACAGTCACGGCTCGGTGACGGCCCCGAAACGTAGTCACGGTAGAAACTACATTCGCCGGTATATCACGAACCGGGCAGGCATCCCTATAGTATCCTCTTTATCACGCCGTGTCAACGGATATCTGCATGAAGCCGCGTAACCTCTACGAACTGTTCTCGGATAACGTCGCGCGGCGGCCCGACCATCCGGCGGTCGAGACCGTGACACGCACCGGTGTCGAACGCCTATCCTATGGCCAGTTCCACGGACGGGTCGAAAAACTCGCCGGCGCGCTCGCCGCGGCGGGCGTCGAAAGGGGCGACCGCGTCATACTCCTTTCCGAGAACCGCGCCGAGTGGTATCTTGCGCTCTATGCCATCCTGCGCACCGGGGGCGTCGCCGTGCCGCTCTACACCACCGCGAGCGTCGACCAGCATGCATACATCGTCCGCGACAGCGACGCGAAGTTCGCCTTCGTCTCGAAGGCCGCGCTCTGCGAGAATCTCCGGGGCGTCACCGATCGTCTGCGCGGCATCGTACTGTTCGACGACGAGCCGTTCGACGGCGCGGTGCCGCTCGACCGTTTCCTCGCGGGGGGCGACCCGCTGTTCGACCCCGACCGGCGCCGGCCCGGCGACGCCGAAGACCCCGCCGTGTTCATCTACACGAGCGGGACGACCGGCGAACCCAAGGGGGTCGTCCTCTCGCACCGCAACATCATCAGCGATGTGCTCATGCTCCAGCCGGTGCTCGATTTCATCCGGGGCCTGCGCTACCTCTCCATCCTGCCGCTCAGCCACGCCTACGAGTTCACCGTCATCCAGACGGTATTCTCGATGGGCGGCACCGTCATCCCGGTCCCGGTCATGGCGCGCGCCGTCGAATACATCGAGCGGGGCACCCCCACCATCGCCTGCGCCGTGCCCCGCCTGTTCGAAAAGATATATCACGCCGTCCTGCACAAGGTCGACATGGGACACCCGGCGGCGCGCATGCTGTTCTATCGCGGCCTGCGACTCGGCGAGAAGATATACCGGTTCCTCGAAAAGAACGAGCCGATACCGTTCCCCGACAACATCGCCTACCGGTTCTACCGCCGGCTCGTGTTCGACAAGATACGCGGCCGGACGGTCCGCACGATACAACTGTTCATCTCGGGCGGCGCCGCGATACAGCCCGAGATCGTCCGGTTCTTCAACATCATCGGCACCCCCATCGTCGAGGGCTACGGGATATCCGAATGCTCGCCGGTCGTGAGCGTCAACATGCCCGACGACCGCGATGTCGGCACCGTCGGTCCGCTCCTGCCGGAACTCGACGCGCGACTGACCGCCGACGGCGAACTGCTCATCCGCGGCCCCATCGTCATGCAGGGGTACCACAACCGTCCCGAAGAGACCCGTGCGGCGATGGATGACGACGGCTTCTTCCGTACCGGCGATCTCGCCGTCTGGACCGACAACCGCAAGATAAAGATCATCGGCCGCAAGAAGGAGATCATCGTGATGGCGAGCGGCAAGAATGTCGCTCCGACAAAGATCGAGAACATGCTCGTCGCCGACGGCTGGATAGAGCAGGCGTGCGTGGTGGGCGACGAACAGAAGCATCTCGCCGCGATACTCGTGCCCAACTTCGACGCGCTCCTGCCGTGGGCGAAGGAACAGGGCATCGCCGTGGAGGACGAGCGGGAACTGGCGCACCTGCCCGCCGTGCGGAAAATCGTCAAGCAGAGCATCGACCGGATCAACCAGCGTATCGAGAGCCACGAGGCGATCAAACGGTTCCACCTCCACGATCGCCGTTTCACCGTGGAGGGGGGCGAACTCACCCCGACGCTCAAACTCAAGCGACGCGAGATACAGAAACGATATCGCGACACCATCGAGGGGTTGTTCAGGTAAGCGGGAGGAAGCGATGACGGCACACATGCGAACGGTCGCCGAGGTGTTCGGCGTCAGGATCAAGGTGTTCAACAACGGCACGGACCGGCCCCATTTTCTCGCCTTTTACGAGAACTTCATGGGGCAGTTCGATCTCGAGACGCTCGAGATGACGAACGGCGATCTCCCTTCGGCCACGATAACCGTCGTGCGGGAATGGGCCGTCGACCACATCGAGGAACTCTGGGATGCGTGGGACCTATGAGTGATGCCCTTTTTTCTGTTGCTAAAACGCGTTTTCGCGCTACAATGACGGTGTTCATAGGATACTGAAGAGGGGGTCCCCGCCATGAGAGTGATGTTCCTGATGCCGGCGGTGTTCGCGGCGATCACCGTCGTCATCGTCGTCGCCTGCGCTATCGAGGAGGAGCCGTCGTTCATCGCCGGCGGCTGGTGCGACACGCCGGGAGTGACCGCCTGTGACGACACCTTCATGACCATCCTGTACTGCAACGACGCGTACCTCTGGGAACCGCTGAAGGACTGTCCCGAAGGTTGCACCGAGGAAAGCGGGCTCGCGACCTGCATCGGCGGCGGCTCACCCGACAACGCGGTGCCCGACACCAGCGATTCCCAGCTGCCCGACACGGTCGATGAGGCGACCGGTGACGACGCCACCGTCACCGACGAAACGCCTCTGCCCGACGATACCATCGGGACCGATGACGGCACGGTGACAAACGATGACGGTGAGACGACAGACGATATCGCCCCGACCGACGAAGACATCGTGACCGATGATACCGGAACGACGGATGATGCGACGGTCACTGACGATGCGACGGCGACCGATGACGCCACCGTGGCAGATGAAGACACCGTCACCGATGATACGACGGCAAGCGACGACGACGCCCCGGCTGGCTGCAGCGGTGACTGGACGCTGAATGATACGACCGGCACCTGCTATCGTTATTTCGCCGACACCAAAAGTTTCGAGGCGGCCGAAAACGCCTGTGTGGCCGAAACGGGCCATCTGGTCAGCATCGCCTCCGCGGAAGAGAACAACTGGGTCCGCGACGATCTCGGCATACCGTCCGACACCGCCTACTGGATCGGCTACACCGCCAAGGATGCGACCGGCCCCGGCACCGGCTCGGCCAACGGGACCTCCTGTTCTTCGGCCTATGTCGTGAACTCGGCGGGCGGCACCTACACCCTTAACACCGCCGGCGCATCGTCCTTTTCGTCGGGGTGCACCTGTTCCGGGACCGTCAGCGGGAACTTCGTCAGTTTCCGGCTCAACTACCCGGAGACCGGTTATTGGGAGATCATGGCCGACACGAGCGCCGATGCCGTCATCACGATACACGAGAACCCCGGTTGCGACGATTGCGTCGCCGACCGCGTGGCCTGCGTGGACGGCATATCCACTGCGGGAAAGGAGGTTTTTAACGATCAATATCAACTCAACTCATCCAAATGGTATGTGATCATGATCGCCGGGAAGAGCAGCGATGTCACCGGCACTCTCTACATCCGTCCGCCGATAACGACGACCAATTTCGCCGATCACTATGTGTGGACCGACGGCTCGAGCGACCTCTACGATAATTTCGCGACCGGTCAGCCCGACTACGCGAACAGCAACGAGCGATGCGCGCAGGTGAGCGCGGCGACCGTCTGGGGGGAATGGGCCGACACGCAATGCGCCACGACCATGCCTTATGTGTGCGAGAAGAATCCGTGACAATACCCGCAGGGAGATAACCATGCGTATTTTTTCAACGCCCCTCGCTGCCTTGGGGATCCTTGTTATCCTTACGGCCTGCGAATCGGGGTCCCATCGGGTCACCCCCGACACTGACGAGATCGCCGGACAAACGGACACTGACAGCCAGACCGGCGCCGATGACGGGGCGCCGCCCACCGATATCGACACCGTCCTCACTTGCGGCAACGGGACCGTCGATAACGGTGAGACCTGCGACGGCGGCATGGCCGACTGCGTCGTGATCGATGCACAGGCATACAAGGGGGGCAAGGCCAAATGCACGAACGACTGCTCCGGATGGGACACTTCCACCTGTGAAGAGTTCCCCTATACCTGCGGCAATGGCACCGTCGAGACCGGCGAGACCTGCGAAAAAGGCGATATGACCGACTGCGTCGATATAGACCCGGGCATTTTCTCCGCCGGAAAGGCCTATTGCAGGGATGACTGTACCGGTTGGGACACATCCACCTGCGACATCTCGCCTGATGCCGACATCACCGGCAACGATACCGATACCGTCATCCCCGATGCTGATGCCCCCCTCACCGACGATGAACAACCGGATGCCGACACCGGCGACTGCAACACCGTCAATGTTGGCAAGAATTGCAAGACCGACACCGAATGCGGCGCCTGCCTTATCTGCGTCAATGCGAAGTGCGCGCAGGGATGCTTGAGCGACGCTGACTGCACCGCCTATGCCGGGACCACCTGCAACAGGAAACTCTCCCGGTGTCTGAACACGACGGCCACTTTCGGCACGGGTATCTGCAACGAGACGAACTGCCCGTCAGGCTGCTGTTACGCCACGAAGGGCTTCCAGTCGCTCAAATGTCTTGCGACGGCGCAACTTCAGACCTGCGGCATCTGTAAACAGGGGGAGATATACATGGACGGCAAACAGTGCGTGCCGGCCGCCTGTAAGGTCAGCGAGACCAAATGTCAGACCTACAATGCGACCGAGCCGCGCGCCGAGTGCTTCGAATGCAAGACCGGCGATCTGGTGTGCTATGACAACCCGTCCTGCCAGACCGGCGGGCTCATCCTTCCTCTCGAACACCGCACCTGCATACCGGCGGGCGAGCAATGTTCCGAGGGTACGACCTGCTGCAGTGGTACGCCCTGCATCAGGGGGTATTGTTACTGACATGAAAAAAATAATTCTGCCCCACATCATCATGTTCGCCTCAGCGCTCCTGCTGTTCGCCTGCGAGAACGAGACCCATCTGCGGCTCGTCCCCGATCAGGACGGCGTGACCGACGCCGAGCAGGAGACCGCCGACGATGCGGCCGTCACCGCGCCGGATGCGGACACCGCTCCCGCGGTCGACGAGGATGTCCTTACCCCGCCCGACGAGGACACGGCCGGCGCCTCGTGCGAACTGGATAAAGAGTGCGTGGATGGCGGCATCTGCGTATCGGGCTCCTGCACGACCGGCTGCACCAAGGACGGCGACTGCACGGCATACCCCGGCACCACCTGCAACACCGAAACACACCGCTGTATCAACGAGACAGCGAATGACGGCGCCTGCGGCGACACCCGGTGCCCGACCGGCTGCTGCTACGCCGTGCGCGGCTTCCGCGAACTCAAGTGCATCATCCCGCCATCGGCCGAATACTGTGGCGACTGCCCGCAAGGTCAGGTGTTCATGGACCGCGACGAGTGTGTTCCCGCCGCCTGTTCGACCGGCGACGCCCTCTGTCAGACCTACAACGCCTACGACCCGCGCTCGGCCTGTTTCGCGTGCAAAACGGGCGACCTTATCTGTTACGACGACCCCGCCTGCAACTGATGGAACTCATCGACACCGGCAAATGCATCGTCTGCGGGGCGTTCTTCCTGACGATCTCGTTCCTTTTTCTCTCATCCTGCGAATCGAACAATCACCAAACAGCAGTAGATGCCCACGCCGATAGCGACGGCATCGCTGACCAGACGGAGAACGATCCCGTGATCGTGCTAGATGACGATTCCGTTGCCGATATCGATGTTGCCGACGACGACGCACCTATTATCGACAACAGCGCACCCGATGCCGATCTGCCCGGAGATTGCGATACTACAAATCTCGGCAAGAACTGCAAGACCGACACCGGATGCGGTGCTTGCCTCATCTGTGCGAACGCAAGATGCTCTGAGGGGTGCACCAACGACGGTGACTGCGACGCCTATCCCGGGACCACTTGCAACAAAAAGTTGGCGCGGTGCTTGAATATCGCCGCCTCGGACGGCGCATGCAACGAAACGAACTGCACGGACGGCTGTTGCTACGCCGCCAAGGGGTTCCAGTCGCTCAAATGCGCATCGACCGCCACCCTCGCCACCTGCGGTGTCTGCAAACAGGGCGAGATCTACATGGACGGCAAACAATGTGTGCCCGCCGCCTGTTCAACGAGCGACACCAAATGTCAGGACTACAATTCTTCCTCCTTGCTGTACTACCCCGAGTGCTATGAATGCAAGGCGATCGAGCTGATCTGCCATGAGAATTGCAATCTTCCAAAGTGCGATTGCGGTACGCTAATTATGCCGGTGGATCTGAAAAAGTGTGTCGCGACGGGTGAAACCTGTACCACGAACGACGAATGCTGTTCCGGCCAACCCTGCATACAAGGATTCTGTTACTGACATGGAACTCATCGACACCGGCAAATGCATCGTCTGCGGCAAGGATAATCCGCACGGTTTCCAACTGAAGATAGCGACCGACCGCGAGAAGGGACGGGCGTGGAGCGCCGTCACGATCCCCGAAAAGTACATCGGCTGGCAACACTTCGTCCACGGCGGGATCACCTCGATGCTCCTCGACGAGATGATGGCGCACGCCGCGATAGCCTACGCCGGCTACTGCGTCACCGCTGAGATGAAGGTTCGCTTCAAAAAGCCGGTCCTGCCGAATGTCGAACTCCTCGTGGAGGGCGAAGTGGTCTCGAGAAGCGGCCGCATCGTCGTGACGAAGGCGACGCTGAAAGAGGGCGACACGGTACTCGCCGAGGCAGAAGGCCGGATGGTGATACCGAGATCGTGAGTCGTGAGTCGTGAGTCGTGAACAGATGTAGGGGCGCGATTCATCGCGCCCGATCTATTTATCCCAGAATATCAGTTTCGAGAACGACTCCGCCTTGAGCGAGGCGCCGCCGACGAGCGCCCCGTCGATGTCGGGCATCAGCATCAACTCCTTGACATTGTCGGGCTTGACGCTACCGCCGTAGAGGATGACGATATCCTTCCGACCGTACTGTTTATCCATGAAATGCCGGATGTAATCGTGCATCTCCTGCGCCTGCGCGCCGGTCGCGTTGACGCCGGTGCCGATGGCCCAGACCGGCTCGTAGGCGATGACCATGTCGTCAGGCGGGCAGGTCAGGTTCCCATCGAAGGCGGTGGAGAGTTGGTGGTCTATCACGGCAAACAGTTCACCCTTCTGCCGCTGGGCGAGCGTTTCGCCGATACAGAAGATGACGCGGAACCCCTTCTTTTGCGCGAAGGCGACCTTTTTACGGATATGCTCGTGGGTCTCCCCCATCACATGACGCCGTTCCGAATGACCGATGAGGACGGTGCGAACGCCGAGGTCGGTGAGCATCGCAAGGCTCACCTCGCCGGTGAAGGCGCCGTTCTCCTCGGGGTGAAAATCCTGCGCCGCGATCGTGATGCCCCGCCCTTTCGCAAGCGCCGCGGCCTGCGCGAGGTACGGGAACGACGGGGTCACGATGACCTCGCGGTCGTTCAGTCCCTTGCACGAGTCGCCGATCGCACCGAAGAAGGCGGCGGTCTCGGCGGTCATGTTGTTCATCTTCCAGTTGGCGGCGATGATCTTTTTGCGCGTCATACTCCCCTCCGTAGCGCTATCTCTTCTTTGTTTCGTTGTAGAGCCGGTACGATTCGCGGGCGATGACCAACTCCTCGTTCGTCGGCACGACGAGCACCTTTACCTTCGATGATGGCTTCGATATGTCGGCCAGTTTCGAGCGGAGCCCCTTGTTCTTATCGGGATCGAGTTCGACGCCCATGTATTCGAGCCCCTCGCAGGCCATCTTGCGGACATCCCAGTCGTTCTCGCCGATACCGCCGGTGAAGATGATCGCCTCGACGCCGCCCATCGCCGCCGCGTAGGCGCCGATGTACTTCTTGAGGCGGTAGGTGAACATCTTCATGGCAAGTTCAGCCCGCTTGTTCCCTTCGTGGATCGCTTTCCAGTTGTCGCGCATGTCGTTGGATATGCCGCCGACCCCCATCATGCCCGACTTTTTGTTGAGCAGTTTGTCGAAGTCGTCGAGCGAAACGCCCTTGCGCGCCGCGAAGAATACGAGCGCCGGGTCGATGTCCCCGCAGCGGGTCCCCATCATGAGCCCTTCGAGCGGCGTCATCCCCATCGAGGTGTCGACCGACTCGCCGTTACTGATGGCCGCTATCGAACTGCCGTTGCCGAGGTGGGCGGTGATGACGCGCAGTTTCGCGAGCGGCTTTTTAAGGAACTCGGCCGCCTGCTGCGCCACATAGCCGTGCGAGGTGCCATGGAAGCCGTACCGGCGCACTTTGTACTTCTCGTACCACGAATGGTCTATCGGGTACATATAAGCGTAGTCGGGCATCGTCTGGTGGAACGCCGTATCGAAACAGCCACCATGGAACGCGCCGGGGAAGAGTTTCTGGCAGGTCTTGACGCCGGTGATGTTGTGGGGATTGTGGAGCGGCGCGAGGTCGTTGCATTCGGTCATCTTCTCGAGCACATCCTCGGTGACGACCACCGACGAATGGTAGAATTCGCCGGCATGGACGAGCCGGTGCCCGATGACGCCGATGTCGGCCTTGTCGCGGATGATGTTCTTGGCGGTCAGCAGTTCGAGTATCGTGGCGAGGGCGACCTCATGGTTGGGAAGCGGCAGTTCGCGCTCCACCTTCTCGCCGGTCCCTTCTATCTTGAGCGACACGATGCCCATCGGCAGGCCGATCTTCTCGGCGATCCCCTTGCCGACGACGCTCTCGTCCTGCATGTCGAAGAGTTGGTACTTGATCGAGGAACTTCCGCAGTTGACGACGAAGACTTTCATGGGCGACCTCCTTGCGCGGTTTGAATGTCAAAGCACTTCACCATAACGGCCGCCTTCCCGTTTGGCAAGAAAAATAGGGGGACCGCGGCAACGGGGCCGAAAACTTGCCTATCGGGGCGGTCGGCGTTACATTTTCCGGCAACCGAAGGAGGGAATCTCTCATGACGGACCGGAAGCCCAAGATCGTCGTCGCCCGTCACACCCCGTTCCTCGTGACGGGGCTCACCGACCTTTTCGATGGGAAAGGAAACCGGCTCGAGGTGAAGCCGGTCATGGCGCTCTGCCGGTGCGACGAATCGAAGAGGTTCCCCTACTGTGACGGGGCGCACGCCGAAAAAGGGCTCGACTGCTGTAAACTGCCCGAACGGCCCAAGGACAAGATGCGCGACTATGTCGGCAAACAGATCACGGTCCACTTCAACCTCGGCGTCTGTTCGCACCACGGGTACTGTCTCGAACTCGAATCGGTGTTCGACCTCAAGAAACGGCCGTGGATACAGCCCGACAACGCGACGGTCGAGGAGATCATCAAGACCATCGAGCGCTGTCCGAGCGGCGCGCTCGCCTACACCATCGACGGGGTCTATCACGACCGGCTTGAGCGACCACCGGCGATAAAAGTGACCAAGCGCGGGCCGTTCGAGATAACGGGCGGCATCGAACTGGAGACCGACGACGGATCAAAACCGCAATGCGACGAACACTACTGCCTCTGCCGGTGCAACAAGACCAAGAATCAGCCCTTCTGCGACGGCTCGCACCTGCCGAAGAAACTGATAGGATCGGAGAACTGACCGTCAGCCGTTAGCGGGAGTATCGGCCCGGTCATCATCCTCTTCAGCGATATCGCGTCCGTCCTCTTCGTTCTGCACGATGGTCTTGAGTATCGCCGACACCTTGTCGTTGATGTCGAGATCGCCGTCGTAGAACTGCGACACGATGGGCATGTTGAGTTGGTCTTTGAGTTCGAGGAAGAGCGAACTCGTGATGGTCCCGGGCATGCACCCGAACGGCGCGGCGTTCACCACCATCCGTGCCCCCTGCCGCGCGAACAGTATCGTCCGCCCGACGGTCAGTATCGCCTCGCCCGAGAAGTCCATCGGCAGATATTTCTTCCCCTCGTCGAGCACCTCTTTCATGTGCGGTTCGTGCCGGTCGGCGAGCAGACGGTCAACCAGTTTATAATAACTTTTCTCGGTCTGGAGGAAATAGAGGTTCTTCATGAGCGACTCGCCGGTGCCGAACAGCGAGAAGCCCTGCTGTTTTGACATGTAGTCCTGCAGGTGCATCGTATAGGATACCCATTCGTGGATGGGCGACAGCCACGCCTCGCCGCCGTTGCGCTCGATGACGCGGATCACCTCGCCGTTGGCGAAGCGGTTGCACCGGACATAGATCTCGCCGACGATGCCGACGAGCGGCCGCTTCTCGTGGCGGCGCGGCACCCGCACGAAATCGTCCACGATGCCGGGAAGGATGTCGCGCAGGTCGGTCCCCTTCTCGAGCCCGTCCTCGAGTTTCCTCAGGCTCTTTTCGAACAGTTCGTCGGTGTCGCCCGGCGTCATTTCGTAGGGGCGCACCTTGGTCGTCATCTTCATGAGGATGTCGCCGGCGTAGATGCCGTGGACGATGGCGCGCCGCGTCTTGTCCTCGATGCCCTGATAACTGTTGACCGACGAGGGGGCCAGTATCTCGATGTTCTCGTGCCCTTCGTTCCAGAATACCTTGCGCTCGAGCAGATTATACTGGCCGAACCGGCACGGACCCTCGGCGGTCGGCATGAAGAGTATGTGGCGCGTCCCGTGGTTCTCCTGCGCCGCCTTCTTGAGCATCCCCCCGATCGTGAGCGTCATCGGCAGACATTCACAGCCGCGGGTGGACCGTTTGCCGAGCAGGAGGTCCTCCTCGTTCTCGGTCGGTATCGCCTGAGACTCGAACCCGGCCGACCGGAACGCGGCGGCGAACATGCGCGACACCGATTCGTGCATCGGCGGTATCCAGACGATCCCTTTCTTGGGATCGACCGGGCGCGTCGCGGTGAACACATCGGGCATCGTCGGCTTGCCGGCGCGCTTGAGCCCGCCCTTCTTGCGGAAACTCTTCACCACATCCATGAACGCCTCGACGCGGGTCCGGTAGCCGCCGTCGGAATCGTGCTCGTCGAGTTCCAGTATCAGCATCGGCTTCCCTTTCATCTCCTCCTCGACATAACTCAGGAGGAACGAATCGGGGCCGCAGTTGAAGTTGGACAGATAGATCGCGAACATATCGTCGGTCGCGCGCACCTTCTTGGCCGCCGCCACTATCTTCTGGCCGTAGTTCCAGAACACATTGAAGTAGTTGCTCTCGGAGAGCGCCGGCACATCGAGTTCCAGCGCGTCTATCGGCACCACATCGTACCCCATCGACGCGATCGCCTCGGGGATGCCGAGATTCACGCCGCGGTCGTGGATGTTGTAGGGACGCCCGATGATGACGAACACCGGCTTTTTCTTCGCCAGACGGTCGGCGGCGAACTCCTCGCCGCTCTGCCGGATACCGGCGTACAACGCGCTCCAACTTTCGTAGGCAGCGGCGAACGCCTTCTCGACCGCGCGCCGGGTGACCGGCACTTCGCCCTTTATCGCGTCGTGGAGCATCTTGGCGACCCGTTTGTCGGGCAGGCGCAGATCGATGACCGGCGTCATGAACCGGATATCGCCGCGGCCGCTCCGGTCGGCGAAGGAGCGGATCACCGAGGGACTGCTCTCGACATAGGGACAGAAGAAGGCAAAGGCGGTATTCATCTGCTGTTTGTCGCTGATGTAGTACGGGTGGAACACGAGCGCGTTCCGCTTGAACAGGTCGACCGCGTGGCCGATGGCGACCTTCGCCGGGTAGCAGAAATCGCCGGTGGCGAGCCGCGCCGCCTCCTCGCGGATCGGCGTCGTGCTGTAGAGCGCCGACAGTTGCGTCTCGTAGCCGAGCAGCGCGAAGAACCGCCGCCACAGCGGATAGTAGGTGTGGTTGACGAGCGTATGCGGCAGATGGACGACCCCCTTCTTCTTCGCGGGGTCGAGCGCCGTCTCCTTGCGGTAGAACTGCGCGTTGCGGGAACGGAATGCTTCGTACTCGGGCAGTTCGCGCCGTTTTTCCTCCGACGGGTCGCGGCCGCACATGTAGCCCCACGAGAAACTCCCGCCACCGTCACGGGTGATGGTGTTGATGCGGCAGTAGTTGGTGCAGAGTCTGCAGGTGTCGGTACCGGTCGTCACGGTCACGGTGGCGGCCTGCGGCCCGATGAAGCGGCTCGCCGCACCTTCGGTCTTTTCGAGCGCGACCTGCGCCGCGCCGATGCTTCCCATCACATGGCAGAACGGCGATACGACCACCTCGACCCCGAGCAGGTTCTCGATGGCGGCCACGAGCCCCTTGTTGCGCGCCGTCGCCCCCTGAAAATAGACCTTCGCGCGGTTCACCGGCCGGTTGCCGACCACCTTGGTGAGATAGTTCTGGATGACCGAATAGAGCACCGCCGCGAGCGCCTCCTGTTTGCTGTAGCCCTGCTTGAGGATGGCAGGGAGGTCCTGCTCCATGAAGACGATGAACCGGTCGCTCGTC
>JAKLFG010000063.1 GCA_022711315.1 bacterium | reverse complement strand
GCGCCCGAGGTGCCCAGCAAGCGGCGGAAGAGGAACGCGAAGCCCTTGACCACCTTCTGCAGTACGCCGAAGTGGTAGAGCACCGTGAACAGCGACGAGAAGAACACGATGGTGGGCAGTATCTTGAGCGCGAAGGACCATTCCTTGAGCAGGCCGCCGAAGACGAACTCGCTTCCGGCATCGGTGAATTGCATCATCTTGGAAAAGACGCGATTGACAAGGTCGAACAGCCATGCACCGGGGGCGGTCCGGAGGATGAAGAGCGCGAAGATCACCTGTATGACGATCCCCCACACGACCACGCGCCACGGGAACCGCCTGCGGTGCTCCGAGATGAGCCACGCGAGGAACACGAACACGAAGATGCCGAAAAAACTCAGGAGATGATACATCGCGCTACTCCCCGACAGGTCCGGAGGCATTATAGCGGACGGGGAACGGAAGGCAAATTTAACCGGGGGACGCGCTCAGGGAAGGATCGACGCTTTGGTGATGACGACATTCTCGACCGGCACATCGTCGTAGTGGCGGACGCTGTGGGTCTCGACCACGGCGATGGCGTCCACCACCTCCTTGCCATCGATCACCGTGCCGAACGCGGCGTACTGCCCGTCGAGCGAGTCGCACCGCGCGGTACAGATGAAGAACTGGCAGGTGGCGCTGTTCGGATCGCTCGTGCGGGCCATCGAGAGTGTGTATTTCTCGTGTTTTATCTGGGGGGCGATCTCCAGTTTTATCGGCGGGAAGAGGTCTTTTTTCGGGAACAGGCCGACGATCATGCCGCCACCCTGTATCATGAAGTCCTCGATGACGCGATGGAAGAGCAGTTTGCTGTAGAACCCCGCCTCGACATACTTCACGAAATTCGCCGTCGTGACCGGCGTTTCCTTGCCGTACAGGCCGAGCGTGATGTTACCTTTGTTCGTTTCGAGCAGTACCTTGTGCGTGATCTCCATAGCCGTCCTCCTTTCAAACGGGTATCGGTAGCGAAACCATACCGACCGTCACCGGAAAAACAAGAAAAAATAGCCGGTTTCAACGCGTTGACTTGACACCGCCACCCGTATCGCTATCATGGCGACGGGTATCGGAGGGTTTTGTAGACGCAGAGCATAACGGAGGAAGCCATGAGCGTACCGCGTATCGCTGTTCTTACCGTCGTCTTTTTCTTCATCGCCGCCTGCGACGGCGCCAAAACGATAAAACCGAAGGATGACGATGTCCTGTCGGGTGACGACGACTCGCTTCTCAGCGACGACCCGGCGACCGACGACCTGATCACCGACACCGCCGGGACCGACGACACGGTCACCGACACCACCGCGCCCGACGACACGATCACCGACACTCCGCCGGTCGACAACGACATCGCGCCGGTGACCTGCGGCAACGGCGACCTCGACTTCGGCGAGATCTGCGACAAGAGCACCGGAACGCTCGCCAACTGCACCGATATCAACAGCGACTGGTATCAGGGCGGCAAGGCCTACTGTCAGGACGACTGTCTCGGCTGGGACACGAGCACCTGCGAAGAGGTCCCCCACGAATGCGGCAACAACACCCCCGAGGGACCGGAGGTGTGCGACGGCGGTTCCATCCCCTGCGCCACGCTCAGCCCCGAGAAATATCAGAGCGGGACCGCTTACTGTAACGGCGACTGCAACGGGTGGCTCACCGACGGGTGCGTCGAGATAGAGCCGTCCGAATGCAAGGACGGCAAGGTGGAGGGGATCGAGGTCTGTGACGGCGGACCCGACGGCAAAGCGAATATCGCCGACTGCATCGACATCGACCCGCTCCTCTACAGCGGCGGCAAGGCCTACTGCAACGCCAATTGCGACGGCTGGCTCGTCGAGACCTGCACCGAACGGCCGCCCGAATGTGAGTCGACCTTGAACCTCGCCTCGAAGGATCCCTACCACTACGCCAAGGCGATCGGGATATGTTCGGGGGTGCCGAAGGCCGAGATGCTGCTCCCGAGCGGAAGCACCGGCGCCAACGCGACGGGACACGCGCTCCTCGACGCGCTCGGCGATGTCATAACGCCGCGCGGCGGCGACAAGATGATGGTCCTCTCGTCGGGTCAGGCGATGGATCCGCCGGACAACACCAGTTTCGACCAGCAGACCTCCTCGACCGCACCGGCAGACTGGTACGCCGATAACGGCAACAAATATCCCAGTTCCCCGGCCTGCGGCGGCACCACCGGCACGACCGGCAACACCAATGACGGCGTCATGGCGCGGTTCGAGGTGGATGTCCCCTCGACCGCCCGCTCCTTCAGTTTCGACATCTATTTCCTATCGGTCGAATATCCCTCATATGTCTGCTCGGCCTATAACGACCTGTTCGTCGCGCTTCTTGACAGTTCCTTCACTACGACCGTCGAGGCGCAGAAGAACCCGATCGACGGGAACCTCGCGGTCTACGAGGGCAACGCGGTCGGCGTCAATCTCGCCCCGGCGGGACTCTTCACCCAGTGCACCAACACTGCGGGCACCGGCTGGGAGGTCACCTCCTGCGAAGGGACCGAGGAACTGGCCGGCACCGGTTTCGAGGGAAAGGGAGGGACCGGCTGGCTCACGGTACGCGGCAATGTCGTGCCGAATGAGACGATGACCCTGCGACTCGCGATATGGGATCTCGGCGACCATATCCTCGACTCGATGGTCCTCATCGACAATTTCAAGTGGGGCACGACGAATGTGACCCCCGGTATGACCAAGGCCCAGTGACGGTGCCCGCCATGCCCGCTCCTCTCCCCTCACGGACCGGACGCCTCCTGCGGGTCATCGCCCGCTTTCTTCTCCTCGCGGTCGCCGTACTGCTCCTCGTACGGGCCTTCACCATCCCGATAGACGAGGACGGCACCCGTGAGATAACCCTCGTCCGGACCAACGGCTCGACCTTCTGTCAATCCTGCATGGGACTTTACAAGTGAGACGCTGGCTCGCCCAGTTCCTTTTCCTTTTCATCCAGAACCCCTTCATCCAGAATTTCCTGACCGGCACCATCTACCGCGGTCCCGCCAAGATGGTCTGCACCGGCACGCTCAACTGCTACTCCTGCCCCGCCGCTCTCTTCTCGTGCCCCATCGGGACCATGCAGTTCATCATCGAATACGCTAAAATGGTGCCGACCTACGCGATCGGTTCCCTGGCCATCTTCGGCACGCTGTTCGGCCGCGGCCCCTGCGCCTACGCCTGCCCCTTCGGGCTTCTGCAGGATCTCCTGCACCGCTTCTCCCCCTTCCGGGCGCAGGTCCGCATCGTCCCGTGGGTGCGGCAGGCGAAATGGCTCGTCTTCGCGCTGTTCGTCGTCATCGTCCCCTACTGGAAGGAGATCCCGGCCTTCTGCGCGTGGATCTGCCCCGCCGGCACCCTGCAGGCCGGCATACCCATCGTGCTCGCGAACGACTCGTTCCGGAGCGGCATCGGGCTCACCTTCGCGTGGAAGGTCCTCCTGCTCGCGGTCATCGTCATCTACGCGATGCGGGAACAGCGGCCGTTCTGCCGCTATATCTGCCCGATCGGGCTGTTCCTCGGCCTGTTCAACCGTATCTCGATGCTCCGGATCGCGCGCGACCGGAACACCTGTATCTCCTGCGGCATGTGCGGCAGACAGTGCCCGATGGGGCTCGAACTGCCGCGCGAGATAAACGCCCTCGACTGCATCAAGTGCGGCGCCTGCATCAAGGGGTGTCCGCCCAAGATACGGGCGCTTTCGTGGAAATTCACCCCCTTCGACGCAGAACCGGCGCCGGATGAGGGAAGAACGGTCAGAACGCAAAACTGAAGAAGAACACCCCGCGCACCTGATCGGTGCGGTAACTTTTCCCTTCGGTCTGTATGACGATGTCGCTCGGCGAGACCGCGGCGCGGACACCGACCACCATGAACAGGAACTTATAGGCGACGCCGATGAACAACTGGTCGCGTTCGAAGATACGGTTGTTGAGCCGGTACAGGAACACCTCCAGCCCGGTCGAGAAGGTCACCTCGGTGACCCGCAGGACATCTATCTGCGCGAGCACCCCGTACGCCTCCCATGCGAGACTCGGCGCTCCCGCCAGTTTGACATTGAGTCCTTTTTTCGCGTTGAGACCGAACCGCAGGAACGCGACCCCGCCCGAGAATTCGATACCGCCCGCACCCGCCTCCTCGGGCGACAGGGTGAGCCCGATGTAGAACCGGCTGTCGGGGTCGGCGAAGGCGAACCATTCGACGACCGGCTTCTCCTCCTCTTTCGGTTTTTCGGCCTCTTTCGGCGCCTTGACCTCCGGAGGAGCTTTTTCGACCTTGGGCGGCTCGCTTTTCTGCTCGCGCGCCTTCCGGATGACCGTTATCTCTTCACGCATCGTCTCGATGACATTGAGCACATCGTCGGCGGTGGTGTTCGCCACCGGGAGACGGCGCATGATGCCTTCGTCGCTGATGATGAGTATGAACCCGTCGGGCGTCACCTCGAGCGTCATGTCCTCGGTGACCGCCGCCGTACGCGGGTCGGTCGCGAGCGCGCTCATGAGTTCTTCGGGGAACTGGTCGCCGAACCGGATCGTCGCCATGGCCACGCGGAAGAGGAGGAGGATACCGGAGAGGAGCGCGGTTCGGCTCATCCCCACTCCTCCATGATGCCGCACGAGGCGCTCGACCCGACACGATCGGCACCCGCCGCGACCATCCGTTCGAGCGTCGCGCGGTCGCGGATGCCGCCGGCCGCCTTGACGCCGATCGCCGTTCCCGCGACGGTCCGCAGGAGCCGCACATCGTCGGGCGTGGCCTTGCCGTTCACGCCGGTCGAGGTCTTGAGCATGTCGGCCCCGGCGAGCACCGCCAGTATCGCCGCGTCGAGTTTTTCCGTTTCGGTGAGCGCCGAGGTCTCGAGTATCACCTTGAGATACGCACCGAGCCCGGTCACGCATCGGACCCCTTCATACACCTCGCGCAGGCGGCCCGACCTGAGCAGGCCGATGCCGATGACCAGATCGAGTTCGTCCGCCCCCCCGGCGGTGGCCGATGCCGCCTCGGCCCGCCGAGCATCCTCCGTGGATGCGCCGAGCGGGAAATCGACGACCGACGCGATGGCGAACCGCGCCCCGAGCCGTTCCCGCATCACCCGCGCCGTCGCCACCCAGACCGGGGTGACGCAGACCGCCTTGAAACGGTGGCGCGCCGCATCGGCGCAGAGTTGCGCTATCCCCTTTTCGGTCGCGTCGAAGGCGAGGAGCGTGTGATCCATGAGGTCGGGAACGCTCTGCGCGGTGAGGCGCGGCGGCTCCCAGACCGACACGAGGTTCGCCGCGATGACCGCGTACCGTTCCGGGCCAGCGCCGGTCAGGTCGGCAAGTTCTTTCGCCCGCGCCAGTATCGTGTCGTGATCGTGCATGCCGCCCACCCTCCAAGGGACCATCCGGTGGCGATTATAGCCGCCCGTTCGGACAAGAAAAGAAAATATTGTTGCATCGGCGGACCTCCCGCAGTACCATGCGCCCCGGCAGTATCAACCGGAACGGGAGTGTCGCCATGCGCATCGAGGACTTCATCAGGGAACGGGAGCGCCAGAACGGGGTGACGCTCGACTTCGCGGGTCCCGTCACCAAACGGTTCTTCTCGCTCGATACCCAGTGTTACCGCGACGGCGCTTTGCCGGCGAAGACAAAGGAACTCATCGGGCTCATCGCATCGCTCGTCCTGCGGTGCGACGACTGCATCAACTACCACCTCCTGCGGTGCCGCGCCGAGAAGGTGACCGACGCCGAACTCGACGAGGCGCTTTCGATAGGGCTCATCGTCGGCGGTAGCATCACCATCCCGCATATCCGGCGGGCGGTCGACGGCTGGAAGGAGATGGCGGAGAAAGACCTCTCGCTCTGACCCGGCGCTATATTTCTCCCCCCCTCTTGCCTTCCGGACCCTTTTCGATACAATCCTCCCCATGGCAACGGATGACATCGTGCGGAGCGAACCATGAAGAAATGGGTGCTTTCCCTCATCGCGACGGCGGCCCTGACGCTTTTCTGCGCCGCCTGCGACAACAACGAGAACGAAGGCCTGATCGACAACGGCGAGGCGACCGGCGACGAGGATCAGGGTGTCGGCACCGACAAGGATATCGACATACCGAAAGGGGATCTCGACCATGATGTCGACACCGACACCGAAAATGATGTCCTCCCCCCAACCGACAACGACATACCGAGTCCGTGGGACGACAAGGATGATGACAGCGACGGGATAAAGAACGGCTTCGAAGGAACGGGCGACACCGACAGCGACGGGACCCCCGACTACCTCGATGACGACAGCGACGGCGACGGTCTCCCCGACAGCACCGAGGCGCCGGGCGGCATACCGGTCGATACCGACAGCGACGAAACCCCCGATTTTCAGGACACCGATTCGGATAACGACGGCATCCCCGACGGCGTCGAGGGTACCGGCGACGCCGACAGCGACGGTATCCCGAACTACCGGGACAAGGACTGCGACGACGACGGCCTGCTCGACAGCATCGAGGCGGGCGGCGACCCGACGACCCCCGTCGACACCGACGGAGACGGCACGCCCGACTATCTCGACCCCGACTGCGACAAGGACGGCATCCCCGACGGCGTCGAAGGACTCAAGGATGCCGATCTCGACGGCATACCGAATTATCTTGACGAAGACAGCGACGGCGACGGCATCGGCGACAGCGGGGAATGCCCTTCTCTCCCCTGCTTTGACAGCGACGGCGACGACCTGCCCGACTTCAAGGACAAGGATTCGGACAACGACGGGCTTTCCGACGCATCGGAAAAGGACTGCCCGACCCTCGGCAAGAACTCACGATTCTTCGCCGACACCGACGAGGACGGGTACAGCGACCTCGCCGAGGAGGCGGTCGGTTCAGATCTCTGCGATGCGGCACAGGGGGTCAAGGACATCGTCGAGTTCTACTTCGTCCTTCCCTACCAGGATCCGGAAAAGACCGATGTGCTCACCTTTGCCCCGACGGTCCAGAAGGCCGACATCCACTTCAATGTCGACACCACCGGCTCGATGAGCGGCGAGATAGACAACCTCAAATCGGGTCTTTCGACCATCATGACCGAGGCAAAGAACCGCGTCGCCGACAGCGCATTCGGCGTTTCCTATTTCGAGGATTTCCCGTACTGTGAGTTCGGTAACAGCGGCGACCAACCGTGGGCGCTCCTCCAGAGCCCCACCACCGATACCGCCATAGCGCAGGCAGGGGTCAACAAACTCGAACTCGGCGGAGGTAACGATTTCCCCGAATCGGGCTACGAGTCACTCTATCAACTCGCCACCGGCGCCGGCGGCACCTTTAACATCTCTGGCGAGGACAGTTGCGGCGACAGTTGTAGCGCCAGTCACACCATACCGGCCGCCAGTTGCGGCGGCCTTCTCGGCGGCGCCTGCTTCCGTCTCGGCTCCATCCCCATCGCCATCCATGTGACCGACGCCACGAGCCATGTCCCCGCCGACTACGGACTCACCTACCACTCGCGCGACGAGGCGGTGACCGCCCTCAACGCGCTCGGTGTCCGCACCATCACCGTGCAGTCGGGTTCCGACGGCGACACGACCACGCAACTGAGCGACATATCGACCTCGACCGGCGCGCGGGTACCGGTCTGCGCCTTCAAGACGGGCGAATCGTCATGGCGCTGCGGCGCGGAACAGTGCTGTACGCTGAACGGCGGCGCGACCGCGCCATCGGGCGGCATCTGCACCCTGCGCTATCAGATACCCGAGGACGGCACCAGTCTCGGCTCCTCGGTGGTCGACGGGGTCGACGCGATCATCAAGTACGCCACCTTCAGCGTCCTCACGATCGGGAAGGACGACGGCGACGGCGGCACGATAGACACCGCCTGTTTCCTCAAGATGATAGAGGCGCTCTCCTATGTGGCGCCCCCGGCGGAACCGGAGAAAAGTTGTACACCGGCCGCGACACCGGCCTCATTGGATGGGGCCGCCTACAACAACGGCTTCGCCAACTTCGCACCCGGCACCTCGGACCCGGCCAAGGAGGGAGCGAAACTCCTTTTCACGGTACATGCGCAGAACGACACCTGCTTCAAGCCGACCTCGGCCGAGGCGCAGGTGTTCACCGCCTACATCGATGTCCGCGATCAGGTGACCGGCGCCGTACTCGACACCCAGACCGTCACGATCATCGTACCGGGCGTTTTCGACAGCGGCGGCGAAGACTAGGCGCTATTTCCCTATCACGAAACGGCGAACGCCTGTTTGCGCATCTTGTCGAGGGCGCGCTCCTCTATCTGGCGCACCCGTTCCTTGGAGACGCCGTACTTGCGACCGATGTCCTCAAGCGTCTGCGGCTCTTCGGTGAGGTAGCGATTGTCTATGATGTAGCGCTCCCGTTCGTCGAGCGACCCGACGGCGCGGTAGAGCAATTGTTTCCGCTCGTCGAGGACCAACTGTTCGGAGAGGTCGGCCGTACCGTCCGCTATCTGGTAGCGCTCCGAACCGTCCTCGTACCGATCGTCGAGCGACACATCGGACGATGAGGTGAGCACCCGCATGTTGTCGGCTACGCGGATCGGGTCCATGCCGAGCCGGCGGGCCACCTCGGCGACGAGTTCCTCGCGGGTCAGTTCGCGCCCCTGATCGTGGGCCTCTATCTCGCGCACCGTCGAGACAAGGTTGAAGAACAGTTTCCGCTCGTCGCGTCCCTTGCCATAGCGGACGATCGACATATGCGAGAGGATGAATTCCTGTATCTTCGCCTTTATCCACCACAGCGCGTAGGTGGCGAAGCGGACCCCCTTGGCGAGGTCGAACTTCTTGAGCGCGGTGACGAGCCCCACATTGCCTTCCTGTATGAGATCCACCACATCGCGGAACTTGCGGAACTTGTAGGCGGCGTGTACCACCAGTTTGAGACTCGAAAGAATGATGCGGCGCGCCGCGTCGATATCGCCTTCAATGCGATAGCGCCGGAACAGGCTCTCCTCTTCGTCGCGGTCGAGGTCGGGCACCGCGAGGACCGAATGGATGTAGGACGACAGCGAGTCGTTCGACAGGGCCGGGATGTAAGCGGTCATGATGGCACCTCCTTAGCACTCATCACAATCATCTGCTAACATGAGATACCAAACCCGTTGATATTTGTCAAGATTGTTGCCAATAAAAGTTTTATCTGTCTGATTTTCCTTGTACTCCAGCGCAGGGAGCGGCCCCCTCTTTTTTATCTTGGCTATCTTTTCTGAATATGCTACTCTCGCGCCGGGTCTTTCGATGGTCCTGTCACCCGAACGGAGGTACCATGCGCCGCCTGCTCCTGCCGGCCCTTTTCGGGCTCATCCTTCTGCTTCCTCCCGCCGCCGAGGCGCGCCGGGAGAAGGGCTTCTATTTCGACGAACACCTGACGGTCGACAACGAGACGCTCCTGCGGCTCAACGGGGTCGGCTTCCTCGAGAAGTTCTCCTTCACCGTCTACGCCAATACGCTTTACCTGAAACAGCCCTCGAGCGACTGGCAGACGATACTTGACACCGATGAACCGATGGCGATGCGGCTCCACATACTCTACAGTTTCATAGACCTGGGCGAACTCAAGGAGGCCCTGCGCGACGGGTTCCGTTACTCCACCGGCCGCGACCCCGAGAAACTGAAACCCCTCCTCGCGCGGTCCGAGAAGTTACTTTCGTGGTTCGACCGCAAGACGCGCAAGTACGACACCGCCACCTTTCTCTATGTCCCCGGCAAGGGGACGATGGTGTCGATGAACGGCACCTACAAGGGGACCATCCCCGGGTTCGACTTCAAAAAGGCGCTGTTCGGTATCTGGCTGTGCGAGAAGCCGGCCAACCGCCCGCTCAAGGCGGGACTGCTCGGCCTGCCGGAGAAGTGATATCACGCACCGCCGTGGGCGTCGAGGTCCTGCGTCCAGCCGTCGAGATCGAGTTCCTCCATCCGCGCCACTATCGGGTCGTACTCGTCGCGGGTGATCCGGCGGCTGATGTCGGGGTGTTCCGTCGCGCGGTAGGCAGGGAAATACTGGCTCATGAGAGACAGTTTGAAGATCATCCCCCGGTCGCGGTAGGCGGCGAGCAGGTCAAGCGCCTTGAGCGAATTTTCCACCGCTCCCGGTATCACGAGGTGCCGTATGATGAGGCCGCGCTGGAGAATGCCGAGATCGTCCTCCCCCCACGGTATCCGTGCCGCGCGGAGGATCTCAAGTCCCCGCGTCATCGCATCGACATAGCCCGGCGCCCTGCTGTAGCGCGCCGCAAGCGCCGGGTCGAGGTACTTCACATCGTATAGAAAGATGTCGCAGAAACGCAGGACGACAGCGAGCGCCTCTTCGGCGAAGTAGCCGGAACAGTTGTAGGATATCGGCACCGCTATCTCGCCGCGCATGCCGGCGAGCGCTTTGAACACCGGGTAAAGATAGTGGTCGGCGGTCGTCAGATTGAGGTTGTGGACCTTTTTCGCAAGCAGTTTCTTTACCTCGACGGCGAATTCTTCGGCGGTATGGAGCCGCCCGTTGTTGTCGTGCGATATCGGCCAGTTCTGGCAGAACAGGCAGTGCATGTTGCACCCGGAGAAAAATATGTTGCCGGCGCCGTTCCACCCGCTCACCGGCGGCTCTTCGCCGTTGTGGACCGCGAACGAGGCGACCTTGATGCCGGTGGACGATCCGCCGCAAGGAGGTTCGCGGTCGGGGGCGGCCCCCCACCGCCGCGTGACGCCGCACCGCGTCGGACAGCATTGTCCCGTTTCCCAGAGGCGCCTCGCCTCGTCGAGAAGATCGGACAGTTCCTGTTCGGGTATATCGCGCAGAAGCGGCATATCAGAGGTTTCGCAGGGCGTCCACCAGTTCGGTCTTCGACTTGGTCCTGTCATCCACCTTCTTGATGACGCGGGCCGGGACCCCGGCGACCACCGTGTAGGGCTCGACATTCTGGGTGACGACCGCGCCGGCGGCGACGACCGCCCCCTCGCCCACCTGCACCCCTTCGAGCACGACGGCGTTGGCCCCCATCACGACATTATCGCCGATGCGGACCGGCTCGGCCGACGGCGGCTCCACCACCCCGGCGAGCACCGATCCGGCACCGATGTGGCAATGCTTCCCGACGATGACGCGGCCGCCGACGACGACATTCATGTCTATCATCGTCCCCTCGCCTATCTCGGAACCGATGTTGATGACCGCCCCCATCATGATGACGCACTTGTCGCCTATCGTGACCTTGTCGCGGATGATGGCGCCCGGCTCAATGCGGGCGTTGATGCCCTTGAGGTCGAGGAGCGGCACCGCCGAGTTGCGGCGGTCGACATCGATGCGTTCGGCGTGGACCTGCTCGTGGAACATCTTGAGGAACGCATCCACCTTGTCCCATTCGTCCATCACGAGTGCGAAATCAACCCCGCGGTACACCTCGCGGAACAGCGAGAGATCGACCGCGTCGAGCGCCCCCTTCAGGTAGGCGCGGACCGGTGTTTTCTTCTCCGATTCGCTGATGAACCGTATGATCTCGTAGGCATCCATGGCCGCCTCCTAACAATAACTTTTGAACAGCGCCTTCATGAAGTCGTAATAGCGACCGACCGACGGCACGAACATCTTCTCGTCGGGCGAATGGGGATTCTTCACCGTCGGGCCGAACGATATCATGTCCATCCCGTCGTACTTCGCGCCGATGATGCCGCATTCGAGCCCGGCATGTATCGCCTCGACCTTCGCGTCGACCTTGAACAGTTCCTTGTAGACCTTCAGGCACCGTGCGAGGAGCGGCGACTTGATGTTTGGTTGCCACGACGGATAGCCGCCGCCGGTATGCGGGGTCGCACCACCGCGCCGCGCGATCGTCTCGACCTTGAGCGTCAGCCAGTCGAGCCGCGACATGACCGAACTGCGCTGGCTCGTGGTGATGGTGAGTTTCTTGTCCGCCACCGCGAGTATGGCGAGGTTGTTCGAGGTCTCGACGAGCCCCTCCATTTCGGCCGACATCGCCGCGATGCCGTGCGGCAGGGCGAGGATGAGATCGATGACGGCGTCGGTCGTCTTCTTGTCCATCGCCTCGGGCGCCGCCGCGTCGCGCAGGGCGGTCAGTTTCAGGCCGTTATCCTTGGGGAACTCGTTCTTCAGCACCTTCTCGAAGGCCGCGACCGTTCCGCCGACCTGTTCGAACGACTTTTCCGGCACGGCGATGACCGCCTCGGCATCACGCGGTATGGCGTTGTGGGCGCTGCCGCCCTTTATCGTGACGAGCGCGAAGGGCATCTTCCCGCGCAGTTCGGCGAGGAGCCGGGCGAGGATGATGTTGGCGTTGCCGCGGTGTTCCTTGATGTCGACGCCCGAATGGCCGCCCAACAGGCCGCCGACATAGATCCTCACGAAGGCGGACCCGGCGGGCGCCTTTTCGTAGGTGAGCGGCAGTACCGACTTTGTGTCACGACCGCCGGCACACCCGACGGTGAATATCCCCTCGTCCTCGGAATCGACATTGAGCAGGACCTTGCCGGTCAGGAAGCCCGGCTCTATGGCGTTGGCGCCGGTGAGCCCCGTCTCCTCATCAACGGTGAACAGCAGTTCGAGTTTCGGATGGGCCGCCTCCGGGTCCTCGGCGATGGCCAGCGCGAGCGCGATAGCGATGCCGTTGTCTGCGCCGAGCGTCGTTTTATCGGCGTGCATCCAGTCGCCCTCGATGATGCACTTGATCGGATCTTTCGTGAAATCGTGCGGCGAATCGGGGGTCTTTTCGCAGACCATGTCCATGTGTCCCTGCACGACGAGCGTCGGCGCCTTCTCGCACCCCTTCGAGGCCGGGACCGTGATGAGGACATTGGAGACCTTGTCGGTCTTTACCGCGAGGTCGCGTTTTTTCGCCCAGTCGACCAGCCACCGCACGATCTTTTCTTCCTGCTTCGAGCGGCGCGGCACCTTGTTGATCTCCTCGAACACCGCCAGCACCCGTTTCGTCTTTTCGTCCATCATGCCCTCCGTCGGTTGTTGTTCGGACCACCCATCTGTATATGTTAAAAAAAAGAGGTTTGCAATTTTCATGGCGCTCGCCTATAATGATCGGGTTCGCCCGACCCTTATCAAGGAGGATGGAGTCCCCGAATGAAAAGTCCCCTCCGCCTCATCGTGTCGTCGTTCCCGCTCGCCCTTTTGCTTTTCGGGGGGTGCAATCCCGAGGAAGGCGGCCCGGAAGGCGACCCCATCTGCGGTCTGTACGGCGTTTATAGCGATATCCATATGGCCTGTATGTGCCAGAAGGGGTACGGCGGCGACTTCTGCGAACGGTGCTCTTCCGGTTATACCGGCTATCCCGACTGCGTGGAGGAGAGCGGCGGGAGCGACGGCCCTGTTCCCGACATCGATGTCGACACCGACCATGATACCCCGCCGGCCGAGGGCGAGATCCCGCTCGCCGAGGACGATGCCGTGATCCCCGACACCGATGTGCCCGACAACTGCGATCAGGTCACCTGCAACGGCAACGGAAAGTGTCAGGAGGACAACTCCTGCAAATGTTATCAGGGCTATGCGGGCGCCTCCTGCGACGAATGCTCTGCGGGCTACATCGGTTACCCCGACTGCTATTTCAAGATGTGCGAACCGAACGCCCGGACCTGCAAGGACCTGCAGACGGTCCAGCAGTGCGACGAACTCGGCAAGGAATGGTCCGATGTCGAGACCTGCAATATCGACACCGAGTGCTTCGAAGGCGAGTGTCTCTCCGAGTGCGGCAAGGCGGAGGCGGCCGAAAGTTATGTCGGCTGCGAGTATTGGGGAGCCTTTCTTCAGAACGGCGGAGGGTACGAATCGAACGGCAGTTACGCGGTCGTCGTCGCGAACCCGAACGATACCGAGGTCACGGTCACGGTCTACGGGGCGGGCGATGTCCAACTCAACCAGTTCACCGTCGCCCCGTCGCAGGTCAACTGGGCGCAATTCACGACCTTCGAACAGTTCGTCACCGAACCGGGCATATCGAACAAGGCGCTCAAGTTCGTCGCGTCCCGCCCTGTCACGATGACCCAGATGAACCCGTTCGGCAATGTCCTCATCTACTCGAACGATGCGTCGCTGCTCCTGCCGAAGGGAGCACTCGGGCAGAAATACATGGCGATGAGTTGGCCCGAGTGGTTCTACTCGGAAGATGACGGCTGCGGTGGGGGCACCACCCACAGCTACCCGGGCTTCGTCTCCGTCATCGCGGTCGAATCGGGCAGCACGACCGTCACCGTCACCTACCGCGGCGCCTCGCGCGCCGGGACCGGCGTGGCGGCCCAGAACCCGAACGACACGGTGGAATACACGCTCAACCAGTACGACATACTCACGCTCAACACCGCCGGCGCATCGTGCGACAGTTCCTGTTACGGTCCCGATCTTTCGGGCAGCATGATCTCCGCCAGCAACAAGATCGCGGTGTTCGGCGGCCATGTCTGCACCTTCATCCCTGCCTCGACCTACGCCTGCGACCATCTCGAACACCAGATATTCCCGCTCCGTTCATGGGGCAAGGAGTTCGCCGCGGTACGCACCAAACCGCGCAATGCCGAGGCGGACTATTTCCGCATCCTCGCCTCGAAGGACGGGACCAGCGTCTCCTGGGCCGGCGGCGCATCGGGCTCCGTGACGCTAAGCGCCGGGCAGGTGCACGAATTCTCGACCACCGCCGATTTCGTCGTGACCGCGAATGAACCTATCATGGTGGCCCAGTTCCTCGCCTCGCAGGACGCGGGAGCCGACACCGGCGACCCGGCGATGATGCTGATAGCGCCGAACGAGCAGATGCGGCAGGACTACATATTCCTCGTCGCGCCGAACTACGATTACGACCGGCTCACCATCGTCTCCCCGGCGGACAACCAGATAACGCTCGACGGCGGCACCGTCATGGATTCCAACACCTTCACGCAGATACCGGGAACGCCTTGGTATCGCCAGTATGTGGACACCGATGACGGCGCCCACACGCTGACCGCCACCAAACCGGTCGCGCTGTATGTGTACGGCTTCTCGCAGTATGTTTCCTACGCCTACACCGCCGGGCTCGACCTGCAGAAGATAAATGATCAGGAGTAATATAAGGATTTTTCCCGGAGGATGTAACATGAAAAAAGAGTTTTTTCGCGCCGCCTTGCTGATAGGCGTGACCGTGATCGTTCTGGCCGCGTCCTCCTGTGCGCCGACCGACGAAGACCCCGGCACCGGCAGTTACTGTGAAGAGGACGCCGACTGCGGCGACACCGCCATCTACTTCTGCGACACGGCGAATAACGAGTGCAAGGTCAAGGCGGGCGTCGACATCGATCAG
>JAKLFG010000062.1 GCA_022711315.1 bacterium | reverse complement strand
CACGCCGTTCTTCGAGGGCTACCGTCCGCAGTTCTATTTCCGTACGACGGATGTGACGGGCATCCTGCATCTGCCCGAGGGCGTGAAGATGATCATGCCGGGGGACAATGTAAAGATCACGGGCGAATTGATAGCGCCGATCGCGATGGAGGAAGGTCTCCGTTTCGCGATCCGTGAGGGCGGCCGCACGGTGGGCGCCGGTGTGGTGACAAAGATAATCGAGTAACAAGAGGATACGAACATGGCTTCCAAGAAAAAGGCGGGAAATCGCATCAAATTGACCTTGGTCTGCTCGGAGTGCAAACGCAAGAACTACACGACGACCAAGAACAAGAAGAACACGGCGGATAAGGTCGTTCTCCAAAAATACTGCCCGCACGACCGCAAGCATACCGAGCATAAAGAGGGCAAGATATGACGGTGCGCATGCAGGTCAGTAGCTCAATTGGTAGAGCATCGGTCTCCAAAACCGAGGGCTGCGGGTTCGAGTCCTGCCTGGCCTGCCATTTTGTGACGGTGAACGATGGATCGGGGAGCTGTGACCATGAAGAATAGCAAGATCATTCTTGTTTCCTATGCGGTGTTTTTTGCGCTGTTGACCTATTTCGCCGTCTCGCTCAGCGATGCGGTGCTCAGCATGCGCGCCATAGATCTTGCCGACTATATGCTGGCGGGGTTCCTGCCGCTTAAGAACATCGCGGGGACCGTTATTGCGGTCGCGACGACCTGGTTCCTGTGGGCATACCGGCAGGGCACCTACCGTTCGCAACTTGACGAGGTGATCGAGGAACTCAAGAAGGTGACGACGCCCACCAAGGACGAGACCCGGGTCACGACCATATCGGTCTTCGTGTTCGTCGGCATCATGATCGTTGTTTTCTTCGTGCTCGATCTGATCTGGGCGAATGTCATGCTGCTTATTTACTGAGGGACGACCGGAAGGATTATCACATGAAATGGTACGCGATCCATACCCAGTCGGGGCAGGAGAACAAACTCCGCAACGCGATCCTGAAGATCGTCGAAGATCGCAAGATGCAGGACCATTTCGGCGAGATCATCGTTCCCGAGGTGGAGATAGAGGAAAAGAAGGGCGACAAGAAGCGCAAGGTGAGGAAGAACCTCTACCCCGGATATGTGTTCATCCAGATGCACTATTCCGACGAGGCTTGGCTCCTCATCAAGAGCGTCGCCTTCATCCGCAAACCGGCCTTCGTCGGGGAGAAGAAGCGTTTTGACAAGAACGCGGGGATCAAGCCGACGCCCATCACGGCGGCCGAGATAGAGCGCATCCGCAAGATGATGCAGGACGGTGAGATAAAGAAGGTGCACGAGATCTCCTTCGAGAAGGGCGAGACCATCCTGATAAAGGACGGCGCCTTCGCCGGTTTCAAGGCGGTCATAGACGATATAAAGGAAGGCAAAGAGAAACTGGATGTGCTGGTGAACATATTCGGGCGGTCGACGCCTGTCGAACTGAGTTTTTCCCAGGTGGAAAAAGTCGAGGATTAACCAAAGGAGATTCCCATGGCGAAGAAGATCATCGCGAACATCAAACTGCAGATACCCGCCGGACAGGCGAACCCTGCTCCCCCGGTCGGCCCCGCGCTCGGTCAGCACGGCGTCAACATCATGGAGTTCTGCAAGCAGTATAACGCAAAAACGCAGGCTCAGAAAGGATTCATCATCCCCGTCATCATCACGGTGTATGCCGACCGTTCCTTCTCGTTCGTGACCAAGACCCCGCCGACCTCGCAACTTCTGCTCAAGGCGGCCAACATGGAGAAGGGGTCGGGAGAGCCGAATAAGAAGAAGATCGGCGCGGTGAGCCGCAAGGCGGTCGAAGATATCGCCAAGACCAAGCTGGAGGATCTTAATACGACCGACCTCGAGTCGGCCAAGCGGTCAGTGGAAGGGACCGCGAAAAGCATGGGCATCACCATCGAATAGGGAGACGACATCATGACGACGCGACAGGGCAAAAGGATCGCTGATGTAGCGAAGACCTACGATCATGCGAAGAAATATCACTTCAGCGAGGCTTTCGATCTCATGCAGAAGGCTGCCTCGAAGAAATTCGACGAAACGGTGGATCTTGCCATCAACCTGGGCATAGATCCAAAAAAATCAGACCAGATGGTCCGCGGATCCTGTGTCTACCCGCATGGTCTGGGCAAGAAAGTGGTCGTTCTGGCCATCGTGCCCCCCGATAAGGTCGAGGAGGCGACGAAGGCCGGCGCCGATTTCGTCGGCGGCGACGATATGATAGAGAAGATACAGAATGAGAGTTGGGTCGGTTACGACAAACTGTTGACGACCCCCGCCATGATGGGCAAGGTCGGCAAACTGGGCAAGATCCTCGGTCGTCGTGGTCTGATGCCCAACCCCAAGGTCGGGACGGTGACCAACGACATCGCCGAAGCCGTCAAAATGGCGAAGGCGGGCAAGGTCGAGTTCAAGGTCAACAAGGCCGGTGTGCTCTGCGTGCCGATCGGCAAGGTGAGTTTCGGCTCCCAGAAACTTCAGGAGAATGCCGAGGAGCTGTTCAGAAGTCTGGTCAAGTTGAAACCGTCGACCGCCAAAGGCGCTTTTATCAAGAAGATCTCGCTGTCGAGCACCATGGGGCCCGGCGTGAAGATCGACGAGAACGATCTGTTGGAAAAGGTGTGATATAAGAGTTGGAACGAGCCTGGTCTGAGAAGGCGGGTGCCGGTACTGCCGGCTTAATCTCCTGCCGGAGACAAGTTGTTTCTGTCTTCGCGGGCCAGCGACAGAACAAGAGGAGAGGTTAGATGGAAAAAGCGAGAAAGGAGCAGTTGGTCGCGGAACTGAAAAAGCTTCTTTCCGGCGCTTCGTCATGCATCGCGGTCGATTTCGGCAATGTGCCCATGACCACCTTCACCCCGCTTCGTAAGGATTGCGCCAAGAACGGCGTCAAATTCGTCGTCGTCAAGAACACCCTCGCGAGGATCGCGGTCAAAGAGACGGCCTACGCCGGCATGACCGAGTTCTTCAAGGGGATGACTTCGCTCGTCGTCACCACGATGGACGATCAGACGGTCGGCGCGAAACTCCTTAAGAAGTACGCCGAGAAGGAAAAGGAGAAAGGGTTCGTTGTCAAGGGCGGCATGATCGATGGAAGGGTGCTTTCCTCGCAGGAGGTCAAGATCCTTTCCGAAATGCCCGGAAAGACGGAACTTCAGGCGAAACTCTTAGGTACGATGCAGGCGGTCCCGCAGAAGTTCGTGCAACTTCTCGCGGCGGTCCCCCAGTCGTTCCTGCGGGTGCTCGCGGCCCACAAAGAGAAGATGGAAACAGCAGGCAATTAACGAGCGTTACAACTTTTTTCAAAGGAGAGAAAGATCATGGCTACCAAAGCGGAAGTGAAAGAATTCATCAAGGGAATGACGGTCCTCGAACTGGCCGAACTCATCAAGGAACTTGAGACCGAGCTGGGCGTCAGCGCGGCGGCGCCGGTCGCGGTGGCGGCGGCGGCTCCGGCGGCGGCGGCGGCTGAGGCTCAGACCGAATTCACGGTCATCCTGAAGTCGGCGGGCGCCAAGAAACTCGAGGTCATCAAAGAGATCCGCGCACTGATCCCGACGCTGGGCCTCAAGGAAGCGAAGGATCTGGTCGATGGCGCGCCCAAGACGGTGAAGGAAGGCGTGACAAAGGACGAGGCGAACAAGATAAAAGAGAAACTGGTCGCGGTCGGCGCCGAGATCGAGATAAAGTAACTCGTCCCGGTGTTACGGGACAGTTCATATGTTTTGTATGGTAAGACAGCGGTGTATGCTGTCTTACCTTATTTTCGTTCTTTGACTTCGTGTACAGGGACGCATATCGGCAACTAACACGCAAGAGAGGTTGCAATGGGTATCCTCGGTCAGTCTAATTTCAGGGCTCGTCGGTGGTTCGGGAAGATAACGAAACGGGTGAAGGACATCCCCGACCTTCTTCAGGTCCAAAAGAGTTCCTTTGTGCAGTTCCTGCAAAAGGACGCGGCGCCGTCCGAACGGACGGTCACCGGTCTGGAGTCGGCTTTTCGCTCGGTCTTTCCGATCACCAGTTTCAATAACGCCATCGAACTCACCTTCGGCGGATATTCGCTCGGCGAACCGCTGTATGATGTGGAGGAATGTAAACTGCGTGGCACGACCTACGAGATACCGCTCAAGATAAAGGTGGCGCTCGCTTCCTACGAGGTGGACCAGAACGGCGTCCGTAAAGGGCTGAACGATATCAAGGAGCAGGATATCCATTTCGGCGCCATTCCCGCCATGACCGATTGGTGTACCTTCGTCATCAACGGTACGGAGCGGGTCATCGTCAATCAGTTGCACCGCTCTCCGGGGACCTTTTTCGACTACGACAAGATGCGTTCGGCCGCTGGCAACGATGTGTTCGTTTCCCGGCTGGTCCCGTACCACGGATCGTGGCTCGATTTCGAGTTCGACTCCAAGAATCTGCTGTATGTCAAGATAGACCGCAAGAAGAAATTCCCCGCGACCGTTTTCCTCAAGGCTTGGGGCTACTCAAAAGAGGATCTCGTGTCGAGTTACTATTTCCCGGAAAGATTCGTCATCAACAAGGGCGAGCTCTTTCAGGTGCTGGACCACGAGAAGGACGCGGAACAACTCAGGGAGCAGAAGGTCCCGGTCGATCTCTATGACAAGTCGGGCGCCATCATTGTGCAGGAAGGCAAGAACTTCTCCAGCGCGGTCCTGCTGAAACTCAAAAAACTCGGCATCAAAGAGATCGCGATCGATCCACAGCACCTCATGGGGAAACGCCTGTTCAAGCCGGTCGTGGACAAAAGCGGGACGCGGATCGCCGATGTCAACGATGAGATCACCCCGACGCTCCTTGACGAGATCCTTAAGCGGGGCGTTCAGCGCCTAGAGACCATTTACATCGAGAATATGAAATACTCTCAGCATCTTTCGGATACGCTGAAGATAGACAAGGTATCGACGCGCGAGGAGGCTTTGACCGAGATATACAAGATCATGGTCCCCTCCAATCCGGTGAATATTGATGTCGCCGAGGCCTATTTCAAGAATCTATTCTTCAATTCGGAGAACTATGACCTCAGTGCGGTCGGTCGCCTGCGGATGAACCATAAGTTCGGCGAGCAGGTTCCGCTGACCAATCGACTCCTGCGTCGCGAGGATGTGCTCAATACGGTGCGCTACCTGTTGAACCTGACCGACGGCCGCGGCGTTGTGGACGACATCGACCACCTCGGGAACCGTCGCGTGCGCCTGGTCGGCGAACTTCTCGAGGATGTGTTCAAGAACGGTCTTCTGCGGATGGCCCACAGTATAAAAGAGAAACTGGCCGGTGCCGCGATAGAATCGCTCACACCCTACGAGGTCATCGGATACAAACAGGTGACGGCGGTGCTCAAGGAGTTCTTCGCCGGCGGCCAACTTTCGCAGTTCATGGACCAGACCAACATCCTTTCCGAAATGACCCATAAGCGGCGTCTGTCCGCGCTTGGTCCGGGCGGTCTGGCGCGCGAACACGCCAGTTTCGAGGTCCGCGATGTCCATAAGACCCACTACGGCCGCATCTGTCCCGTCGAGACGCCGGAGGGCCCGAATGTCGGTCTTATCGTTTCGCTCACCACCTTCGCGGCCATAAACGAGTTCGGTTATATCGAAACGCCGTATCGCGTGATAGAGAAGGACAAAGCGACCGGCAGGAGCAAAGTGACCGACAAGGTCGTCTATCTTGACGCCATCAAGGAGCAGGAGCATCGCATCGTTCCCTCCTCGGTGCCGGTCGACAAGAACGGCCTGTTGATGGAAGATCTTGTCAATGCGCGCGATAAGGGTGATATCGTCCGCGTGCGCAGTGAAGAGATCACCCTCATGGACCTTGCTCCGGTACAGATCGTTTCGGTGTCGGCGGCGCTTGTTCCGTTCCTCGAACACGATGACGCGAACCGCGCCCTCATGGGCTCGAACATGCAACGGCAGGCGGTCCCGCTGGTGCGCGCCGAGGCGCCGCTCGTCGGTTCCGGGATGGAACAGTTCGTCGCCCGCGATTCGGGCTACACCGTATACGCCAAGCGGGGCGGCGAGGTGGTCAAGGTCGATGCCACGCATGTCGTCATCAAGGTCGATCCGGCGGAGACCGAGGAGGCCATAGATGTCGATATCTACAATCTTTCCAAATACCGGCGGTCGAACCAGAACACCGCCGTTGATCAGCGCCCCGTTGTGAATGTGGGCGACACCATCAAAAAAGGGGATGTCATCGCCGACGGGCCGGCTATCGACCGCGGTGAATTGGCGCTCGGGCGCAATGTGCTCATCGCCTTCATGCCGTGGAGCGGCTACAATTTCGAGGATTCGATATTGGTGAACGAGCGCCTGCTCCACGAGGATGCCTTCACCTCCATCCACATCGAGGAATTCGTCTGCGAGGCCCGCGACACCAAGCGGGGCCCCGAGGAGATAACGGCCGATATCCCGAATGCGCCCGACGAGGTGCTCCGTAAACTCGACGAGAGCGGCATCATCCGTATCGGCCAAAAGGTCCGGGCGGGCGATATCCTCGTGGGCAAGGTCACGCCCAAAGGCGAGACGGTCCTGTCGCCGGAGGAGAAACTGCTCCGCGCCATCTTCGGTGAGAAGGCGGGGGATGTGAAGGATAGTTCGCTCTATGTCCGGCCCGGCGTCGAAGGGGTCGTTATCGATGCCCGTATCTTCGCCCGGAAGGGGACCAAGAAGGACAACCGGATGAAGGAGCAGGAAAAAGAGCAGTTCGACACGCTCAAACGGGCGCGCGACGAGGAGATACGGATCATCGAAGTACATACCTACGAGATGATCCGCAAACTGCTCGTCGGCAAGACGACCGATGCGCCGGTCACGCATGAAAAAGGTCGCTCCCTCATAAAGAAAGGGGAGAAACTGACCGCTGACGGTGTGTCGAAGATACCGGAATCCCAACTTGAGAATGTCAGCGTTTCCGATCGCAATGCCACGAAGAAGATCAAGGAATCGATCTTGGCGATGCGCCGCAAGATCGAGACCGTGAAGAAGATATACGATACCAAGACCAAGCAGGTGTCCAAGAACGACGATCTCGCGCCCGGCGTCATCAAGTCGGTCAAGGTCTTCGTTGCCATCAAGCGCAAACTGTCCGTCGGCGACAAGATGTCGGGCCGTCACGGTAACAAGGGCGTCGTGTCGCTCCTGTTGCCTGAAGGGGATATGCCCTACATGGCGGACGGTCGGACCGTCGATATCGTTCTCAACCCACTCGGCGTTCCCAGCCGTATGAACATCGGTCAGATCCTCGAGGTCCATCTGGGGCTCGCGGCGCGCCGTATCGGCGAAAAGATCAATTCATACCTCGCCCAGAACTGGTCGAGCAAGAAACTCAAGGAGGAACTCAAGAAACTGCTCGATCCCTCGCCGACGGTCGCGAAGATCATCGACGAGGCCGACGATGACGATGTCCGCTCGTTCATCCGGTCGATGAAGAGGGGTATCCATACGGCCTCCCCGGTCTTCGATGGCGCGAAGGATGCCGACATCCACAACCTGCTTGAATACGCCGATCAACCCCAAGACGGCAAGGTGACGCTGTTCGACGGGCGCACTGGTGACCCGTTCGAGTCCGATGTTACGGTCGGGATAATGTATTTCCTGAAATTGCACCACCTCGTTGACGAAAAGGTCCATGCCCGAAGCACGGGTCCCTACTCGCTCGTCACCCAGCAACCGCTCGGCGGCAAGGCACAGTTCGGCGGACAGCGACTCGGCGAGATGGAGGTCTGGGCGCTGGAGGCCTATGGCGCCGCTTACTCACTGCAGGAGTTCCTGACGGTCAAGTCGGACGATGTCGAGGGGCGGAAAAAACTCTATGAGTCGATCGTGCGGGGCAAGCACAAATACGATATCGGCGTCCCGGCCTCATTCTCCGTCCTCGTGAAGGAGATGCAGAGCCTCTGCCTCGATGTGACGCTCGTGGAAGAGAACCGTTAAGCAACAGTTCGAAAGGAGGAGCCCGTGGTGAAAGATATTTTCAAGATATTCGAACGGCCCAAGAGCAGTTTCGATTTCAAGGCGATGGAGGTCGCGCTCGCGTCGCCCGAAAAGATCCTTGAATGGTCCTACGGCGAGGTGAAGAAGCCCGAAACGCTCAATCACCGCACATTCAAACCGGAAAAGGACGGCCTGTTCTGCGCCAAGATCTTCGGCCCGGTGAACGACTTCGAATGCCTGTGCGGCAAGTACAAGCGGATGAAGTACAAAGGCATGGTCTGCGAGAAATGCGGTGTCGAGGTCATCGAGTCGAAGGTGCGCCGCGAGCGTATGGGGCACATCAATCTCGCCTCTCCGGTCGCCCACATCTGGTATGTCAAGACCTCTCCCTTCTATGTCGGCACGATATTGGGTATCAGCAACGCCCATCTGAACTCGGTCATCTACTGCGAGGGCTACCTGGTCCTTGAATCGAAGGTCCCCGGCGTGAAAAAGGGCGAGTACCTGGAGGAGGAGACCTACCACGAGTATCTTGAGAAATTCGGCGAGGATGCCATCGTCGCCGAGACGGGCGCCGCCCCCGTGCGGAAACTGCTCGAGAGCGAGAATCTGGACCTCGTCGCACTGAAGGCCGAATTGGAAACGGCCATCACGCAGACGGGCGATAAGAGTTTCATCGCCAAACAGCAGAAACGCCTGAATGTGGTCAACAAGTTCCTTCGTTCCAACATCCGTCCACGCGACATGGTCCTGACCATCCTGCCGGTCCTGCCGCCCGACCTGCGGCCCCTCGTGCCTCTCGATGGCGGTCGGTTCGCGACGAGCGACCTGAACGATCTGTACCGTCGCGTCATCAATCGGAACAACCGCCTCAAGAAACTGATGGACCTCGGCGCCCCCGATGTCATCATCAAGAACGAGAAGCGGATGCTGCAGGAGGCGGTCGACGCGTTGTTCGACAATACCAAGGTCCATCGCCCGATACAGGGGCCGAGCGGTCGTCCCTACAAGTCGTTATCAGACATGTTGCGCGGCAAGCAGGGCCGGTTCCGTCAGAACCTGCTCGGCAAGCGCGTCGACTACTCGGGTCGCTCGGTCATCACCATCGGCCCCGAACTTAAACTTCACCAGTGCGGCTTGCCGAAGATCATGGCGCTCGAACTGTTCAAGCCGTTCATCTACAACAAACTTCAGGATCGAGGCTTTGCCAGCACCGTCAAGGGCGCCAAGCAGATGGTCGAGAACGGCGATGATATCGTGTGGGAGATCCTTGAAGAGGTGGTGCGCGAGCATCCGGTGCTTCTCAATCGTGCGCCGACGCTCCATCGGCTCGGCATACAGGCCTTTGAGCCCATACTCATCGAATCCAAGGCGCTCCGGCTTCACCCGCTCGTCTGTACCGCGTTCAACGCCGACTTCGACGGTGATCAGATGGCGGTCCACCTGCCGCTTTCGGTCGAGGCGCAGCTCGAAGCGCGCGTGCTGATGATGTCCACCAACAATATCCTCTCCCCGGCATCGGGTGCGCCGATAATCGTTCCATCGCAGGACATCGTGCTGGGCTTGTACTATCTCACCACCGAGCGTCCGAACGCGAAGGGTGAGGGCAAGTATTTCTACTCCGAAAAGGAAGTGCTCATGGCCCGCGATGCCGGCGCGGTCGAATGGCAGACGATGCTGTTCGTGCGTATCGACGGCACCATACACCGGACGACGCCGGGCCGTGTCCTTCTCTGGCAGGTCACCCCGCGAGAGATAGGGTTCGACATGATAAATCGGCAGTTCAAAAAGAGCAACTGGTCCGATATCCTCGATCTGAGTTATCGGAGATCGGGCGGTAAGGCGACCGTCATCTTCGCCGACAAACTCAAGAACCTTGGCTACGAATTTTCGACGAGGGCCGCCTATTCGATAGCGCTTTCCGACATCAAGGTGCCCAAGGAAAAATGGGAGATCATCGAGGAGACCGAGAAGGAGATCCTCGAGATCGAGCAACATTACCAAGGCGGTGGGCTCAGTAAGGGCGAACGGTACAACCAGATCGTCGACCTTTGGGACCGCGCCAACGAACGCGTCACCTCAAAGATGATGGAGCAACTCAAGGAAAAAGAGGTGGTGCACGAAAAGTGGGGGAAGGTAACGATACCATCCGACAATCCCATATATGTCATGGCCGACTCGAAAGCGCGCGGGAGCAAGGACCAGATCCGGCAGCTTGGCGGTATGCGCGGACTTATGGCGAAGCCGTCGGGAGAGATCATCGAAACGCCGATCCTCGCGAACTTCAAGGAAGGTCTCGATTCGCTCGATTACTTCATATCGACGCACGGCGCCCGCAAGGGTTCGGCCGACACCGCCCTCAAGACGGCGAATTCCGGGTACCTCACCCGTCGTCTGGTCGATGTCGCGCAGGATGTGGTCGTGGTCGAGGATGATTGTGGCACCACGATGGGCGTGTATGCGGAACCGCTTCTGAACGATTCGGGCGAGATCATCTCTCCGCTTCGGGAGCGGGTGCTGGGACGCATCGTGATGGACGATGTCGAGGATCCCGAAACGGGCGATATAATCATCGAGTCGGGCGAAATGATAGACGAGGAGAAGGCCGAGAAGATAACGGCGCTCGGTATCGATTCCATATACATCCGTTCGACGCTCACCTGTCGTTCGAAGTATGGCGTTTGCGCCAAATGCTACGGTCGCGACCTTTCAAGAGGCCACCTGATCAATGTCGGCGAGGCGGTTGGCATCATAGCGGCCCAGTCGATCGGTGAGCCGGGCACGCAGTTGACGATGCGTACCTTCCATGTCGGCGGCGTCGCGTCCCGTACCTCTGAAAAGTCGTCGCACGAGGCGAAACGCGGCGGGACGATACGCTTCAAGGACATAAAACTTTTGGCGAAGCACAAGGACAAGACCGCCGTGAAGGATAAGTCCCGGAAGGACGGACTGTTCGTCGCCATGAACCGTAACGGTCGCATAATGATCGTCGACGAAAAAGGCCGTGAACGCGAGAAATACCCGATCAGTTACGGCACGACCCTGTTCGTCAAGGACGGCGATCGCGTAAAGGAAGGTCAGATCCTCGCCGAGTGGGACCCCTACAATACCCCGATAATCGCAGAGACCGAAGGCTTCGTCAAATACGACGACATAGACAATGGTGTCACGGTCCGCGAAGAACTCGATGCGCAGACCGGTCTTTCGAAGATAGTCGTCATAAACTCGCGCGACCCCAAGAAACTGCCGAAGATCATGATAACCGACGCCACAAAGAAGAAAGCGAAGAAAATAGACCGTGGTGAGGCCGTGTACCATCTCCCGGTCAATGCCTACATTGAAGTGAAGGACGGCGAAGAGATCGCCGCCGGCAAGATCGTCGCCAAGGTGCCGCGCGAGGCGCGCAAGACCAAGGACATTACCGGCGGCCTGCCGCGGATATCCGATCTCTTCGAGGCGCGCCGTCCCAAGATGCCCGCGATTGTCAGCGAGATAGACGGCCACATCACCATTTCGACCGAGACCAAGGGCGCCAAGAACAAGACGATGATAACGGTCACGCCCGAACAGGGTGAACAGCGCGCCTATCTGGTTCCCAAGGAAAAACACATCAATGTGCATGACGGCGATTTCGTGGAGGCCGGCGAATCTCTCATCGATGGTTCGATAGACCCGCACGATGTTCTTCGCATAAAGGCTGAGACCGAGGTCGCGAAGTTCCTCGTACAGGAGGTCCAGAAGGTCTATAAACTTCAGGGCGTCCCGATAAACGACAAGCACATCGAGGTCATCGTGCGTCAGATGCTCCGCAAGGTGCGTATCGTCGATCCTCGTGACACCGCGTTCATGAAAGGCGAACTCATCGAGAAAGAGATACTGGAGGCGGCGAACCTGAAGGTTGAGAACGAAGGCAAGGAACCGGCTCGTTGGGAGACCGCGCTCCTTGGCATCACCAAGGCCTCTCTTAACACGGAAAGTTTCATATCGGCCGCGTCGTTCCAGGAAACGACCAAGGTGCTGACCAACGCCAGCGTCGAGCGCAAGGTCGACACGCTTCGCGGCCTCAAGGAGAACATCATCATCGGCAAGCGCATCCCCGCCGGGACCGGTTTCCCGAAGTACCATGAGGCTCATTACGAGGTGGTCATGCTGGACCAAGCGAACGAGATCCCCGATGAACAGGAACGGTAACGCAAGGGAATAGTTAGCCCAAAAGAGTTGTTTTCTCTTTGGCGGCGCTCTAGGGCGCCGCTTTTTTTTTCTTGTGGTTATAACGAGTTATCACTGCTCGGGAAAAAATCTTTGACAGGGGAGGACCCGACACTACAATCGCCACCGTTTTTTGTGCAACCTAACAGGAGAGACAGGGGAGAACAAGGATGCCGACGATCAACCAGCTGGTCAGAAAAGGAAGAGAAGCGGTCCGTTACAAAAGCAAATGTCCGGCGTTGGTGGCGTGTCCCCAACGGAAAGGCGTGTGCGTACGCGTCTACACAACGACACCCAAAAAGCCCAATTCGGCCCTTCGCAAGGTGGCCCGTGTGCGCCTGACGAGCGGGTTCGAGGTGACCTGCTATATCCCCGGCGAGGGGCATAACCTGCAGGAGCACAGCGTGGTCCTCGTGAGAGGTGGCCGCGTCAAGGATCTCCCGGGTGTCCGCTACCACATCGTCAGAGGGACCCATGATACCGCCGGGGTCGACGGTCGTCGACAGAGCCGTTCCAAGTACGGCGCCAAGAGACCTAAGTAACGGAGGGACATAGTCATGCCGAGAAAAGCGTTCATATCGCGCAGAGAGATACTTCCCGACGCCAAGTTCGGAGAGGTCCTCATCCAAAAGTTCATCAACAAGGTGATGTGGGACGGCGAGAAATCGGTGGCCGAGAAGATCGTGTACTCTTCTCTGGACAAGGCCTCCAAGGGAAAGGACGGCGGCCCGATCGAGGTCTTCCGGCGCGCGCTCGAGAATGTGCGCCCCAAGGTCATGGTGAAATCGACCCGTATGGGCGGCGCCAACTATCAGGTGCCGACGGAAGTGACGCTTGAGAAAAGCCAGTCCATCGGCATGAAATGGATCATCACGGCGGCCCGCGGGCGTTCCGAGAAGGGGATGGTCGAACGGCTTGCCGCCGAATTCGACGACGCCTACAATAAGCGAGGCAATGCCTACAAGAAAATGGATGAAACGCATAAGATGGCCGAGGCCAACAAGGCCTTCGCTCACTTCAAGTGGTAACGACGGGACAGCTATAGACCCATGGCCGTGAAGGAAAAGAACATAGCGCTTTCCGATATCCGGAACATCGGTATCATGGCGCACATCGACGCCGGCAAGACCACGACGACCGAGCGCGTTCTTTTCTACACCGGCGTTTCCTACAAGATGGGCGAGGTTCACGAAGGCACGGCGGTCATGGATTGGATGGATCAAGAGCAGGAGCGCGGTATCACGATAACGAGCGCCGCGACCACCTGTTACTGGAAGGACCATCGCGTTAATATCATCGATACCCCGGGCCATGTCGATTTCACCATAGAGGTCGAGCGGTCGTTGAGGGTCCTTGACGGCGCCATCGCGGTCTTCTGCGCGGTCGCCGGCGTTCAGCCGCAGTCGGAAACGGTCTGGCGTCAGGCCGACCGGTATCATGTGCCGCGCATCGCGTTCGTCAACAAGATGGACCGTGTCGGGGCCGACCTCGACAATGTCGTTTCCATGATGCGGGAGCGCCTCGGCGCGAACGCGGTGGCGATACAGGAGCCGATCGGGTCTGAGGACAAGTTCGTCGGTATCGTCGATGTCATCGACCGTGTCGCCTATTACTACGACAACGACATGCTGGGCGCACAGTACCGCATCGAGAAAGAGATACCTTCGCACCTCATAGATCGCGTAGAGAAAGCCCGTGAAAGATTGGTCGAAGCGATCAGTGAATTCGACGAAGACCTGATGAGGTCATACCTCGATGGTGGCGATATCGACGCGGCGACCATCAGGAAAGTGTTGCGCAAAGGGGTGCTTTCCTCATCGATATTCCCTGTCCTGTGCGGTTCGGCATTCAAGAACAAGGGCATCCAACTTCTGCTCGACGGCGTTATCGATTACCTGCCGGCGCCGGATGATCTTCCCCCGGTCAAAGGGGTTCATCCCAGAACGGGCAAAGAGGTATTTCGCCGTCCTGAGGACAAGGAATTGGGCGCCTATGTGTTCAAGATAATGAGCGACCCCTATGTGGGGGAGCTCAACTATATCCGTGTCTACTCCGGCGAGATACAGAACGGCCAGCTGGTCTATAACGCGACGGTCGATCAGCAGGAACGGATCGGTCGTCTTCTGCGCATGCACGCGAACAAACGGGAGGATGTCGACATCATCCGGGCGGGGAACATCGGCGCGGTCGTGGGACTCAAATACGGCGCTACCGGTTCGACCCTATGTGATAAGGCGCATCAGATCGTGTTCGAGCCGATGGTCTTCCCGGAACCGGTCATCTCCATCGCGATAGAGCCGAAGACCAAGGCGGACGAAGAGAAACTGGGCTATTCTCTGCAGAAGCTTTCGAAAGAGGATCCTAGTTTCAAGGTGAGCACCAACGCTGAAACGGCTCAGACCATCATATCGGGCATGGGCGAACTGCATCTGGAGGTCCTTGTCGAACGGCTCCGCCGGGAATTCAAAGTGGAAGCCAATGTCGGCAAGCCGCAGGTGAGCTATCGGGAATCTGTCCTGAGACCGATCAGGCATGAGTATAAACAGGTCAAGCAGACCGGCGGCAGAGGGCAATATGCGCATGTCGTTTTGAACCTGGAGCCATTGCCACGCGGTGGCGGCCTCCAATTCGAGGAGAAGATAAAGGGGGGGGTCATCCCTCAGGAGTACTTCAATTCCGTGAAGAAGGGGGTCGAAGCCGCCGCCACGAGCGGAAGATACGGTTTCCCTGTCGTCGACATGAAGGTGACGCTGGTCGACGGTTCGGCCCATGAGGTCGATTCTTCGGACATCGCGTTCCGCATCGCGGCCTCCGCCTGTTTCCGCGAGGCGATGGAGCGGAGCGATTCGAGTATCCTTGAACCGGTCATGGCGGTAGAGATCATCGTCCCCGAGGAGTATCTGGGGGATGTGCTCGCCGATCTGCGCTCGCGGCGCGGCGATGTCGAAGGCATGAGCGATGGTCGTGGTGCGCGGGTCAAGATGGTCCGCGCGCAAGTACCCTTGTCGGAGATGTTCGGTTATTCGACCGATCTGCGATCCTGTTCGCAGGGGAGAGGGACCTACACGATGCAATTTGCTTTTTATCGCGAGATACCCGAGCAGATCAAGACAAAAATGTTCCCATATTATTAACTGAGAGAGGAAGGAGGAGGAGAGATGGCGAAGGAGAAATTCAACAGGACGAAGCCGCATGTGAATGTGGGAACGATCGGTCACATAGACCACGGCAAGACGACGCTGACGGCGGCGATCACGAAGACGCTGGC
>JAKLFG010000061.1 GCA_022711315.1 bacterium | reverse complement strand
ACCAGATTGTCGCCGGGGCGGCAGAAACTCATCGCGACCGCCGCGATGGCCGCCATGCCACTGGCGGCGGTGAGCCCCATCTCGGTCCCTTCGATCGCCGCGATCTTCTGCCCGAGCAGATCGAGCGTCGGGTTGCCGAGCCGCGTGTAGATGTACCCTTCGTCGGTCCCGGCGAAACAGCCGGCGCCGTGATCGGCGTTCTTGAAGACGAAGGTCGAGGTGAGATGGATGGGCGGAACGAGGTCATGCGTCGTCGCATGATGACCGTGGATCCCGTGGACCACCGTGGTCCCGGGCGAGACTTTCCGTTGTGCCGACATGGTGCCTCCGTACGGTAGTGACCGCCGGTACGCTAACCGCTTTTCGCCGCAGGGCAAGTTCTTCCGAAAGAAACATTTTATTGACAATCGTCCCTTTTTCTGTTTAATCGCGCCGCTGTGTGATAAGTCGTGGAGGATAACGATGAGCACCGAGAAACGCGCCGACCTCAACCTCAGGATCGCCCGTCTGCCGATAGTGGACCAGTGCGAAGGTTGCCAGCGCATCGTGGAAGATGCGGGCGCCAAGGTCTGCGGCAAGTACGCCGAACCGGCCTTCCACTGGGAGGACGGTCAGATATGCCTCATGGCGACCCATATCAAGAAAGAGGTCACCATCGTCAAGAAGGCGGTCAACCCGCTCAAGGCCTCGAAACGGGCGGCCGGAAAGAAGAAGTAGTCCCGTTGGAACACTTCCAGTTTCTCGCCTTTCCCGAACAACTTCCCTCCGTCGTAAGAAAGCAAGGCCATATCCCGGTCGTGCCGCTTTGGTTCCCCGGAGAGGACCTGGACCGCATCGTTCCGTGGCTCCGGCGCCGCGAACATCCCTTCGCGCTCGCCTTCGACCGCGACCGTGCGCCGGCCGTCCCCTTGGCGCGGGCGCTGACGGTCGCCGACCGGCTATTCCTGTTCTCTTCGGACGATGCCGAGCGGGCGCGGGCCGCCCGTTTTACCGGCGCGCTGTTCCTCTTTTCCAGCGGCGCGATGCTCTCATGGCCGCAATGGTACCGTGACCACAAGGTGCGACCGGTCGTCTCGGGGCGCCCGAACTGGGAGGCGGCGCAGGGGCTGACCCCGCTGTACCTTGCCACGACCAAGCGTTGTATCGCCGAGTTCGGCACCTGCCGCGCCCGCGACGGCCGTATACAGCAGTTCACCGCCTGCGACCTCCGGTGTCGCGACAAGGTGCGCGAACGGCAGTCGGTCACCGCGCCGTTCTCGCTGCGCCCTGACTATACCTATCCGCCCGACGCGACGGCGGTCGTCGCCTACGACGAGTCGGCCGCGCCGTCCGCGCCACGCGCCACGCCGCCCGCCGAGCCGGTGCTCAACGACGCATGGAACTATCCGTGGCCCCTCGGGCGCCGCATCCTCCGGGAGGCGCACAAGACGGGCGACACCCGGTTCCATGTCATCCTGCACGCCGAGGAACGGCACCTGTACGAGGATGGTCTTGTCGCCTTCTGGTGTTACGACCGGACGATGTACGACGGCGAGTGGCTGGAGCCGTCGCGGGCGACCGTGGCGAGCGGCCGGCTGCTCCTCACCTTTCCGCGGCCGGTACGGAAGGCGCTCTTTGTGCAACGCTACGACGAGTCGACCAAAGACCTGCTGAAGCGGGCGCGCCACCAGATATACACCATGCCCCCGGAGCGGCTGTTCTTCACCACGCCCGAAAAACCGAAAGGGGCGGAAGACCTCCGCCCGCTCCGCGCCCCGGCGCGCCGCGGGTCGACCCGGCTGACGGTCGTGCTCGACGACGCGGACCGCGCGGCCTTCTTCCGTATCCGCGACATCGACCGCGTCGCGCTTCTCCACGACGGGCGACCGGTCGGCAAGTTCTTCAATCACCACCTCTATATCCCGTTCCCCGTGACCGAGGAGGATGCGCGGCGCATAGCGGCCCACCCCCGCCTGCGCGGCGTCGTCGTGAGGGACCATCTCATGCGGAAGATGTTCGAATCGCTCTTCGAAGGGCGGCGGGAGGTGCTCTTGCACCCGGCGACGCCGCGGGTCGAGAGTGACGGCGCGATGCCTTCCTATATCGCGGCGGCGGAACAGGTGTTCGCCTCGATCTACACCGCGGAACACCGCAAGGATTACCACTGGCGGTCGCTTGGCCTGCGGACGGCGAACCGGCGCGGGCATACCTTGTTCCTGAGGGATACCAAGGTGTTACAGGAAGGTTCCCTTGCCGAACTGTGGGTCGACATCGTCGGCGCCGACGACGCGACGGTGCGCGACCTCAAGATGCGCGCCGAACGGTACCTGAAGGAGCATCGCACCCCCGTCCCGTAATATTTTCCCCGAATTTTCTTGAAAAACGGCGCCCGCCGGAAGTAGAGTGAAAGGCAAGAACGAACAACAACCCGTCATGGAGGTGTGTCTTGGCCAAAGAGAAGATGATGCTGATGGGAGACGAGGCGATAGCGCAGGGCGCCATCGACGCCGGCGTTTCCGGGTTCTATGCCTATCCCGGCACCCCCTCGACCGAGATCATGGAATATGCTCAGCATTCGAAGGATGCCGCCGCGCTGAACATCCACCGGCAGTGGTCGGCCAACGAGAAGACGGCGATGGAGTCGGCGCTCGGGATGTCGTACTGCGGCAAACGGGCGCTGGTGTCGATGAAGCATGTCGGGCTCAATGTCGCGGCCGACCCGTTCGTGAACTCGGGCGTTACCGGCGCGAACGGCGGCATCATCGTCGTTGCGGCCGACGACCCCTCGATGCACTCCTCGCAGAACGAACAGGACTCGCGCATCCTTGCGCGGTTCGCCCTCCTGCCCATATTCGAGCCGGCCAACCAGCAGGAGGCCTACGACATGGCCTTCGCCGGGTACGAACTTTCTGAAAAGTACAAGACGCCGGTCATGCTCCGGATCACCACGCGGCTCGCCCACAGCCGCGCCGGGGTCGCGCTGAAGGAGCGGCGGGCGCAGAACGGGGCCAAACTGCCGGAGAACAAGCGGCAGTTCGTCCTCCTGCCCGGCATCGCGCGCAAACAGTACAAGACGCTCGTCGCCAATCAGGCGAAGTTCGAGGAGGAGTCCGAAAAGAGCCCCTTCAACCGCTATATCGACGGCACGGATAAGAGCCGCGGCATCATCGCCTGCGGACTCGCCTACAATTATCTGATGGAGAACTACCCCGACGGCTGTCCCCACCCGGTCCTCAAACTCTGCCAGTACCCGGCGCCGAAGAAACTTGTCGAGAAACTGGTGAAGGAGACCAAGGAGATACTGGTCCTCGAGGATGGCCAACCGATGGTCGAAGAATCTCTGCGGGGCCTGCTGGACCGCGATGTCAGGGTCAAGGGCCGCCTGACCGGCGAACTGCCGCGTGACGGCGAACTCAACCCGCTTTTTGTCCGCCGCGCGCTCGGCATGGCCGATATCTGCGGGGAACCGACCCCCGCCATCGTCGCGGGACGGCCGCCCGCCTTCTGCGTCGGGTGCGGCCACATCGACGCCTACAACGCCATCAAGGAAGTGGTCACGAAGGGCTACGAGGACGGCCATGTCTTCGCCGACATCGGCTGTTACACCCTCGCGGCGCTCCCGCCGTTCGAGGTGGTCAACTCCTGCGTCGACATGGGCGCCTCCATCACGATGGCCAAAGGGGCCGCCGACGCCGGGCTCTTCCCCGCCTGCGCCGTCATCGGCGACTCGACCTTCTGTCACAGCGGCATGACGGGCCTGCTCGACTGCGTCGTCGAGAACGCGAATGTCGTCATCTTCATACTCGACAACTCGGCGACCGCGATGACCGGCGGACAGGACTCGCACGCCACCGGGCGGCTGCAGGAGATATGCAAGGGTCTCGGTGTCAAGGAGGAACACATCCGCATAGTGAATCCGCTCAAAAAGAATCATGAAGAAATGGTGCGGGTCATCAAGGAGGAGATAGAGTACAAAGGCGTGTCGGTCATCATCCCGACCCGCGAATGCATCCAGACGCTCGGCAAGAAGAACAAGAAGGGAGGCGAATGATGAAAAGCGATATCATACTTGCGGGCGTCGGCGGGCAGGGCATCCTCTCCATCGCGGCGGTCATCGGACAGGCGGCGATATCGGCGGGACTCCACATGAAGCAGTCGGAGGTCCACGGCATGTCCCAGCGCGGCGGCGATGTCCAGTCGCATCTGCGGATCAGTGACAAGGAGGTCTTCAGCGATCTGGTGCCGCACGGCGCCGCCGACATGATACTCTCGGTCGAGCCGATGGAGGCGCTCCGCTACCTGCCGTGGCTGTCGAAGCAGGGGTGGATCATCACCAATTCCCAGCCCTTCGTGAACATCCCGAACTACCCCGACGCGCAGGCGATCATCGCCGAGATAGAGAAAAAACCGCGCCACATCATCATGAACGCCGACGAGATGGCGAAGGCGGCGGGCAATTCGCGCGGCATGAACATGGTCATGGCGGGCGCCGCGTCGCTCTTTATCGACATCCCGCTGGAAAAGATGGAAGGGGCGATCGAGTTCCTCTTCGGTCGCAAGGGCCCCGAGATCGTGAAGTCCAATATCGCCGCGTTCCGCGCCGGCCGCGAATTCGCCCAGAAGAAACGGGGCTGATCTCTTAGTAGTCGAAGGCCGAATCGCCGATGAATTCCCTGAGTATCGAATTGAATGGGATGAAGGTCTCGTCGACCGGCTCGAAGAAGGAGAGGAACTTGAGGAGCCGCCGCGCCTCAAGATGTTCGCGCTGGTCGGGCGTTATCTTCTGAAGGACCGGTTCGGCGTACTTGCGCAGGACCGACAGTTCGTAGACGAGCGACGAATTGAACATGATGTCGGCCCGTTCCTGATACGGGAAGATGTTCCGCTCCTCGCCGCGCCGCACCGAGGGCCACCGATCTATCGTCTCTATGGCGTCGTGGCCGCGGAACTGAGCGTCGCGGACCATGCGGCGGATGAGCCGGCAGTCGGTGGTCGGGATGCGGTTGTGATTGTCGATGTTCAGGTTGGCGAGCGCCGAGACATAGATCTTGTAGGTACGGTCGTAGTTGAGGTCGGTGAAGAGTTGCGGGTTGAGCCCGTGGATCCCCTCGATGATGATGATGCCGTTCTTCGGCAGGCGGATCTTGACCTCGCCGCGCGCGCTCTTGCCGGTGAGGAAATCGTACCGCTGGAGGTTGGTCCCCTTACCCTGCAGAAGCCGGATGACCTGCTCGTTGAAGAGCGCCACATCGATCGCGTCGAGACCTTCGAAATCGTGCTTGCCGCTCGCGTCCTTCGGGGTCTTGTCCCGGTCTATGAAGTAGTTGTCGAGACTGATGAGGAGCGGTCGGAACCCGTTCACCCGCAGTTGTATCGCGAGCCGCTTGGCGGTCGTCGTCTTACCCGACGAGGAGGGTCCGGCGATGGAGACGACGCGCACCACCTCGCGGCGGCGGTGTATCTCGTCGGCGATGATGGCGAGTTTCTTCTCGTGGAGCGACTCCTGCACGAGCACGATCTCCTTGGCGCGGCCGCGGCGCACCGCCTCGTTCAACTGCCCGCAGTTCTCGAGGTCGAGTATGTCGAGCCACTTCTTGTTCTCGGTGATGATATTGAAGAACTTCGGCTGGTCCTTGAACGCCTCGACCTTGGTCGGGTCGCTCTGGTCGGGGAGCAGCAGTACGATGCCGCGGTTGTAGTACTGCAGGCGGAAATCGGTGATGGCGCCGGTCGAGTAGGCGAGGTGACCGTAAAAGTAATCGATAAGCCCGCCGAGGTAATAAACGCTCGATGTCTCGTCGGTCCGCGTCGAGAAGAGCCGCACCTTGTCCTGCAGACCCGCCTCCTTGAAGAGCCGCACCGCCTCGGCGGTCGGCACTTCCTTGCGGATGAAACGGAGGTCCTGCGCGATGATCTCGCGCATCTTCTTCTCCAGTTCCTCGACCTCCTCGAGTCGTATCCATTCGAGTCCCTCGAAATAACAGTAGAGTCCGTTGCCGATGCCGTATTCGATATGCAGTTGGGCATGCGGGAACATTTCCCGCGCCGCCTTGATGAAGACGAACAGAAGCGACCGCAGGAAGATGAGCCGCCCGTTCTTGTCGCGCATCGTGATGAACTCGATGCTTTTGAAGGTGTTGACCTTCCCCTCGAGCGACACGACGCGGTTGTCGCAGATCGCGCCGAGTATCGGCAGATCGTATCGGTCGGCGAACCGGTCGGCAAGCGTCTTTAAATGGGCGCCCGGCGATAGTTGGAGTTCCTCCTGTTTTCCGTCGGGGAGGATCATCTGAACGCTGTGTTCTTCAGCCATCGGGTGCTCCGTCAGCAATGGAAAGGCAGTATAGCACCGCTTTTTAAGGAATGCAAAATCAACCTTGTATCGCGGCAAGCCCGAGGTCTTCAAGCAGTTTGATATCGTCGGCCGACCTGCGGCCCTTCACGGTGAGGAGGTCGCCGGTGATGATGGAGTTTGCGCCGGCGAGAAAGACGAGTGCCTGACTGTCGCCGAAGACCTCGATACGGCCGCCGCCCACCTTTATATCTTTGTCGGGCATGATGAACCGGGCGAGAGCGATCAGTTTCACCGCCTCGAACAGATCGAACGGCGGCAGATGGCCGACCGGCGTCCCCGCTATCGGGACAAGGAAGTTGAGCGGCACCGAATCGGGGGCGAGCGCCGCTATCTCGAAGAGGAGGTCTATCCGGTCCTCGGCCGATTCGCCGACGCCGAAGATGCCGCCGACGCAGGTCTCGAGCCCCACCGCCTGCGCCGCGCGGACCGTCGCGACCCGCTCGTCGTAAGTGTGGGTGGTGCAGAGTTTCGGGAAGAAGTTGCGCGACACCTCGAGGTTATGGTGGTAGCGCCTGAGTCCCGCCGCCTTAAGAGAAGCGAGTTCCTCCCGCGTGAGGATACCGAGCGACCCGCAGGGCTTTTGCGGTATCTTCTCCTCGGCAAAATGATGCAATGTTTTTTCGACCGCCGCGAGTTCGTTCTTGCCCAGCGCGCGGCCCGAGGTGACGATGCCAAAGAGCGTCGCATACGGCGCATCGGTGCGGGCAACCGCCGCTATCTCCGGCGCGCTTTTCAGAGGCCATTCCTCGACCGCCGTCTTATGATGGGCCGACTGAGCGCAGAAGATGCAGTTCTCGGAACACTTGCCGCTCTTGGCGTTCACGATGGAACAGAGGACCGCCGTGTCGCCCTTGAAATGGCGCCGCACCCGCGACGCCGCCTGCAAAATATCAGGAAGCGCTGATTTGGGCAGGGTGAGCATTTCCCGCGCCTCGTCGCGCGAAAGCGGCATCTTCCGCAGCGCTTTCCCGGTGACCGTCGTCAGCATGGGAGCCCCTTACTTCTTATGCTTCATGAGCAGTTCTATCGAGGTATTGGCTTCGAGCGCCGCGGCGATCATCACCCGCGCCGCGCAGAGACCCTGCGCCATGTCGGAGCGGCCGTCGCCGACCAGATGGACATTCCCGGCGCGCCGCACCGTCATCGTCCCGTTATCGCCGTAGCCCGCGATGCCGCTCGCCGCGACGATGGGGCGGTCGGGATAGGCGGCGGTCCACGCCTCGATGAGCCACTCCTTCGCATCGGCGCGGTCGAACGCCTCGATGAGGATGTCGCATGCCGCGAAGGTCGCCGCGACGGTCTCACGCGACAGTTTCATGTCGTGGACGGCGAGTTTCACCGCCGGGTTTATCGCCGACAGGTGCGCCGCGAGCGCGGATGCCTTCGGCTTCCCGATATCGTTCTGGAAAAAATGCTGGCGGTTGAGGTTCGACTCCTCGACCGTATCGAAATCGACGAGCACCAGATGTCCGATACCGGCGCGGGTCAGTAGCATCGCGGCATTCGAGCCAAGTCCGCCGCACCCGGCGATGCCGACGGTAGAGCGTTTCAGAACCTCGGTCATTCCCGGCACATTGCGCGCAAAGAGCATGACGACCTCCCCGAAACATTGCTTTTTCGACCATATCCGTGAAAATGGAGTGCGTCAACCTTTTTGAGGAGCGCCATGCGGATCACGCTCAACGGAAAAGCGCAGGAAACGGCGGCGCGAACCGTTGCCGAACTGCTCGCCCGGATGAAACTCGATGCGGAACAGTTCCTCGCCGTGTCGCGCAACGGTGCGGTCGTCCGGCGAGGCGAGTGGGAGAGCGTCGCACTCGCCGATAACGATACCATCGACATCTTGACCATCGTGGGAGGAGGATAACGATGCCTATGCATCAGAATGTGCTTGAACTCATCGGCGGGACGCCGCTCGTGCGCCTCAACCGGATGAGCGCGGCGACCGGGGCGACCGTCTGCGCGAAACTCGAATACATGAACCCGATGCATTCGGTCAAGGACCGCATCGCACTCGGGATGATCGAGGCGGCCGAGAAGGCGGGGACCATCAAACCGGGGGCGACCCTCATCGAACCGACCAGCGGCAACACCGGCGTCGGGCTCGCGCTCGTCGCGGCGGTGAAGGGCTACAAACTCATCCTCACGATGCCCGAGACGATGTCGATAGAGCGGCGGAAACTTTTGAAAGCGCTCGGCGCCGAACTGGTGCTCACCCCCGGTCCCGAGGGGATGGGCGGGGCGATAGCCAAAGCGACGGCGTTACAGAAAGAGACACCCGGCGCGGTGATACTCCAGCAGTTCGAGAACCCGGCCAACCCGGCGTTCCACCGTAAAACGACCGCCGAAGAGATCTGGCGCGACACCGACGGGAAGGTCGATATCTTCGTCGCGGGGGTCGGCACCGGCGGCACCATCACCGGGGTCGGTGCGGTGCTGAAGGAGAAAAAACCGTCGGTTAAAACGATCGCGGTCGAACCGGCCGACAGCCCGGTCCTCTCGGGCGGCGCGAAAGGGCCGCACAAAATTCAAGGTATCGGCGCCGGCTTCGTCCCGAAAGTGCTCGACCGCGCGGTCGTCGACGAGATACTGCGCGTGGCGGCCGACGACGCCTTCGCCGAGGCGCGGCGGGTGGCCAAGGAGGAAGGGATCTTCTGCGGCATCAGTTCGGGGGCGAACCTCTGGGCGGCGCGTACCGTGGCGATGCGGCCCGAGAACAAGGGAAAACTCATCGTCACCATCATCTGCGACACCGGCGAACGCTACCTTTCGACGCCGCTGTTCGAGGAATAACGATACTCCCGCCCTGTCAAGGGAGGGCAGGGTGGGTTTTCCCGCGTCGCGAAGGGACAAAACCCCCTCATTCCCCCTTGACAGGGGGATGGTCAAGATCGGATATACGCGACCAACTCTTCGATGTTTTCTTTGCTCGTGAAGTCGACCGGCGCGTCGAATGAATCGAGCAGACCCTGTTCTTCGGCGGTGCGTTCCTTTTTCTGTTTGAGCCCCCAGCGCATGATGGCCATCGGCGGCTTGAGGTACCACGGCAGGCGGGTGAAATCGAAGCCGCCGCGCAGGTAGAAGAAACGGATTTTTTCGAGTTGCGCGGGGGTGAAGTTCTTGTCGCGCACTTCGGTAAAGACCTTGTCGCTCGCGGTCGATGCACCGGTGCCGAAGATGGCGATCCGCTTCCCGGCGAGCCGGTCGAGGTTCTTGGTGATGAGGCCGACGCCGTTGATACCGACGGCGTAAAGCCCGCCGCCGTAGACGATAGAGTCGTACTCGGCGAGCGTGGCGACTGAAACTTCAGACGCATCGAACAGGTCGGCGCCGAGTTCATACGCGATCCACTCGGCATACTTCCGCGCAAATCCGGTCTTCGACTTATACACGACGATGGTCTTCATGGCTGACCTCCCCAAAAGGTTCCCTTTACTTCACCTTCTCATATTGAAGTATTAGTGATAGTTCCAAGTGCTTGTCCCCAACAAGCGCAAATCTTCATCAAACAAGACAAAACCGTTGATGTTATATCCACCCGCAAGCATAATGAACAATCTTTCCTTTTTCTTGCCGACCGACACTTCAATTCCTCCCCATAAAGTCAATCCCGTACCAATTGGACGATGTTCTTCATTAAGAGGTGCTGTTAAATTAACTATTACGGCTCCTTTGACTGCAAAAAGCTCGCTTTCGTTATCGACCAAACCACAATACTGCGCTTCTTGAGGAAGATTCAAAGCCACCTTGTAAAACGAGTAGCCCGCAGAGAATTTTTCTAAAGGCGTTACGGCGAGATCTTTGGACTTCGCCGTTTTCTCAAAAAGCGCTTTTTCCGTTCCCTTCTCGCAACCATATATCTTACGAGTTTTCTGAAGATAGAGTGCTGTCAGTTTGCTTTGCAATTGCCGGTCGATTTTTGAAGGAACATTGGCCGACATTTTTGTTACCACGGTGCCCGAAGGGACGACCAGCAACGGGTGATAAACCTTTCCTCCCCACATATACATTTTGGGGGCATCGGGTGGTATGTTCGTCTTGATTTTAAGTGGCATCTCAAAGCTGAAGTCGGTTGATGACAGAAAATTCCCTAACCAAACAAGCATCCCTGCCTTGATATGCTTTCCTCCATAATCCAAAACATCCCACGGTTTTTCGAAAAGATTCTTTGCACAATGTTCCGTGTCGGCTCGTTCAGTGATATCCTGAGTTTCATAAAAACAGGCCGCTTGCCATCTTTCACTGGTCCTCACAAACGCGACGTGTACCTTTTCTCCATCGAAGAACCCTATAGCCGACAGATCATCGGCGGCATAAAGTTGCCCCATCAGAAGCATTATCAAGCAAAATGCCTTGGCTCGCATCAACCCCCCCATTCTTCGCGACATTGACAGGGTAATTATATAGTATCCAAGAATCTAGTCAAGCAAGTGTTCGTTTGCTTTTCCCCATTCCTGTGATATAGTGCGGAAGGCTACGCCTTGGAGGTGCCGTGAGTCTCTGTTACCGTTGCATGGAAGAGCGGGGGTCGGAACCGGTCTGCATCAAGTGCGGGTTCGATTCGCGCTCGATGGGCGAGAACACCGGTCCGCAACTGTCGCCCGGCACGCCGCTCGCCGAGGGCAAGTATCTCCTCGGCCGTGTGCTCGGCATCGGCGGCTTCGGCATCACCTACCTCGGCTACGATACCCGGCTCAAGATAAAGGTGGCGATAAAGGAATATTTTCCGCGTCACATCGCCGGTCGCGCCCTTCCCGATCCGCAGGTGAAGCCGCACGACGAACAGGCGGGTATCGATTTCAAGGACGGCCTGCGCTACTTCCTGCGCGAGGCGCAGACGGCGGCGAAGTTTGACAGCCACCAGCATGTGGTCGCGGTCAAGGACTACTTCGAAGAGCACGGCACCGCCTACATCGTGATGGGCTACATCGAAGGCCGACCGCTCAGCAGCCACATCGACAAGCACCCGTTCGGTCGCCTTTCCTACCAAAAGACGCTCGAGGTGATGCTCCCGGTGTTCGATGCGCTCGAGAAGATACACGCGGCGAATCTCCTGCACCGCGACATCAGCCCCGAGAACATCTACCTGACCAAGGACGGCACGGTCAAACTGATAGATTTCGGCGCGGCGCGCTATACCTTCACGAGCCAGACGCAGTCGATGAGTCTCACGCTCAAGGAGGGCTACGCGCCGGTCGAGCAGTACAGCAAGAACGGCGAACAGGGGCCGTGGACCGACATCTACGCGGCCGCCGCGACGATATACCGCGCGCTGACCGGCAAGGTGCCGCCCGCAGCGCTCGAACGACTCCATGACGACGCGCTGAAGCCGCCGTCGAAACTCGGCGCGATCATACCGGCGCAGGCCGAAAAGGCGCTTTTGAAGGCGCTTTCCCTGCGCATCCGGGACCGCTATCAGGATATCGCCGCGTTCCGCAAGGACCTTGTCGCCGCGATGCCCCGCTCAGGTGTCGCCGCCCTTTTCGCCGACCGGCGTGTCGTCGCCGCGACGCTGGCGGCGCTCGTCATCCTCGTCGCGGGAACGACCTTCTTCCTCATCACCAAGGAGCGCACCGACGAGCGGATACCCGAGGAGGCGCTCCGCTTCATCGGCAAGGACGCCGATGGCAATCCGCTTCAACCCGAGCAGAAAGAGATCGAACGGGTGCGGAAGCCGCGCGCCGTGAAGAAACATGCGACCGCTCCGGCAAAGGCGCCTGCCGCCGCCCCGCAGAAAAAGGGCGAGCCCTCCGCTCCCCGGATGGTCGTGAAGGAGGAACCCGAGGAGGAAGAAGAGCCGCCCGCCGAAACCCCTGCACCGGTCGAGGATCCGTCGCGCGGCAGGCTTCGCAAGGTGCAGGACAAGAACGAGGTCTCGTTCGTCAAGGCCTATGTCCCGCAGGGCGAACCGGCCGACCTGTTCAAGCAGGCCTTGGCGTTCGAGCGGGCGGGGAACCGGCGCAAGGCGCTCGAATACCTCGAAGCGGCGTGCGATCAGCGTTATTCGATAGCCTGTTATCAGGAGGCCAAACTGTCGGGCGACAAACGGAGATACGCCGTGGCCCGTCAACTGTTCGAGGGGGAGTGCGCGGCGGGCAAAGGGTTCGCCTGCACCAACTACGGGACCATGCTTGCCAATGGCGAGGGCGGCGCGAAGGACATCTCGAAGGCGCGCGACATACTTGAACGCTCTTGTAAACTGGATCAGGCGGTCGCCTGTATTTCGCTCGCCGACATGATGGCGAAGGGCCTCGGTTCGGTGGTGGACGATCCGGTCATGGCGGCGAAATTCTACAAGCGGGCCTGCGACCTGAACTCCAAGGAGGGGTGCGGCCGTTACGCCGATGTGCTCGCGAGTGGCGCATCGGGACAGCAGGACGGCGAGAAGGCGGCGAAGTACTATTATCTGCGCGCCTGCCAACTCGGGTTGTCGAGCGCCTGTAAAAAGTCCAAGTAAATGTTGAAAAAGGGAACGGCGTCGCTAGAATGGCACCGGACCCGGTCCTAGGCAAGAGGAGCACCAATGGAGGCGCAGGCCCCCGATACCCTCGCGGCGCTATACGGCGACGCGCTCGATTTCGCGCAGAGTCTTGACGAGGATCTCTCCAGTTTTCATTTTCTGCTTTCCTTCTTCACGATACCGAGCGAGGTGACGGTCCTGTTCGAGGACATCAAGGTGACCGAGCAGACGATAGCCGACACCTTCAAGGACCTCTCCCGGCGGTGCCAGCGCGGCGGTAGCGCGCTCAAGGAACAGCCCGGCACCGTCAAGGAGATAGAGCGGCGCGCGCTCGGATTCCTGCAGGGCGTCTCCGACAGGCCGGCGCCGCTCCACCTGCTCCTCGCGATACTGGGCGACAAACAGAGCATCGCCTACCAGATACTGCAGGAGATCGGACTCCAGAACGAACTTCGCCTCCGCGCCATGAACACGCTTACCAATCCGCCGCGCCGCATGAGGAACCGCATCAACGAACTGTTCGCCGAGACCGAGGAGTTCCTGCCCGCCGCCGCGCCGCAGGCGAGGACGCGGGTCAAGGAGGAGGTGCTCGTCGCGCCGGAGACCTCCGAAGTTCCCGCTCCCGTTGAACGTCCCGTCGCAGCGAGGCCACAGGCCAACGGTCTGCCGGAGATATTCTCGCAGTTCGGGCGCGATCTCACCCGGCTGGCGAAGGAGGGCGACCTTGAACCGGTGTGCGCCCGGGAAAAGGAGATAGAGGTCATACTCGACATACTCGGTCGACGGAAGAACAACAACCCGTTGCTCGTCGGCCCCGCCGGCTGCGGCAAGACCGCGATCGTCGAAGGCCTTGCGTGGCTTCAGCGCGACGGCCTGCTGCCGGGGCGCACCATCTGGGAACTCAACCTCTCGGCGCTCGTTGCGGGGACCGAGTTCCGCGGCGTGCTCGAGAAGCGCGTGAGCGAACTCATCGCCGAGGTCGACCGCCTGAAGGAATCGCTCATCGTGTTCATTGATGAGATACATCTGCTCGGCAGCGAGACGCACGAGATGGTGGCGAACATGCTCAAGCCGGTGCTCGCGCGCGGCGCTTTCCCGCTCATCGGCGCGACGACCCCCGACGAGTTCAAGCGGACCATCGCCAAGGATCCGGCGATGGAGCGTCGCTTCACGCTCGTGCCGATAGAGGAGCCGGAGGGCGATGCTCTCCTCGCGATCGCGCAGGAATCGGCCCGGTCGCTCTCTTTCTTTCACCATGTCGGGCTCGACGACACCGCGTTCGTGAAACAGGCGGTCGCTCTCTCCACCCGCTACATGGCGGGTCGCAGCCAGCCCGACAAGGTGCTGTCGCTCCTCGATACGCTTGGTTCGGTGCTTCAGCGTTCCGGCCGGAAGGAGGCGACGGAGCGTGACCTTTTGGAGTTCATCAGCGCGAAATCGCGCATACCGATGGAGAACCTGCTGGTCGACGGGACCCGCATCCTGCAGACGCTCCCGGAACGGCTTGATGACGCGATAAAGGGGCAGGCCGAGGCGAAGCGACGCATCGTCCAACTGCTTGCGCGCCGGTTCGTGCGACGGGACACGCGACGGCCGATCGCGTCGTTGCTTCTCGCCGGTCCGTCGGGCGTCGGCAAGACCGAGACGGCACGGCGGCTCGCCGAGTATCTTTTCGGCAGCGCCGACCGCATGGTGATCTTCGACATGAGTGAGTTCCAGGAACAGCACGCCGTTTCGCGCCTCATCGGTTCGCCGCCCGGCTACACCGGGTATGAGGACGGCGGGCGACTCACCGAGGCGTTCCGGCGCGAACCATACCAGATGCTCCTGCTCGACGAGATAGAGAAGGCCCACCCCAAAGTGCTTGGCATACTCCTACAGATACTCGACGAGGGGCGGGTCACCGACAGCCGCGGCTTCACCGTCGCGATGTCGCAGGCGATCGTCGTGATGACCACCAATCTCGGCGCCGAGGAACTCGCGACGCCCCGTCTCGGGTTCGGCAACGGCGGCGATCGCGTGCAACAGAACGATGCACCGGTCCGCGCTAAGATAGAAAAGGCGCTCTCTCCGGAGATGGCCAACCGCATCGACGAGATAATCGTGTTCTCGCCGTTCAGCGCGGAGGAACTGCCGGCGGTGACGCGGCACCTGCTGGAGCGGACGGTCCACGGCCTGCGGGAGAATTACGGATGCGACATCACGGTGGAGGATCCCGATGCCTTCGCCGCCGCGGTGGTCGCGGCGCTCGCCCCCGCCGACCGTTCGGGCGGCGCCCGTAGCATCAGGCGCTGGCTGGAGCGCCGGTTGGAGTCGCTCGTGCTGGAGCGTATAAAACAGCAGACCTCCGCGGAACCGATACGGGTCTCCTTCGAGATGCTGAACGACCCGTCCGCACCGAAAGAATAAAAAAGCGACGGGGTCGCCCTCTTTTTCGCTCTTGTATAAAAAAGAATGAAAAAAGATTGACAAGCGGATTGATCTGTGTTTTAGTGCCGCCCGCTGGCCGGTCGTGTACCGGATCTGAGTTCATTGAAAACTGAGCAGCAGCAAAGAGAGAGAAAATAAGGAACCAACCCTGGTTTCTTTGAGTGTACGCTTGAGAAGTAAGGATTTAACTGGAGAGTTTGATCCTGGCTCAGGACGAACGCTGGCGGCGCGCCTAATACATGCAAGTCGAGCGTGAAAAGGGGGCAACCCCTGAGTAAAGCGG